>JAFKES010000145.1 GCA_017308495.1 Afipia sp.
GCGGTCACCCTGTCCGACCTCGACCCTCCGAACGGTTATCGCATTGCCGGCGAGGGTCAGGGCGGCGTCGCGGGATTCGCCAAAGGGAGCGCCGTCGTCCGGCTTGAAGCCGACGGAGACGCCACCCTCCTCCACTACGACGTGTCGGCAGAGATCGGCGGCAAGCTCTCGCAGCTCGGCGGCCGATTGATCGAAGCGACGGCCAGACAGATGTCGGCCGCTTTCTTCAAACGCTTCGCCGAAGAGATCAAGAACCAGTCCGGCGCAGGCAATGAAACGGAGTCGCCCCGGGTCGTGGATCGGACAACAGAACCCACCCTCCCGGGATCGAACCCGCAGCCGGTCCGTCAACGGCACGCACCGGAGCCCGCCGTTGGCGCATCAGGCTGGTTTGGAGGCAGCGGGCTTGCGGGTCTGATCGTCCTTGCCGCTGTCATCTGCGTCGGCTGGTATTTCCTCGGAGCAAACGTTCCGAAATTGGTTCCGTCTGGCAACCCTCAAACGGTCTCTCCGGATTTCTTCAGTGCGGTTCTGCTCCTGATCGTCGCCGCGATCGGCTATCTATTCGGCCGGCAACAAACCACCCGGCACTGAACGCCTCTGCGAACTGGCCCCTCAGGCTGCGTCGTGCTGCGGAGCGCGGCGACCACCGGTCACGACCTCAAAGGCGTCGAATCGTGACGCTCACCACCCTGGCGCCGCGCTCGATGTGGCCGGGCCGGCGACTGTTAAACGGAATGCGAAGACCGGTGGTGCACAACAATTGCAAACCGGCCCAACTGGTTCGGTGCTGGATTCCACTATGTCTTTGAAAACATTGGTGGGCGCACCAGGGCTCGAACCTGGGACCCGCTGATTAAGAGTCAGCTGCTCTACCAACTGAGCTATGCGCCCGGATCCAACCGGAATTCCCTCACGGGACGGCGTCGTTTAGCAAAGCGAACCCCGCATGTCCAGCAATGTGACGATATTTTCCGCAGCGAAAACAAAATGAATTCAGGTGCCCCGGAAAGGCGAAAACCGCCGGAAAGCCGGCGGTTTTTCTTGAACCAGTCAACCTGAGCGCAGGTGCCGGGGGCGCAAAGTGCCGCCGGCCGGCGTGTCAGCCGCGATCCCCGCGCCAGCCGCGGTGATGACGACCACGATTGCGATCGGGCCTATCGCCGTCCCGGCTCCGCTCGAAGCCGCGCCCGAACCAGTCGCCGCCGCCGCCCAACCGGGTCAGGGCCGAGAAACGACGCTTCTGGCTGTCATTGAGGGTCTTGTAGAGCGGCTCGGTGGCGTCCGCGATCTTCTTCAGCCCTGCGGCAGTCGTGGTCATGCTGTCCGCCTCGGAACGCAAACGCGCCACCGGATCGCGCGGCGTCCGGATCGCATTGTCGCCCGCATTCTGCTGCTGCTGCCGCCGCTCCGCCCGGCGCGCATCACGCTCGCTGATGCGGGCATCCCGCTCGGCGGCGCGCTGCTTGGCGAAATCGCGCAGCGCCGTCTCGACTGGCGGCCACAGTTTTTCCTGATCCGCGGTCAGTTGCAGCCCGGCCTTGATCGAGGCCATTCGCGCATCAAGGAACGCCGCCCGATCTTCGGTGGTCATCCGGGGAGGCTGAGGCGCGCGGTTCTGCGCATAAACGGCATGCGAGCCGAGGATCGTGGCGGCCGCGACGGCGGCGAGGACTGCTTTCTTCATGGGGCATCTCCAAAGTAGAAGTGCCCGGAGGATGGCATCCGGGCACTCTTTTACAACTTAAGCTTTGGATACGTTGGTGAACGTCCGTTAATAGAGCATGCCGAGTGCGCGCGGCAGCCACAGCGATATCTCCGGCACGAAGGTGACGACGCCGAGGAACATCAGCATCGTCAACAGCCACGGCCACACCGCGACCGTGAGTTCGGTGATGCCCATCTTGGCGATGCCCGAGGCCACATAAAGATTGAGGCCGACGGGCGGATGGCACATGCCGACCTCCATGTTCACCACCATCAGGATGCCAAGATGCACCGGGTGGATTCCGAGCTTGACCGCGATCGGGAACAGGATCGGCGCGGTGATCAGCACGATGGAACTTGCCTCCATCACGTTGCCGGCGGCGAGCAGCAGGATGTTGACGAAGATCAGGAACGTCACCCAGTTGACGCCCTTGTCCAGCATCCACGCCGTCAGTTGCTGCGGTATCTGCTCGCTGGTCATCAGGAACGAGAACAGCACCGCATTGGTGATGATGTAGAGGATCATCGCGCTCATGTTGGCGGAGCCGAGCAGCACGCGCGGGATGTCTTTCAGCTTCAAGTCCTTGTAAATGAAGATCGCGATGAAGAACGCATACACGGCGCTGACGGCGGCGGCCTCGGTCGGGGTGAACAGGCCGGCATAGATGCCGCCGAGCACCACGACGATCAGCGACAGTCCCCAGACGCACTCGCGGAAGGCTTTGAGGCGCTGGCCCCAGCTCGCCCGCGGCAGGCGCGGATAGTCGAACTTCCAGGCGCGGTAGACGGTGGTGAGGCCGAGCAGCGTCGCCAGCATCAGGCCCGGCACCACGCCCGCCATGAACAACTGGCCGACCGAGGCCGACGTCACCCGCTCGCCGCTTGGGCCGAGAGCTACGCTGCCGCCGGTCGCCACCGCATAGATCACCATCACGATGGACGGCGGGATCAGGATGCCGAGCGCTCCCGACGTGGTGATGACGCCGGCGCCGAACTGCTTGGGAAAGCCCTGCTGGACCATCGCCGGCAGCATGATCGAGCCGATGGCGATGACGGTGGCCGGCGACGATCCGGAAATCGCTGCGAACAGCGCGCAGGCCATGACGCCGGCGAGGCCGAGGCCGCCATGCCAGTGCCCCACCATCGAGGTGGCGAAATTGATCATGCGTCTGGCGACGCCGCCATGGGTCAGGAAATTGCCGGCCAGGATGAAGAACGGGATCGCCATGATCTCGAAATTCTCGATGCCGGTGAACAGTTTCAGCGCTACCGCCTCGATCGGCACGCTGGTCAGCAGAAACAGGAAGGTCAGCACCGTCAGGCCGAGCGCGATCGAGATCGGCATGCCGGTGAGCATGAGCGCGATGAGAAGCGCGAAGATAAATAACGTAGTCATCGCACGCCCTCGGGCGTCGGGCCGATAGCATCATCGACTTCGATGCCCTCGACCTGGGTATGATCGTGATGCGGCAGTTCACCCGTCTTCCAGTAGTGCCAGGCGACCTGGAGGAAACGGAAGCACATCAGATAGGAGCCGAGCGGGATGCAGAGATAGACGACCCAGCTCGGCCATTCGAGATCGGGAGTGCTCTGGTCGGTGTACGACAGGCCGATCACGAACTTCGCACCCATGGTGCCGATGATGCCGGTGAACAGCGCCCCGCACAGCAGGCCGAACAGCAGCACCATCTTGCGCCGCTCCGGCTTCAGCGCCAGGACGAGAACGTCGACGCCGACATGGATACCAGTGCGCACGCCGTAGGCCGCGCCGAACTTGGCCATCCACACGAACATGTAGATGCACAATTCCTGCGCCCACGACAGATGGATGCCGCTAAGGAAACGATAGGTCGCCATCGCGCCCGGCCAGGTGCGATGGGCAACGACGAAATCCGTCGTGTAGCGGTGAGCGACGGCGACGAAGATCACAAGCGTCGCGGCCGCGATCAGCGTTGCGATCAGGGTTTCCTCAAGACGATCGAGGATCCGCATCAATATTTTCAAGGCTTGTCCCCACCCCGCCATCCGCGCTTTTGCGCGTTCGATCCCCTGCCAGCACCCGGCTTGGCCCTGCGAGCGGGATGTGATCCTGACAAAGCGGACCACATCCCTTTCTCACGGTTGACCGCCGTTCGGCTGGTCTTGTTGATTGGACGTCTCAGCCAGACGTCTCAGTTCGACTTGGCGCTGGCTTCCTTCTTGAACGCCGCGATCAGATCCTTGCCGACGCGCGACGCCATGTCCTGCGTCACCGGCTCAAGCGCCTTCATCCACTCCGCCTTCTCCTCCGGTGTCTGATCGTGGAAGGTGGTGGTGCCGGCTTTCTTCATGGCCGCGATGGCGTCATCGTTTTCCTTCTGCGAGATGCTGTTGGAAAACTCTGTGGCGTCCGCCATCGCCTTTTCCAGTTGCGTGCGCACGTCCGCCGGCAGGCCGTCCCAGAACTTCTTGTTCACGATCACGGCATAGCCGATATAGCCGTGGTTCGAGATCGTCATGTGCTTCTGCACTTCGTTCATTTTCTGGGTGTAGACGTTCGACGGCGTGTTCTCGTTGCCATCGACGACGCCGGTCTGCATCGCCTGATAGACTTCGGAGAACGCCAGCACCTGCGGGATCGCGCCCAGCGCGCGGAACTGGGCTTCCAGCACCTTCGACGACTGGATGCGCATCTTGAGGCCCTGGAAATCCGCGACATGGATCAGCGGCCGGTTGGCCGTCATGATCTTGAAGCCGTTGTCCCAGTAAGCGAGGCCGATGATGCCCTTGGGCTCCAGCTTGGCCAGAAGGCCCTTGCCGATGGGGCCTTTGGTGATGCGCGCCAGCGCCGCCTTGTCCGGCAGGATATACGGCAGGTCGAACACCTCGAATTCCTTGACGCCGAGCGGGCCGAACTTGGCGAGCGACGGCGCCAGCATCTGCACCGCGCCGAGCTGCAGCGCCTCGACCTCTTCCTTGTCCTTGTAAAGCTGCGAGTTGGGGTAGACCTCCACCTTCACCTTGCCGTTGGTGTATTTCTCGGCGAGCTCCTTGAACTTCTCCGCGCCCTGCCCCTTCGGCGTATTCGGCGCCACGACGTGGCTGAACTTGATGATGATCGGGGACTGGGCCGCTGCCGGCCCCACGAGTGCAAGCGCAGCAACCGACGCCGCGATGGCGATGAGTTTTTTCATTTGTCCTCCCGAGACAATATTGGGAGTCCCCAACGTCGCCGGAGACTCCGCCTTTAATTAAGATGAAACGGATCATCGCAGGCCGGGGCGGTCAAGACCATTGCCCGTTAGAAGGGGGTATTATTTGGAATTACCGCAACGCAAAACGCGGCGCCCCGGACCGGGACGCCGCGTTCATGCGAACTTCAGGCAGAACGGCTGTCAGTGACCGGCAGCCGCCGTGGCCACCGGCGTGTCGCGCTGCTTCTTCATGACGATCTTGTTCAGGGCACTGAGATACGCCTTGGCCGAAGCCACCAGCGTGTCGGGGTCAGCCGCCCGCGCGGTCACCGAGCGCCCGTCCTGCGACAGCCGGACCGAAACCTCGGCCTGAGCGTCGGTCCCGGCGGTCACCGCATGGACCTGATACAATTCCAGCTTGGCGTCGTGTGGAACCAGCGACTTGATGGCGTTGAACACCGCGTCCACAGGACCGTTGCCCTCGGCCTCCTCGATCTTCGTTTGACCGTCGACATCGAGCTTCATGGTGGCGCGCTGCGGCCCGCGCGTGCCGGCGATAACCGACAGCGACAACAGATGGATGCGATCGTGCGAATGGGCGATCTCCTGATCGACCAGCGCCTCGATGTCCTCGTCGTAGATGTCCTTCTTGCGGTCGGCCAGCGCCTTCATCCGCGCGAAAGCATCCTCCAGCTGGTTGGGACCGAGCTTGTAGCCCAGTTCCTCCAGCTTGTGGATGAAAGCATGACGGCCGGAATGCTTGCCCAGCACCAGCGACGACTGCTTGAGCCCCACCATTTCCGGCCGCATGATCTCGTAAGTCGATGCGTCCTTCAACACGCCGTCCTGATGGATGCCGCTCTCGTGGGCGAAGGCGTTGCGGCCGACGATGGCCTTGTTGTACTGCACCGGGAACGAGGTTGCCGCCGACACCACTTTCGAGGCGCGGGTCAGCATCGTGGTGTCGATCCGGTTCCAGTACGGGAATTTGTCGTTGCGCACCTTCATCGCCATCACGATCTCCTCGAGCGCGGCGTTGCCCGCGCGCTCGCCGATGCCGTTGATGGTGCATTCGACCTGACGCGCGCCGCCGACGATGCCCGCCAGCGAATTGGCCACCGCCATGCCGAGATCGTTGTGACAATGGACGGAGAACACCGCCTTGTCCGAATTCGGCACGCGCGCGATCAGCGTGCGCATGAAATGGGTATATTCGTCCGGCGTGGTGTAGCCGACCGTGTCGGGAATGTTCACCGTGGTCGCGCCCGCCTTGATGACCGCCTCGACGATCCGGCAGAGGAAGTCCATCTCGCTGCGGGTGCCGTCCTCGGCCGACCACTCGACATCATCGATCTGGTTGCGGGCGCGCTCGACCATGGCGACCGAGGTCGCGATCACCTGCTCGGGGGTTTTGTTCAGCTTCACCCGCATGTGCAGCGGCGAGGTCGCGATCACGGTGTGGATGCGGCCGCGCTTGGCGAACTTCACCGCCTCGGCGCAGCGGTCGATGTCGGCGGGATGGGCGCGGGACAGGCCGGCGATGACCGCGTTCTTGGAGCGGCGGGCAATCTCGCTCACCGCCTGGAAATCGCCTTCCGAGGTGATCGGGAAACCGGCCTCGATGACATCGACGCCCATGTCGTCCAGCAGCTCGGCGACTTCGAGCTTTTCCTCGAAGGTCATGGTCGCGCCGGGGCATTGCTCGCCGTCGCGCAGGGTGGTGTCGAAAATAACGACGCGGTCCTTGTCGGACTGGGTTTGGGTGGTCATGGGGGTCATCCTTCGGTCAAATGCGCCGCTGCGGGGCGCTCGGGTTTCGCTGCTGTCGTCAAACCCCTGAGTGCCCAGGCATACATGCCCAGACGGCTCTCAGGGGCAGCTAAGAAGCAGGAGCCCGCCAGGAAGGGACGAACGCAGGGTCGCCGCCAGCGCAGCCGGAATCGCAATGAAACCAGCAGCATGCGCCGCCGTTTCCTGCTGTCCCTGAATGCCGCCGCGAATCATCGTTCCATTCCCCGAGCAGCGCATGATCGGCCCGATCCATTGACGGATGGTTGCCGAAGCGCCTCGTGTGGTCCTTCTAGACGAGAAAGCGAGGATGTCGCAACGCCAAAGATTAGTCAGTAAGACTGTCTTATTTCGCCGCAGCGCTTTTCGGCGGATCGGTCAGCCGGGGCAAGAACCGCCCGAAGCCGGGGAAAACCGGCGCGCTTCCCCCGAACATCCGGACGATCATCATGGTGCCGATGGCGGGCTTGTAGTGGCCGGTGTCGATCCACAGCTCCGGCCGATCGCTCACCAGCCCCGGCATGGAGAAATCCCACAGATCGGTGATCCGGTTCAGCCGCTCCCTGACCGCCTCAAGATCGCCGGGTGTGAAACTGTCCAGCTTCGAGCGCTCGATCGGCGTCGTCGCAACCGTGAGCTGGACGCCATGTTCGGCGCAAAGCTGCACGAACTTCTCAAGCAGTGCGAAATGGCGGTCGAGATTGGGGCGGCGCGTCACCCAATGGCTACGCACGCGCGCGGCGGCGTCGGTGGGCTCCACCGGCAATGGAGAAAATTGCCGCAGCTTCGATCCCGCCGGGGCATGACCATCTTTGGGCCGACCCTCGGCCGCGATGACATCGGCGGCATCCGCGACCAAATCCAGCCCCGGCGGAGGCATATAGCGATTGGGCGGATTGTCCTCTCCGGCGATGAACCGCCGCGTCGCCGAGCGCCAGTTCGCGACCTTCACGGCGGTTAGATAACGCCACCAGAAATTTACCCGGGAAGCCCCGGTGACCTGCGGCGGGAGCAGGCAATTGATCGCAACGTCGGTGCAGGGATAGCCACCGATTGAATCGATATCCACCAGCAGCAGAACCTTCCTGATCCTGCGCCCGGACGCCTCCTGATGGCGCAGAACATAGGACAGAATAGGCACATGATCGGTGATCGCCCCGCCCGGAACGATCTGGCTGTTCAACCCTTCCACGCCCATGCGCTCGGCGAGATACTTTTCGTCGAGGGCGTAGCCGTGAGACGAGCCAAACAGCAGGGCATCGACCGAAGCCCTGTTGTGCCGCCACTCCTCGAAGACGACAAAGCGCTGGTTGGCATTCGCCGGAGGGAAAATTTTGGTGCCGAACACGGCGTGGGGATCGATCACCACATTGGCAATGACCGTTCCCGCAAACATCGCACCGCCCGCGATGATCAGCCCGATAGCGAATTTGCGTGGCGTCATCACAGCCTGCGTCAGAACTGGAAATAGAGGAATTCGCTGAACGTATTGATGTTGGCGAACACCAGGGCGAACAGCGCGACTATCAGCGCCAGACGAGGAACAGTCGGCTGCCAGGCGAAAATCCACGCCGAGCGCCGCCAGTTGGAATGGGGCTCGTCTTCACGATAGTCCACCATCTCCATCGTATCGGGCACGAATAGGGCGATCGCGAGGGCTACCGCCGTCACAAGCGAGGCCAGCACCGTCCAGTGCGCCCCGAGCCAGGTGCGGACAAACACATCCGACACATATCCCTTGGCGATCAGCCATCCGTCGTGATCGGCAATGCGCAGTTCGGCGACCGGCGCATGACCGAAACCGGTCATCGCGGCTACCATGTGCCACGCGGTCTCGATGTTCGGCGCGCGGAAGAATGTCATGCCCACCGCGAAGGCGCCGAAGGTGAGCAGCCAGCCGACCAGCCTGCCCGCAGGCGAAGCCCTCCCCGGCCCCCTCCACGACCGCCATGCGTGATTGAGGGTCAGGAACACGCCCTGCAAGGCGCCCCACACGATAAAGGTCCAGTTCGCGCCGTGCCACAGGCCGCCGAGCACCATCGTGATAAACAGGTTGAGCGAACGCCGCGCCGGCCCCCCGGCGTTGCCGCCGAGCGGCACATAGACAAAATCCCGCAGGAAGCGGGACAGGGTGATGTGCCAGCGCCGCCACAGATCGATGATGCTGGTGGCGCGGAACGGCGCTGCGAAATTCAGCGGCAGGCGAAGGTTAAACAGCAGGCCAAGCCCGATCGCCATGTCGGAGTAGCCCGAGAAATCAAAATAGAGCTGAAGCGAATAGGCGATCGACGCGCCCCAGGCAGCGACGCCGGTCACCGGCACGCCGGCGGCCGCGGCATCGAAGACCAGACCGACATAGGGCGAGAGGTTGTCGGCGATCAGCACTTTCTTCGCCAGCCCGAGACAGAAAATCGTCAGCCCGAGCGCGACGTTGGTCCAGTTCACCCGATAGCGGATCGCCTCATCCAACTGCGGACCGAGTTCGTTCCAGCGCACGATCGGCCCGGCGATGAGATGCGGAAAGAACGACACGAACATCGCATAGCCGGGAAACCGGATCGGAGCCGGATGACGCGACACCTCGACCAGAAACGCGATCTGGACGAATGTCGTGAACGACAGCGCCAGCGGTACGTCCGGCACGCCGGGGCTGCGCCCTTCGACGATCGACAGCAGAAAATCCGAATATTTGAAGTAGCACAGCACCAGGAGATTGGCGACGATACCCGCGATCAGGAGCGCCCGGCCCGTGGCCGGCGCCGCCTGCTGGATTCTCCGCGCCAACAGGTAGTTCAGCACGATCGAGAGCAGCGGCAGCACGACGAAAGGCGGCTTCCACCACGCATAGAACGCCAGTGAAGTGATCGCCGTGGTGGCAAGCGCCGCGGTCGGGCTCCTGCGCGCCGCGAGGAAATGAAGTCCAACGGCAAGCGGCAGAAAAACGAAGATGAATTCGGTGGAATTAAAAAGCATCGGGCGGATCAATGGAACCGGAAATCGTCAGGCACGGATATTTTCGCCGCGGAACCCCGAGGACAGCCGCTCTTATCACATCGCGGGGACACTTGAACATCACCCGGCGATTTATTCCTTCTGGCGGGATCCCTTGGCCTCGGCTTCGAGGGCCGCGCGCGCCTTTTTGAGATTGCCCGCCTCGCTCTTGTCGACCTCGGGAAAACGCAGGTCCAGCTTTTCCATGGCGCCGACAATGGCGGAACTGATGACCACCCGCGCGAACCATTTCTGATCCGCCGGCACCACATGCCATGGCGCATATTTCGCCGAGGTATGACGGATCACGTCCTGATAGGCGGCCTGATACTTGTCCCACATCTTGCGCTCGGCGATATCGCCCATGGAGAATTTCCAGTTCTTCGCCGGATCATCCAGACGGGCGAGAAAGCGCTTGCGCTGTTCGTCCTTCGACAGGTTGAGGAAGAACTTCAGGATCAGGGTTCCGTTGCGCGCCATGTATCGCTCGAACGCCGAAATATCCTCGAAGCGTTCCTGCCAGATCTTGTTGGTGACAAGTTCCGGCGGGATCTTCTCCTGCGCCAGAATCTCCGGATGCACCCGCACGATCAGCAGTTCTTCGTAGTACGACCGGTTGAAGATGCCGATCCGTCCGCGCTCCGGCAGGCAGATCAGCGAACGCCACATGAAATCGTGATCGAGCTCCTTCGACGTCGGCTGCTTGAACGAGAACACCTGGCAGCCCTGCGGATTGATCCCGGACATGACATGCTCGACGGCGCTGTCCTTGCCGGCCGCGTCCATGCCCTGAAAGATCAGCAGCACCGACCAGCGGTCGTGGGCATAGAGCTTTTCCTGCAATTCGCGCAGCCGCTGGCGATTGGCGTCGATGATCGCGATCGCGCTGTCCTTGTCGAGATCGCCCTTCTCGCCGGGCTTTTGCGATTTGAGGTGAAACTCGCGGGAGCCGTCGAACCGGAACGGTTCCACATAGGCTTTCAACTGCTTGGCGCTGAGCTGCGGGGCGCTGCCGTTCTTGCCATTTTTATCGGCCTTGTCGGCCTTGTCGTCGGTCTTGGCCATGCGGTGAACTGCTCCGGTTGATCGGCATCACGCTACACGGCGATGGCCCGCTCCGCCAGCGAGCGCTGCGACATCACAGGCCCTTGATGAAACCGGCGTCGATGAGCAGGCGGTTGAACCGCCGCGCCTCCGCGCCGTGCTTGCAGCCGTAGAACACGCCGTTGCAGCGGAGCATGATCTTCTTCTGGGCGACGAATGACGGATCGAGCGGCACGCCTGCCGCCTCCTGCACCACCAGCGGCAGATAGGCGCCGTCCAGCGTCTCCAGCGCCGACGTCAAGTTCGGCCGGTAGTTGAGCGCATCGAAGGCGTAGTAGGTCTTGTAGTAGCGCGGGTCGTGCCGCATCAGGCGGTCGGCGAGGCGCGGCTGCGGCAGGTCCGGCTCGATCAGCTTCTGCGCGATCGCCGGCTGGTGATCGCCGAAGCGCACCAGCAGGAACGGCTCGCCGGGATGCTCTGCCTTCAGCCGTGCGACGAAGTCCGCATAGTCCGCCGCCGTCATGCTCTGGCGACGAATGTATTCGTCGACCTCCGGCGTATTGCCCGGCGCAGCCCACCCCGCCGGGGTCAGATCGGTCCGATAGGTCGACGTCCAGGGAAAATGGTTGGCGGTGAGGTACACCAGCACGAACAACGGCGCGTCGGCCTGCCGTTCGCGCGCGATCAGCCTCCGTGCCTGATCGAAATAGAAGCGGTCCGGCTGCATGTCCTCATTGACGCCCATCTCCGCCATGTCGATGAAGCGCCCGATGCCGGCGCCGGTCTGGAAGCTGCGCGCCGACAGGAAGTCGCCGTAGGTCGGGTAGAGCGAGAAGGTGCGATAGCCGCAGCGCTGCAGCGCCTGCGGCAGGCCGCGCGTCACCTTCCCGGCGGCAATCCGCGTCACATAGAACTTGAGCTGGCCGAAGGAGCGCGCCGACAGGCCGGTGAGCACGTTGAATTCGGTGTACCAGGTCGGGCCGCCGCTCGATTCCGCCACGAAGCCACGCTGCCGCCCGTCGGCGGACCGGAAATAGTCGCGGTAATGATCCGGCACCTTGATGCCCGGCACGGCGCTGATGTCGAAGCTCGATTCGTCGAGCACCATGATGATGTTCGGCCGCGCCTTCCCCGGCTCGCACTCGGCCAGCGCCGCCGCCTGCGCGCTGCCGACCAGCGGCTTGGGATCGGCCTCGATCCACCCGGTCGCGGTCAGATGCGAGACCGCCACCACGCCGGACCGCGCCAGATTGGAGATGTGATTGACGCCCTGGAACGGCTCCCACGGCTGCTCGGGATACACCACGGACAGCCCGGTGATGCCGATGGCGCTGACCACAAGGCCGGCGACCGCCGTGCGACGCCGGATGCGGAACGGATCGGCGTACCAGATCGCCCACAGCACCGGCACGGCGACGACCCCGAGCACGACAAGTTGCACGCGCAGTTGCGGGAAGATCGAGTGCAGGAACGAGAAGGTGTCGCGATCGATGATCAGGAAATCAAGGAAGGTCAGAGTGAGCTGCGTGATGCCGAACTTGAACTGCGACAGCGCGATCAGGATCGCGATCAGCGCCAGCGCCAGCACCGCGCTGACGCCGGGCCGGCGGAAAACGATCAGCAGCGCGCAATTCAGCAGCGCCCAGGTCAACAGCGCCAGCGTGTTGGCGAGCGGCCCGTATTCGAACGAGGCCAGACAATACACGGCGACGAGATGAAGGGCAGCGATCGCCGCCACGCCCGCGCCCCACAGCCGACGCCCCCGCGGCCCGGGGGTAACGCCGCCGGTTCCTCCAGGCAACTCGGATGGCGACAGCGGCAACATGACGTTCGACGCAACCCACACGCCAGCCGCACCCCTGCCCGGCCGCCTGCGGCCGCACAGCACGCCAGGGACCGGCGACCCGGCGTGTCACAAAATCGTAGTGGAACCGTCACGAAGCCGCAAGCAACGCATCCTGCGGCATTTTCCGACATGGTGAAGGACCGGAGCGCCGGGAGGTGCCCTCCCATCACGGCCCAAAGCAGAACGGCCGCCCCGAGGGGCGGCCGTCGTGACGAGCGATGAAACGCTGGCGTCTCAGTTCTTGGTCTTGTCGACCAGCGCCTTTTCCTTGATCCAGGGCATCATGGCGCGCAGCTTCTCGCCCACGGCCTCGATCTGGTGGGCGTTGTTGCGGGCGCGGGTCGCCTTGAACGACGCCTGGTTGACCTTGTTCTCCAGCATCCAGTCGCGGGTGAACTTGCCGGACTGGATGTCGGTGAGCACCCGCTTCATCTCAGCCTTGGTCTCCGGGGTGATGATGCGCGGGCCGGTGACGTACTCGCCGTATTCGGCGGTGTTGGAGATCGAGTAGTTCATGTTGGCGATGCCGCCTTCGTAGATCAGGTCCACGATCAGCTTGAGCTCGTGCAGGCACTCGAAATAGGCCATCTCCGGCGCGTAGCCGGCTTCCACCAGCGTCTCGAAGCCGGCGCGGATCAGTTCGACGGTGCCGCCGCAGAGCACGGCCTGCTCGCCGAACAGGTCGGTCTCGCACTCTTCCTTGAAGGTGGTCTCGATGACGCCGGCGCGGCCACCACCGATGGCGGAGGCATAGGACAGGCCGAGGTCATGGGCGTTGCCCGACGAATCCTGGTGGATCGCGATCAGGGTCGGCACGCCGCCGCCGCGCTGGTATTCGGAGCGCACGGTGTGGCCCGGGCCCTTGGGCGCGACCATCAGCACGTCGAGGTCGGCGCGCGGCTCGATCAGGTTGAAATGCACGTTGAGGCCGTGAGCGAACAGCAGCGCTGCGCCCTGCTTCATGTTGCCGTGCAGATGATCGCGGTAGATGTCGCCCTGCAGTTCGTCCGGGGTCAGCATCATCACGACGTCGGCCCACTTGGCGGCCTCGGCGACTTCCATCACCTTGAAGCCGGCGGCTTCCGCCTTCTTGGCCGAGGCCGAACCCTTGCGCAGCGCGATCGAGACTTCCTTGACGCCGGAATCCTTCAGGTTCAGCGCGTGGGCGTGGCCCTGGCTGCCATAGCCGACGATGACGACCTTCTTGCCCTTGATCAGGTTCAGGTCGGCGTCGCGATCGTAGTAAACACGCATGGTTCATTCCTCTTGAGTGGCGGCCACAGTCGGCCAAACGGGGATTTGCGGGGAGACGGGCCGAGCCGGACCCGGATGAATTGCCGCCGTGGTGTAAGGCGACTGGCGGCGCGAGACAAGCCCGCGGGGCCCATTTCTGCACTGCAGCGAAGTCACGGCTCCCTCAGCACGGGGTAGAGCGAGGCCAGGAGCAGCACCGCCATGACGATGTTGAAGGTCCGGACCGCGCGCGGCGACTTGACTAGCCCCTGCAGCGAGGTGCCGAGCGCCACCCAGGTCAGCGACGACCCCAGCCCGATCACGAACAGCAGCACCGACAGCAGCGCGATGTTCAGCGGATAGGCGGCGATGGCGGCGTAGGCGGTGATGGCGCCGATCGCGATCACCCAGCCCTTGACGTTGACCCACTGGAACAGGGCCGCGCCGAGAAAGGTCATCGGCCGCCCCTCCCCGGCGCGGCCGGTGTCCGCCGGGCCGGACCGCGCGATCATCGCGGCGAGATAGACCAGATAGGCCGTGCCGACATATTTCAGCACGGTGTGCAGCACCGGAAACGCCGCGAACACGGCGCCGAGACCGAGGCCTATCACCATCACCAGGAAAGAGAAGCCGATGGTGACGCCGGCGACATGCGGCAGCGTCCGCCGGAATCCGTAGTTCAGCCCCGATGCCATCAGCATGATGTTGTTCGGCCCCGGGGTGAACAGCATCGCTGCGGCGAAGACGATGAAGGCTGCGGCGAGCGGCTGGGAGATCATGGCGTCAGGCCACCTCTACAAGGGTCGGCGGTTTGCGTGACAGCAGCATCACGGCGATGCCAAGGACGACGACGATCATGCCAGTCAGCCGCAACGCGCCAAACCGTTCGTTGAACACGATGCTGGACGCACCCGCGCCAAAGAACGGGATCAGCAGCGCGAAAGGAACCACCTGCGCCGCGGAATAATTCTGCAACAGCCGCCCCCATATCCAGTAGCAGAGCGTGGTGCCGAGCAGAGCCAGAGCCAGCACGCAGGCGACCACGCCGGCCGAGAGGTGCGTGAGAGACTGCCACGTGACGGCCGGGCCATCGACCCACAGCAGGAAGGGCACAAGAGGCACCATTGCAAAAAAGCTGATCCATGCGAACAGATTGAGCATCGGCACATTCCGGGCCTGACGGAAAAGCAGGTTCGACAGGGCAAAGCTGATCGGCGCCGTCATCGACAGCGCAAACGCGTAGATACTGAAATCGTATCCGACCGTGAAGCAGATCAGGAGTAGCCCGCAGGTTGCGACCGCGATGCCGAGGAGTTGCCGCCTGGTCGGGAATTCCTTCAGAAACAGGGCGGCAAAAGCCACCGTGAACAGGGCCTGGCTCTGCACGATCACGGCCGTCAAACCGGGCGGCACGCCGTAGGCCATGCCGTAGGTCTGCGCCAGAAACTGAGCCACCAGCAACCAGCTCGTGGCAACGATCAGGGACCACGACAACCGGGGTGGCGGCAACAGAAGGCATGGCAGCGCCGTGATGCCGAAACGCAGCGTCGTCATCAGCGTCGGCGACATCTCGTTGATCGCGAACCGGGTCAGCACGAAGCCCAATCCCCAGATCACGGCCACGGCGAGGGCCAGCGCGATGTCGATCGGCTTCATGACAGCGAATGAGGCGCGGTTACATCCCTTCCGGCCCACGCGAGATGGCGGCCACGCCCGTGCGCGACACTTCGACGAGCCCGAGCGGCACCATGAGATTGACGAACTGATCGATCTTCGAGGTGCCGCCGGTGATCTCGAACACGAAGCTCTCGTTGGTGGCGTCGATGACGCGCGCCCGGAATGCCTCCGCGAGCCGCATCGCTTCGATGCGCTGGTCGCCGGTGCTCTTGACCTTGACCATCGCCAGTTCGCGCTCGATGGAACGGCCGGTGAACGTCATATCCACCACGCGATACACCGGGATCATGCGATCGAGCTGGTGCTTGATCTGCTGGATCACCATCGGCGTGCCGGTGGTGACGATAGTGATGCGCGACATGTGCTTGGCGTGTTCGGTTTCCGACACCGTGAGACTGTCGATGTTGTAGCCGCGGCCGGAGAACAGGCCGATCACGCGCGCCAGCACGCCGGGCT
This sequence comes from Afipia sp., assembly GCA_017308495.1. Taxonomy (GTDB): domain Bacteria; phylum Pseudomonadota; class Alphaproteobacteria; order Rhizobiales; family Xanthobacteraceae; genus Afipia. The sequence continues at coordinate 15,916 of JAFKES010000145.1, forward strand.
CGTTCTGCACCAGAACGGAGAGCGTGTGCGTCTCGTTGGGGTCTTTACGCTCTTCGAGGAAGTAGGCGGAGGCGGGTTGGTTCATGATCAGGATCCGAATTCGGTTGAACTCCCTCTCCCCGCCCGCGGGGAAAGGTAGATTACTATCAGCTCACACCAGCGCCTTGCCGCCGGCAAAGGCCGCCGCGGTCGCCTCGTCGTTGGCTTCCGCCGGCAGCAGCATCTCGTTATGCGCCTTGCCCGAGGGGATCATCGGGAAGCAGTTCTCCAGCGCGGCGACGCAGCAGTCGAACAGCACCGGCTTCTTCACCCGGATCATCTCCTCGATCGCGCCATCAAGATCGCCCGGCTTGCTCGCCTGCAGCCCGACGGCACCGTAGGCGTCCGCGAGCTTGACGAAATCCGGCAGCGCCTCCGAATAGGAATGCGACAGCCGGTTGCCATGCAGGAGCTGCTGCCACTGGCGCACCATGCCCATGTAGTGATTGTTCAGGATGAAGATCTTGATCGGCAGTTCGTACTGCACCGCCGTCGACATTTCCTGGACCGTCATCTGCACCGAGGCATCTCCCGCGATATCGATGACGAGACTGTCCGGATGCGCCACCTGCACGCCGAGCGCCGCCGGCAGGCCGTAGCCCATGGTGCCGAGGCCGCCGGACGTCATCCAGTGGTGCGGCTGCTCAAAGCCGAAGAATTGCGCCGCCCACATCTGATGCTGGCCCACTTCGGTAGTGATGTAGGTGTCCTTGCCCCTGGTCAGCTCGAACAGCCGCTGGATGGCGTATTGCGGCATGATGACGTCGTCGTTCTGCTTGTAGGCCAGCGAATTGCGCGCGCGCCAGCGCCCGATCTCGAACCACCACGGATCGATCTTCGGCTTCTTGGATTCCGCCTTGAACGCCGCCAGCAGATCTTCGAGCACACGGGCGACATCGCCGATGATCGGCACATCGACGCGGATGTTCTTGTTGATCGACGACGGGTCGATATCGATGTGGATCTTCTTCGAATTCGGCGAGAACGCATCGATGCGGCCGGTGATGCGGTCGTCGAAGCGCGCGCCGATGCAAAGCATGACGTCGCAGTCATGCATCGCCATGTTGGCCTGGTAGGTGCCATGCATGCCAAGCATCCCCAGCCAGTTCTTGCCCGAGGCCGGATAGGCGCCGAGGCCCATCAGCGTCGAGGTGATGGGAAAGCCGGTCGTCTCCACCAGTTCGCGCAGCAGCTTCGAGGCCTGCGGCCCCGAATTGATGACGCCGCCACCGCTATAGATAACCGGACGCTTGGCGGACGCCATCAGCGCCACAGCCTTGCGGATCTGGCCGGCGTCGCCCTTCACCCGCGGCGCGTAGGAGATATGCACGTCCGACTTGCGCGGCGGGTGATAGGTGCCGGTGGCGAACTGCACGTCTTTGGGCACGTCCACGACCACCGGGCCCGGCCGGCCCGTGGTCGCGACATAGAACGCCTCGTGCAGCACCTTGGCCAAGTCGTTGACGTCGCGCACCAGCCAGTTGTGCTTGGTGCACGGCCGGGTGATGCCGATGGTGTCGCATTCCTGAAACGCGTCGTTGCCGATCAGATGGGTCGGCACCTGGCCGGTGATACACACCAGCGGGATGGAATCCATCAGCGCGTCGGCCAGCGGCGTCACCATGTTGGTGGCGCCGGGCCCCGAGGTCACCAGCACGACGCCCGGCTTGCCGGTGGAGCGCGCATAGCCCTCCGCCGCGTGGCCCGCCCCCTGCTCGTGCCGGACCAGGATGTGCGCGACGTCACTCTGCTGGAAAATCTCGTCGTAGATCGGAAGCACCGCGCCGCCCGGATAGCCGAAGATGTGCGCGACCCCGTGATCCTTGAGCGCGCGCACGATCATCGCCGCGCCGGTCATCTGGTTGGGATCGTGTTTCTCTGTCTCGCTCATGGTTCGCTCCGGGTCGCTTTCGCGCAGGTCAAGTCCAGGGTCGGGTTCAAGTCAGGTCTTAAGTTGAGCCAAGGTGTCGTCGAAGGCGGAAAACAAAAAAGGGCCCGAAGAGGGACCCTTTGCACACCGCCTTGTCGTGGGTAGCCGTCAGCCACCCCCAGCGGTGTGCCGGGTTACGACGACAATAAGAAGACTGGTAATTTTATTGCGCATAATCGGGATACAAGTTTCCAAAGGTTGCGCGGGTTATACGGCCCCATCAAGGAATGTCAACCCCACGCAGGATGCTAACATACCCGCCTCGCAGCGTTTGGCGAGAGCGAAAGTGCATGGGGGCTCTCTCCACGTCATCCCGGAGAAGGCCGGGAGCCAGACCCCCGCGTTCCCGCCGGAGAGCGGGAGAGGCGTTCCCGCTACGATCAAAACCTTTGGGGTCATAGGTCCCGGCCTTCGCCGGGACGACATCAGAAACCTATTACGCTGGCGAGCCTTTCTCGCCGATCCTTTGCACAAGCCACCCCCGCGCCGCCTCCGGCGTCACCCATGCGAATTCCGGCAACTGATGCCGAAACCAGGTGAACTGCCGCTTGGCATAATGGCGGGTGTCGATCTGGCCGACCTCAACGGCCTCGTTGCGCGCGATCTCGCCGGCCAGATAGCGGATCAGCGCCGGCACGCCATGGGCTTTCATTGCCGGCAGCATCGGATCGAGCTTCCGCGCCGCCAGCGCCGCGACTTCATCCAGCGCGCCGGTCTCGAGCATCGTCTCGAAGCGCGCGTTGATCCGGGCATAAAGCGCGTTGCGGTCGGGCGCGAGGAAGACAGCGGTCACGCCGTCCGGATCGAGCAGCGGCGGCAGGGTGTCGCGATGCCAGTCGTGCAGCGCGCGGCCGGTGGCCTCGATCACCTCCAGCGCACGGGCCACGCGCGCGCTGTCGCGCGGCTTGAGCCGCGCTGCCGACACCGGATCGCGCCGGGCGAGTTCCGCATGCAGCGCCTCGACGCCATCGCGCGCCATGCGGGCGCGGACATCGTCCCGCACCTCCTCCGGAACGGGCGGCATCGCCGACAATCCACGCGTCAGCGCCTTGAAATAGAGCCCGGTGCCCCCGACGAAGATCGGCAGTCGCCCCGCCGCCTTTGCCTCAGCCAGCGCCACCGCCGCGTCCGCGACCCATGAGCCCGCCGAACAGTTCACCGCGGCATCGCAGGTGCCGTAAAGCCGATGCGGAACGCGCGCCTCCTCCTCGGGCGTCGGCCGCGCCGTGAGCACCCGCAGGTCGCGATAGACCTGCATGGAGTCGGTGTTGATAACGACGCCGCCGGTCGCCTCCGCGAGGGCGAGCGCCAGCGCCGACTTGCCGCTGGCCGTCGGCCCTGCGATAAGCACTGCCTTGGTGCCGCTGTTTCCGTCTCCACCGTCTTTCAACATCGAGCCGTCATGTCTCTCGTCGCCACCCTGATCTGCAATCCCGCCGAGCCCGAACTCGACAGCACAGCGCTTGAGGCCGCACGCACCGCGTTGCCGTCGCCCGAACGCGCCGACTGGCTGTTCGAGGGCGTCGCCGCCGACATCCGCTTTAGCAGCAGCGACGACATTCGCACAATTTCCGACAGGCTGCGCGCGGCGCTCAGTAGCCTGCGCGTCGACGTCGTGGTCCAGCCCGTGCTCGACCGCCGCAAGAAACTGCTGCTGGCCGACATGGACTCCACCATGATCGGCCAGGAGTGCATCGACGAACTGGCCGATTTCGCCGGCCTCAAGGCCCATGTCGCCGCGATCACCGAGCGCGCCATGCGCGGCGAGATCGCATTCGAACCGGCGCTGCGCGAGCGCGTCGCGCTGCTGAAAGGGCTACCGGTCACGGTGGTGGACGAGGTTCTGAAAAACCGCATCACGCTGACGCCCGGCGGCCCCGAACTGGTCCGCACCATGCGCGCCAACGGCGCCTATACCTGCCTGGTGTCGGGCGGCTTCACCCTGTTCACCCAGCGGGTGGCCGAACTGATCGGCTTTCAGGAAAACCGCGCCAACACATTGCTGACCAACGATGGCAGACTGACGGGCGCCGTCGCGGAGCCTATCCTGGGGCGCGACGCCAAGCTCGCGACGCTGGTCGACCTGCGCGAGTCCTTCGATCTCGACAATCTCGACACCATGGTCATCGGCGATGGCGCCAACGATCTCGCCATGATCGAACAGGCCGGCCTCGGCGTCGCCTATCACGCCAAGCCAGC
>JAFKES010000146.1 GCA_017308495.1 Afipia sp.
GTTTACGGATCTGGAAATGCATCAGGGCACGACCTGCAATAATGCAAACGCTTGTCCGATGGGGAGGCGCGCAAACCAACGGCCGAGCTTTTCTGCGTTCGTCACATGATACTTCACACGTTCGGGAGAGAGTGGTGGCTTCGCATCATTTGATCTCACGGCTGCTGTTTCGTAATCCACATGCAGCAGGCTGCTTGCAATGCCGGCAGCGACGGACTCGAGTGTCAACAAACGCATTGCCATGGCTCGATCATGAATGGCGAGAAGTTGCTCGCGATGGTCGCTAAGCTTTGCAACGAATTTGCTGAGACCAGAACTCTGGTTTGTCGACCGTATGATATTCAGGGTTGGCTTATGCAGAAGCAGCGGCAGAACAAGAAAAAAGGGCGTCAATGGTGGTAGATCGCCCACCTTTTCGGCCTGATATCCACGACCAAAATTCCACAGAAGCTGCGCACCGAAGGCGGGGTTTTGTACCAAAGCGACTGGTGATAGTTCCAAATCCGACACAGCGGCCTCATTCCGGGGGGAACAGCGTTTGATATTGAGGGTGCCACCCGAGACGGCGGCCGTCGGCTAAACAATTGTAGGCTCCCGCGATAAAATGCGAGGGTAGGGTCTGACCATCGAGAGGAAGGGTAGTCGCCGCACATTTGCGATAGAGCGCGCGCCCCCTTGCTGGTTCGCTAAGCGAGGATTGAACGTCCTCGATCTCATCCCTTGCAATTTTATGTTGTCGCTCAAGCTGTCTGTCGAGATCGTTCAGACTGTCGTCAATGATTCGACCATCGTCAGCCCAATGCACTTTATCCGCCGTCGTTTTGAGGAAATCGCTTACGGCTGTAACAAGCATGTCGGACGTGGCGTCGACAGCTTCCAATTGGCGAACGAATACCGGAGCGCTGTCGACCAGCGCAGTAATCGTTTCCGATGAGGGCTCTGGCGCGGTCGAAACCAACAGATTGGTCAAGTTGGAACGCCGGCTGAATGTTTGAAAGCTCTGTCGAAAAACCGTCGCCAAGATGAGGGGAAGTTGTTTGTCGCGGATTAATTTGTCGATGCGATCCCGCGCCATTCCGATGGCGGCGGCACAGAGGTCGTCCAATGCCTCGGCGGGGATTCCAGCGCGAAGCAGTTCGCGTATTCCCTCCACTGGATCGGCATCAATTACCAGCTGGAAGCGCCTAATAATTACGCTGCAGATATCTTCGCCGGCTTCCAGGAAACGCAGAATATGAGGACTACATCCCGCGTTGGGTTTCTTAGTATTGATTAGTTTCTTGATTTTCTTCAGCGCCTCTGCTGCGCCTTCCGGCGTTGCCGCGGCGTGGAGCTCGTGAACCAAATCTCCCGTCTTGGCGGAGACAATATACAATCTAAAATCAGTCGTCTCTGGTGCGATCGTTTTGGCGACGCAACGGTCAGCCCAATTGGCAAACGTCTTCCAGAGATCGTCTGAGCGGTCGGCCGCTGGATTGCCATCGATCGCGCTTTTGATCTGCTCTAAGAGTACAGTCCCATCCGCTCGATGCACGGCGACATCGTCGAAATACTCAAGGGAAACGACGTCGCCATCGGGAACCCGAAGTAGGTGATGGCATAGGCGGAGCTGCTGCAGCGAATAGCCGAGGTATTGACCAGCCGCGGCCGTCTTCAAGGGCTTTTCAAGCTCGACCAGGCTCATGCGGTCCTTCAGAAGTCATTAAGTTCGTTTCGGGGGATCGACGCGCGACAAGGCGTTAGCTGGATACGCCCCGAAGTTGAAGAAAATGAACACTCGCCCGAAGAGTAAAGCGCTGGCGAGTTCCTCGTCATGGAAAAAATCGAATCTTAAGCAAAATACTGACGTTCTGCCACAGAATGTCAATATATAAGTTGACGTTTCAACAGGAACGTATAGTTATACATTGACATCTAAGCTCTCATGTAAACAAATAAGTTGACAATATGAGCGTCAAACACCTCGCAATAAAGCAATATCGTGAAATTGTAGATCGGGCGGCCGCCGCGGTCGACAAGCAGCTCAGCCGCCCGTCTGAGGGCTGGATTGCAACTACCCGCACGGCACTCGGAATGTCGGCCGCACAACTTGCTCGCCGTCTCCGTGTCACTCGCGCTCGCGTGTCTCAAGCCGAACATGCAGAACTTTCTGGGGGCGTAACCCTAAAAACTATGCAGTCAATGGCTGAGGCGATGGGTTGCCGTTTTGTCTACGCGATCGTTCCCCAGGATGCTTCCATCGAGAACGCCATTAAAGCCCAAGCCCACCGAAAAGCCGTAGCCCTAGTCAATAAAGCCAGCACACATATGGCTTTGGAGCGACAGTCTCTGTCGGTGGCGAAAAATAAGGAGGAAATAGAGCGCATCGCTAGCGAGCTAATGCACACCATGCCGGCTGACTTTTGGGCCGCCGACTAATGAATTCAATCTCCAACGAGCCCGAAGGTGCGACACCCGTCGACCCAGCTCAGATGGAAGGACTCAAATTCGGGCACGTCACAACGCGCGAACAGCTAAATGAATTGGAGCAAGCCAACGTTCAAAGCGGGTTGCTTTGGATTGGTCGCCGTCGCAAGAGCGATATCCTGACTGAACAATTCATGTTGGAACTACACCGGCGATTATTCGGCGAAGTGTGGAATTGGGCAGGGCAATTTCGCGAGCGAGAGACTAATATCGGAGTAGATCCGCTTCAGATCCAAGTGCAGCTTCGAATGTTGTTGGACGACGCGCGATATTGGGCTGAACATGGCACTTATCTGCCGCTCGAAGCTGCGGCGCGTTTTCATCACCGGTTGGTTCAAATTCATCCGTTTGCGAACGGCAATGGTCGCCATGCCCGCATCGCCGCTGACATCTACCTTGCCGAGCGATTAAAACAACCGCCGATCGATTGGGCTGCCGGTCACGATCTGCAAAGCGACAACGAGCGGCGCAACAGCTACATTGCAGCTTTGCGGGCTGCCGACGCCGGTGATCACAATCTCCTTTCGAGGTTTGTGGGTATCAATATCTGAGCATCTTATACAAGCAGACGGGTGCCAGACATTGCGCACCGGCTGGTAATGTGCTGTGGACTGGCGAAAATGCATCGTACAGCCCGTTCGCGTTGAGTTGCTAGTCATTTCCATAGTCAGGTTCGTACTGGAGCTCCCGCTCTTGCTGGTCCTCATGGACATAGCTGAGGCCAGTTGCCTTGATCTCGTCGCTTCCTATAAGTGACAATTCGCAAGTCGGACAGCGAAACTCCTCGCCGATAAATTCACGGTCGACGATTTCCCAAACGGCATATTCATCGCGCTCTTCGCTGATATCCTCGCCAGTCTGTTCCCCTGTCATGAATGCACGGCACCCACATGAGGGGCAGGTTTCAACCCACACCTCGTCGAAACGATCTCTGAAAAGGGCTGCCTGATGCTGGGGCTCTCGCAATGTAGCTTCCGCGGCAAGGCGATCCCTTACGGATTTCTTTAACGCTTTGAATTTGTCCCTAGCAGCGTTCACGCGCAGTTTCACCGCTGCGTCGATAGCGTTCGCTGCTTCGTCGAGCAATCGGCGAGGAGCTTTGGCGTCGGTCGCTCCTAGCCAATGTTCTAACGACGAGCCCATCTCCTGAAGAACGGTATCGCAGGCGTGCCAATAACGCGCCTCCCAGGCGTCAAGCCGCATGGCGCGAAATGGCAGATCGGCGGAATGAAGCTCAGCGTTGCGACGTTCCGCAATGCCTTCGCAGAATTTCTGAATCGTTTTATCGAACCGCGGCACAAGGTGAGCTAGGCGTTCGAATAGTGTCTTCGCGGTGATCGTCTTGACGTCAGTTGTCACGTTGATGCCGGCGGCGACGAACATCGACTGCCAGTGTGTGGGATCGACGATGAGGCTAGGATGCTTGCGAGCGAGCGCAGCTTTTCCGAGCAGCTCGAGCGCCAGGGAAGCCCATAGTTGGTATTCGTCGAGATCCCCGAGGCTTTTTCTCGCTAGTGCGCGGCTCACGTAAACTTTGGATTTGGAATGGAGAGCTTCGCCGCTGATTGCAATGAAGACGTCGTCAGGCATCGATCAGAATCCTTGCTAGGCTCCGGCCCGAGTTGAGCTGGGAAGGGCCGCGTCCGTGCAGGACGCGCCAGTTGTCGATAATCAAAATGTCGTCTTGGCGCCATTCGTGGTTTTCGGATGAGGCGAGCGAAAGTCGACGCGCCAGAAGTTGCAACGCGGAGCGGCCGCGCTGCTCGACGCCTTCAACACAAGCAGGGTCATATCGGAGAAACGTCCGATCGGAAGACAGGATGGTCGAATAGAAAGAGCGGCGCCCAGTTCGCACGAGAACAGGGGCGCTTTCGAGGAGCTGAAAGTCGTCTGAGGAGAAGGCAAGGCTTCGCCAGTCGAGCAGCATCGTGGTAGCGCGCGGAGCACCTGGCGCCAGACACCCCAAGAGAAGGTACCTGCACGGCCTCGGTCGATGGCTAAGCTCGACGTGCAAAGGCAGGGCATCTAGGCCATATCGCGCGCTCAAGGAACGCGGATGAGCCTCTGGACTTCTTTGTGGCTGAACGACCTCCTCAAGCGCGCGGGCGCGTCCAAGTGCGCGCATCCCCAGGCTGTCGCCAAGCCACCGGATCTCGTTCAGCATAGCGTCGCTGCCAGAGTCAGCCGCGCGATGTTGGACCCACCCGCGTTGAGCCAGCACGGTGAGCACTGTGGGCCGACCGCGCATGGTCATCGTGCAGGTTGTGATGCCATCAGAGTTACCAATTCCGAGTTCGATAGATAGCTTTCAATCGAGACTTTGATACCCTGTCTTGAGGCTGACTTGAAAAGCTTTGTAATTAAAGTGCCGGACTGGGGGGCCGTTGGCGGTTGCGCGGACCAGAAATATGACGAGGCTCCCGATTCATTCCTGCTCGAACCTTGCGGTTGCAGCGCGAAGGTCGGCGAGGTCAACGCATCGTCCAGGATGGATATGACGCACGGGGGAGCCGCTCTTGAGCCGCCTCAGTCGTGGCCAAACGGTTCGCTATCGTGCGACGCGTAATTGCTATTCTGACAACGCGAAATTCTGTAATGATCTCAATGGGTCAAAAAGCTGCAAAATGTCAGAATGGCCGTTGAACGCACTTCAGAATTTTCTGACTTCCAAGCTGAATACGAGGGTTCGATTCCCTTCACCCGCTCCAGCCGCGCTGCGTTGAGGCGCTGCTTGGTTGAGACGCTGTTTGCCGTTCATCATTTTGGCGCTCTGTCCGGAGACCGCGGCGTGAACCCGGCGGAGGGCTTGAGAATTGCAACTCCCGCCACGACGATGATAAGCGAGCCGATGATCATCGGAAGATCGAGCTGCTCGCCGAATCCCAGCACGCCGAGGGTGACGCCGAACAGCAACCGGCTGTAGCGGAACGGCGTCACCACCGAGACCGCGCCGGTGCGCATGGCTTTCATCAACGCGCCATAGGCGAGCACGCCGCAAACAATCGCCCCCGACAGAAAAGCCGTCGCGGCACCATCGGGAATGATGAACGCCCTACGCTCCCAGAACAAGGCATAGAGAATGCCGGCCAGGATGATCGCCGCGAAGCCATAGAAGCCGAGGACGGCGGTGGTGATGGAGCGTGGCGCGCCGCGACTGGCGAGGTCACGACCGGCGAAGCCCAGCATGCCGATCAGCGCCAGCACGGACAGACCGGAAAAACTTTCCGCACCGGGCCGCAGGACGACCAGCACGCCGACGAGGCCGACGAGGATGGCCGCCCAGCGCTGCCAGCCGACCTTCTCGCCGAACAGGAACGCCGCGCCGAGCACGACCACGATGGGGGTCGCCTGAAGGATCGCGGTGGTCGCCGACAGCGGGGTCAGGGCGAGCGCAAGCACGAAGAACAGGCGCGCGGTCACCTCGAAGCACGCGCGCACCCACATGGGGCGCGACAGGATATCTCCGCTGAAGATCGACTCCTGCCTCACCACCGCAGCGATGGTGAACAGGCACGCGCCGCCGACGCCGAACAGGATCAGCACTTCGGCGACGGGCAAATGCGCGGCAGTCGCCTTCACCAGCGCGTCCTCGACGGCGAACGCCGCCATGGCGGCAACCATCCACAGGATGCCGGCCAGGTTCGCATTGTTCGGTTTTGCCGCGCTGTCGCTCATGATCATCCTTCGCAGGCCGTGGGGCGGCAACGGCCCCACGACATGCAGGGGAGGAGATTCCGAAAGCGGCGTCACGACGGGCATCCATAACGGGGGCCCCGGATGGCGTCCAGCCGGGGCCGCGCAGGGCTGCGTCTCACCGGTGCTGCGAAGCGATCATTGCATGGTCTGAGGCAGAACGTAGGGCTGTCCGTTTTCGCTGCCGATGCTGGCGGTGACCTCGAAGACGTCGTTGATCATCGCCGCCGTCACCGTGTCGGCCGGAGAACCGTCGGCCGCCACGGTCCCCCGGCGGACGACGACGATGCGGTCGGCGAAGCGGACCGCGAGGTTGAGATCGTGCAGCACGGCGACGACCGCGCTGCCGCCGCGCGCCCGGCGCTTGGCGATCTCCACCAGATTGATCTGGTAGCGCAGATCGAGACTGGATGTCGGTTCGTCGAGCAGCAGCACGCCGGGGCCGTGTTCGGCCTCGCCGCAGGCGAGTTGCACCAGCACGCGCGCGAAGTGCGCCCGCTGCTGTTCGCCGCCGGACAGGGTGGGAAGTTCGCGGTGCCGTAACGGCTCCAGCGCCAATTCCGCGATGGCTGCGTCCACCAGCGGCTGGGCCGCGCCGCGCGACCGGTTACCCGCACCCATCGCGACGACTTCCTCGACGGTGAAGGGAAAGCCGACGCTGACATGCTGGGACAGCATGACGCGATGAGTGGCCAGTTCGCGCGACGAATATGACGCCAGCGCGCGCCCTTTGAGGCGCACTTCGCCGCCGCTGCAGCGCAGGTCGCCGGACAACAGCCGCAGCAATGTCGATTTGCCAGCACCGTTGGGGCCGACAATGGCGACCGTCTCGCCGCCGTGCAGGCGCAGGCTGATGCCGTCCAGCAGCGTGGCATGCCGGATGATCATGCGGACGGCGTCGGCTTCCATCAATGCGGGCGAAGGAGACGTCATGAGGCGATCAGCTTGCGTTGTCGCAACAGGATGAAGAGAAAGAACGGCGCGCCGAGGGCGGCAGTGAGGATGCCGATCGGGACTTCAGCCGGGGCCGCCAGCACCCGCGCGATGGTGTCCGCACCGATCAGCAGGATCGCGCCGAGGCAGACCGACGCCGGCAGCAGCAGGCGATGGCCGGGGCCGATCACGATGCGCAGCAAGTGCGGGACGACGATGCCGACAAAGCCGACGACGCCGCAGATCGAGACCGCGACGCCGGTCATGGCCGAGATCAGGACGATGGAGATTCTCTTCAGGCGCTCGACATCGATGCCGGTGTGAAAGGCCTCCGCTTCCCCCAGCACCAGCACATCGAGGCCGCGCGCGATCAGGGGAATGACCGCCAGCGCCACCAGCAGGACCGGCGCGACCATCGCGGCCTTGGGCCATGTCGCGCCGCTCAGCGAGCCGAGCAGCCAGAACGTGATGTCACGCAGTTGCCGGTCGTCGGCGACGAACACCAGCAGACCGAGACCGGCATTGGCGATGGCGGCGATGGCGAGGCCCGCGAGCAGGAACATCGCCACCGAGGTGCGGCCATCGCGGCTGGCGATCCTGTAAAGCACTATCGTTGTCAGCAGCGAACCCGCGAAGGCGGCGACCGGCAGCAGTTCGAGGCGCAGAAACCCCAGGCTGGCGCCCAGCGCGCTGTCGGAAATGACGATGGTGGCGGCGGCGGCAAGCGCGCCGCCGCTCGATACGCCGACGAGGGCGGGATCAGCGAGCGGATTGCGGAACAGGCCTTGCATGATCGCGCCCGACAGCGCGAGCAAACCGCCGATCATGCCGGCGATGGCGATGCGGGGAATGCGGATCGACCACAGTACGAGCTGATCGCGGGCCAGAAACGTCGGGTCGGCCTCGGCGAAGCCGAGCGCCGCCGCCAGCCGCCTAAGAGGAATCCCGGCCGCGCCCACCGTGGCCGCGAGCAGCGCGACGGTGAGCAGACCGGCGATCAGGATCGCGAACACGAGGACGGGCGAAGGCCGCATCGACCCGCCGGATCGCAGACCGCGCCGGGCGCTGGCGGCCGTCATTGATGGCAATCGACCGAAAGCGTCGCCGGTTTCCAGCGGGCCGCCTTGTCCGCCAGTTCCGGATAGAGCGAGACCGCCAGATCGCGCGCGGCGGCTGCGGTGCGTGGTCCGAAGCCCAGCAGGTATAGCCCGTCCATCGCGACGAAGGATTTGGTCGTTGCCGCCGGGGTGAGGGCAAAGGAGGGATTCGCGAAGATGGTCGCGGCATCGAGCGGGTCGCGCTGGCGCTGCATCGACAGCACCACATCGGGCTTCGCCGCGACGATGGCTTCGTCATTGACCGTCTTGTAGCCGTCGAAACCGTCGACGGCGTTGACGCCGCCAGCGAGTTTGATGATCTCGTTCGCCGCGGTGTTCTGTCCGGCGATCATGGCGCGGCCGTTGACGATCGACATCACGAACATCACCCGGACGGGACGCTTGATGCTGTCGCGCAATGTTTTCAGTTCGGTGAGATCGCGGGACACCGCCGCCGCAAGGCAGGCGCCGCGGCCGTCGGCGTCCATTGCATGCGCCACGAGCTTGATCTTGTCGATCAGGCCCTGTTCGGTGAAGGTCTCGGGAAAGCTCACCAGCGGAATTTTCGCGGCTTCGAGCACCTCGAGCGCTTCCCTCGGCCCCGATCCCTCCATGGCGAAGATCACCTGGGGATTGAGACCGAGCACGCCTTCGGCGGAGAGGGCACGCATGTAGCCGACGTTGGGTTTGTCCTTGAGGGCCTGCGGCGGATAAAGGCTCGACGTATCGACGCCCACGATCCTGTTGGCGAAACCGAGCGCATAGAGGATTTCGGTGATCGCCCCGCCGATCGAGACGACGCGCTCGGTGGGGCCAAGGGCGACGTCACGGCCCCGGGAGTCGCGAATGACAATGCCTTCGGCCGCGGCAGGCAGCGGCGGGTTGGCAAAGGCGCAGGCGGCCAATGCCAGCCCGAGAGCGGCGAAGGTCATGCGGCGGGTGGAGGCGGTCGGCTTCATTTCGTCAGGATCAGCTTGTTCTGCGCCGTCAGCCGCAGGCGATAGGTTTCGTCGCCGTGGATGATCAGGATTTCGCGCGTAATCGCGAACAGGTCTCGACTCTGGATGCGATTGTCCGTGAGGGAAACGGAGCGCCCGATGGGAGCCGCTCCAGATTTTTTGTCCGGGTTGTCGGAGGGATCGTTGGGGCCGGCACTCATCCGTTGGGGCGCTTGGTTGGAGACATCATGGTCTGTCTATTATGTTGAGCCGGGCCCAAACACCAATGTTCAAGTTTATAATAAGTATAAACTCTCCGGTAACAGATTGACCCTGCTTCAGGTGTCTGGGAAAAGGTGAGGCACGTCGGCGAAACGCCGGCGCTGTTCACGAGAGCCAGCCAGCCGTTCCATCGGGACGTCGCCCGCCAGCCGCACCATAATCGCTAAAGTTTGGGGCTGTCATGTTGGGGCTGAATGCGCGCGGCTGCGCGCTTTTTGTGTCTGTATCCCTCGTTGCGCTGGCTGTCGGGGCGGGGACGACGGAGGGTAACGCGCAAGCGGTTGATCCTGCGGTTCAAGCCGTGAAACCGAAGCCGATCAAGCGCAAGCGCACCACCGCCCCGATGGCGGACGTCCCGCTGCCTCAGAACGTTGCCAACGCCAACGCGCAGATCGGCGCGCCGATCTATCAACCGCTCGATGAAATCACTGTAGGCGCGACCAAGATGGAGGAGCGCGCCATCGATGCGCTCGCGCCGGTCAGTGTCATGACGCTGGAGCAGATCCAGGGGCGGCAGGCGACGCGCGTCGGCGACCTCATCAGAACCATGCCCGGTGTCTGGCTGCAGGATCGCGGCGACGAGCCGTCCACCTCGATAAACATCCGCGGCCTGCAGGATTTCGGCCGCGTCGCCTATATCGTCGACGGCGCGCGGCAGAATTATCAGCGCACCGGCCATTTCGCCAACGGCTCGTTCTTCCTCAACCCGGAATTGATCAGCAGTATCGACATCGTGCGCGGCCCCACCGCGAACATCTACGGTTCGGGCGCGATCGGCGGCGTGGCGTCGTTCCGCACCAAGGATATTCAGGACGTGGTGCGGCCCGGCGAGCGCTGGGGCGTGGACGTCAATAGCATCATCGGCAGCAATGCCGGTCGCGCGCTGGGCTCGGTGTTCGGCGGCGTTCGCGTCAACCCGAACGTCGATATCTTCGCCGGCGGCACTTACTCGACGATGGATAACTACAGAGACGGCACCGGCTTCGAGGTCGCCAATACCTGGAACAGGCTGTCGAGCGGCATCGGCAAGCTGACCGTGCGTCCGGCGGACGGTCACGAGGTCAAACTCGGCATGATCTTCCAGGAAAACCTCTATAACGTCGGACAGCCGCGCCGAACCTATGGCGATCCCAACACCCTGCCGCCTGGGCCGCCTTCGCGTCCCGGTGGACCGCCGACCGATTTGAACGGCGGCACGTCCATCTATTCGTCGAATGTCAAAAACTACACGACGACGCTGGGTTGGACCTATTCGAAGCCCGACGACAAGCTGTTCGACTGGGACGCCAAGATCTACTGGAACCGGACCGAGAACGACCAGGTCAAGATCCTGCACACCAGCCCGACGTCGGTTTTTGGCCAGTGCACGACGGCCAATCCGGGCAACCCCATCTCCGGCTGCGTCGGCGATCCGCGCAGCTACAAGATCGACACTTACGGGTTCGACGTCCACAACACGTCGCGCGCCGAGACCGGCGACTGGCGCCATGCCTTCACCTACGGGCTCGACGGATTCCAGGACGAGGTCGCAACCTACGATAAAACCGGCAACTCCAACGTGACGACGCCCGCGGGCAAGCGAACGGTGTGGGGCGGTTTCGTCCAGTACAAGGCGAACTATGCGTCGCTGCTCGAAGTCGTCAGCGCGATCCGCTACGACAACTACGAACTCGACTCAAATCTCGGCGGCAACAAGGGTGACCGCTTCTCGCCCAAGATCACGATCGGCCTGCTGCCGACCGCCGTCGTCACGCCTTATGTGAGCTACGCGGAAGGTTACCGCGCGCCGGCGATCACGGAAACGCTGGTCGACGGCAGCCATACCTCGGCGACACCTTACGATGCGTTCTTCGTCTGCCCGTCGGGGCAGAATATCCCGGGCAGAAACACTTCGCTGTTCTGCTTCGTGCCGAATCCGAATCTGCGTCCCGAGGTCGGCAAGACCAAGGAGATCGGCTTCAACGTCCGGAAGAACGACCTGTTCACGTCCGGCGACAGCTTCCGCGGCAAGTTCAACGTGTTCCGCAACGACGTGGATGACTACATCGATCTCGTTGCTTTCTCGACGGCGGCGGCGCCTCCGAACATTTACGGATACAAGCCGTTCTATCAGTATCAGAACGTGTCTTCGGCCCGGATCGAAGGGTTCGAGGCGGAAACGATGTACGACGCCAAAACCTGGTTCGTGGGTGTTTCGGGAACCCTGCAGCGCGGCAAGAACGAGGACACGGGGATCGGCCTCTACAGCATCCAGCCCCGCAAGATCACCACGACCGCCGGCTTGCGCCTCGCGGACAACAAGGTGATCGTGTCGGCGATGTGGATGTCGGTCGCGGGCAACACCGATATTCCCAAGAACTATCTGCCGGCCACGTCCTACGATCTGGTCAACCTCTATCTGACGGTGAAGCCGTCGGAGAATCTCACGGCGACGTTCTCGGTAGAGAACCTGCTGAACCAGTACTACCGGCCTTACGCGATCCCGGGTGGGTCCGGCGGGGACGGCGAAACCCAGAACGATGCGAAGTGGGCCAGTGCGGCTGCCGGCATCACCCTCAAGGGAGGTCTCAGGTATCACTTCGGCGGGACGTGATATCGTCCCACCCACCTGCTAGTTTCTGGCCGCGCGGAAATTCCGCGCGGCTTATGCGTTTAAAAAACCGCTCGGAATGCGTAGACTGTTGTGACCAGACGCCGTTCGGCCTTCGGGGGGCGGCAACAAGGAGAAGACCAGATGTTTATCGCCATGAACCGCTTTCAGGTCAAAACCGGATCCGAGCAGGCGTTCGAGACGCTGTGGGCGACCCGTGAGTCCTATCTCGGCGAGTTGCCGGGCTTCGTCGAATTCCATCTGCTGCGCGGGCCCGTGGCCGAGGATCACACGCTGTACTCCACGCACACCTTGTGGGCGGACAAGGCAGCGTTCGAGAACTGGACCAAGTCCGAGCAGTTTCGCAAGGCGCATGCCCGCGCCGACAACCAGACCGGCGGCAGCCTCTATCTCGGCCACCCGAAGTTCGAGGGTTTCGAGGTGATCCAGACCGAGCGCAAGACCAGCGCGGCCGCCTGACCATGCCGGGCACCGATCTGGCCGCCCTGCGCAAGCACATGGCGGACAATCCCGGCGGCGTCATCGAGGACGTTGTGCGGGAGAACAGCGTCTCCGCGCGCGAGGTGATCGAAGCGCTGCCCGACGATATGCGCCGCTTCGCGCCGGGCTCCGCCTTCGTGCCGGCGATGCAGGACATCGCGACGTGGGGCGAGGTCACGCTGATCGTTCACACCGACGACGGCATCTTCGAGGTGACCGAGCCGGTGGGCGGCGGCGAGGTCGGCCGCGGCTACTACAACATCATGAAGCCCAAGGGTCTGCACGGGCATCTGCGTCATGAGCGTTGCGGCAGCATTGCCTTCGTCGAGCGTCCCTTCATGGGCAAGTCGTCGGCGTTCGTCGCGTTCTTGAACGTGGATGGCGGCGTGATGTTCAAGGTGTTCGTCGGTCGCGACGAAACCCGTGCGCTCAAGGCCGATCAGCTCGAAAAATTCCGCGCGCTGGCGATGGCGCTGGGCTGAAACAGCACGATGCCCGGATCGTTGGCATCGTCTTTGCTGCGGTGCCGGTTCAGCGCCGCCATCAGGCGAGTTTTGTTGAGATGGATTCAGCACTTCGTCATGCCCGGCACTCGGGTCCGGCTTTGCCGGCCCGAGCATTCAAGGCGTGGATGGCCGGGACAAAGGCCGGCCATGACGGCGCAATAGCGTCTGTCTGGAAAATAATATTCTAGCATTTACAGTGATTTAGTTCTTTTTCCCTCAAGCCATCCGCTCGGCTGGCTTCGGCCCGAAGTTGCCTTATTCCCCGTGCGTCATGACGTCCGGGCGGCGTCGATGCGACGGTCGGTTGTGATCCGGCCGCGAATGGGTGTGTAATCGCGTCAGGAGGCAACGATGGCTCAGACGATGATTCATCCGTTTTCCATGCCCCGGCGGAGCCGGACCGTAATGGCCGCATGGGCCGTGGCGGCTTTTGCGGCCGGAGCCCTTCCGGCCGGAAGCGCGCGGGCGCAAGCCCAGACCCAGCCGTCAACCGCCGCAGCCTGCGACAGCGCGACCGAAGTTACGATGATGCCGTCGCCGCTGACGCCGTGGAAAGGTGCGCCGTTGCGGGTCATCGTCGCCTCCGAACGGCCAATGGAAGGCGAACTGTCGCTGACCGCGCCCGATGGGCACGTCGTTGTCACATCGCGCGAGCGGCGGGGCGGACCACCCTACGTCTGGTTTGCTGAGGTCGCTGCGCCCGCTGTCGGCACCTGGCGCGCGCGGCTTACGCGCGACAACGCCGCGGGCGATTGCGCCACCATCCCCCGCGAGATCGCGGTGCTCGATCGCGCGCCGCCGCGGCCGGCGGCCGTGGTGGGGAGTATCTGGCCGGTGCGCAATAGCTGGAATCGCGCCACCGAGAACCTGTATTCGGCGTGGATCGAGAAGCTGTTCGATTCGCCGCTCGATGCGCTGCCATCGTGGAGCGCACTGCACGAGGTGCTGCGCGACCGTTCGCGCAATATGCTGTTCAACCATCTTGGTCTTGGCGAGGACGAGACGGGTCAGCTCTACCGCCCCGACTGTGCCGACATGCCTTATTTCCTGCGGGCCTATTTCGCGTTCAAGATGGGCCTGCCGTTCGGATATTCGAAATGCTCGCGCGGCACCGCTGGCGGCGCGCCGAAATGTCCGCAGTGGTTCAACATTCAGAATCCCGAGCCGTCTCCCGCGCCGAAAGCGACGCAGACCGACGCCGATGGCAGCGATGCGTCGCCGGCTGAGGCGCCCGCGAAGAAACTGGGCCTTGCGGCGTCGTTCGCGCGTTACATCCCCGTGGTCGGCAACGCGGTTCATTCCGGCTCGGGACGGACCGCCGCCAACGACAACAACACCGATTACTATCCGGTGGCCCTGACGCAGGAGGCGTTGCGCCCGGGCACGATCTATGCCGACCCCTATGGCCACGTCCTGATGCTGACGCGGCGCGTGCCGCAATCGAGCGGCGGGGCGGGCGTCTTCCTTGCCGCCGACGCCCAGCCGGATGGCACGGTGGCGATCAAGCGGTTCTGGCGCGGCAACTTCCTGTTCGCCCAGGACAACACCCAGGGCGGCCCGGGCTTCAAGCATTTCCGGCCGATCGTGCGCGACAAGAGCGGCGCGTTGCGGCGTCTGACCAACGACGAGATCGCGAAGAATCCGCAATACGGCGATTTCTCCCCGGAGCAATCGAAGATGACGGTCGAAGCCTTCTACGACCGCATGGACGACGTGATGTCGCCGGCGCCGCTCGATCCGATGCGGGCGATGAAGGAGGCGATCACCGCGCTCGACGAGCAGGTGAAGGCGCGCGTCACCTCGGTGGAGAACGGCCGAAAATTCCTCGTCAGCGGGCGTGGCGAGGCATCGATGCCGGACGGTCCCGCCATCTTCGAGACCACCGGCGCGTGGGAGGATTTCGCAACGCCGTCGCGCGACCTGCGCCTGCTCATCGCCATCGACGTGGTCCGGGAATTTCCAGAGCGGGTGGCGCGCCGGCCGGAGCGTTACGCCATGCCGAAAGATAAGAGCGTAGCGGATGTGAAGGCGGAGTTGGAGGCCGTGCTCGCCTCCGAACTCGCCGCGCGCAAATTCACCTATCTGCGCAGCGACGGCTCACCGTGGACGCTGGCGGTCAAGGACGTGGTCGATCGCGCCCCAGCCCTGGAGATGGCCTACAACGTCAACGATTGTGTGGAGCTGCGCTGGGGCGCCGGGGAGAAAAGCGAGGAGGCGGCGACCTGCAAGCGCTATGCCTCCGGCGCGCAGCGCGCCAAGATGGCCAAGTATCGCGCCTGGTTTCATGAACGTCGTCGCCCGCCGCGCGGCGCGGGATAGAACGGGTCGGATTTTGACGGAAATATCAATCCGTCATGGCCGGGCCATAGCCGTTTGAAGAACGGCGTCGCTTCCGCTCGCCGATGTCCCGGCCATCCACGTCTTATTTCGTTGAAGCTCCCAAGGCATGGATGCCCGGTACATGGATGCCCGGCCTAAAGCTTGTGGTCGGGCCGGCGAAGGCGGACCCGAGTGCCGTGACGAGTTGTTGATTCCGTCTAAACGAAACCCATTCCAGCGCTGCTCTATGACGTCCGTGCCGCCGCGCCGGAGCCGAATTAACCTGCAACAGGGGGCGTCCCGTTTGATTTGATGGCTGCCGCCATCTAAAATCGGGCAGATTCTACCAACCCTCTTGCCTGGAATTCGCCGCCATGGAGCCGTGCCGCCAACCGGACGCCTCGCTCATCCCGCCCGGGATGTTGAGCCTGTGGCTGGTGCTGTTCGTGATCTGGATGGTGGCGAATTCTGCGCTGAGCGTCGCGGTGGTCGTCACCGGCGGCCTTATCACGATGGTGCTGGCCTATATTTTCGCGACCAGCACCGACGCCTGGCGAAACATTCGCTGGACGCCGCGGAGCTTCTATCACTTCCTCGCCTATTCCGGCACCTTCGTGGTCGAACTGGTGCGCGCCAACATCAACATGATGAGCTACGTCTACGCGCGCCGCATCGACATCAAGCCGGGCATCGTCAAGGTGCGCACGCGGCTCAAATCGCCCATCGGCCGGCTCGCGCTGGCCAATTCCATCGCGCTGACGCCGGGCTCGCTGGTGATCGACCTGAAGGACGACACGCTGTTCATCCATTGGCTCGACGTTCAGAGCACCGACGTGGATGAGGCGACGAAGGCGCTGGCCGCTCCGTTCGAAACCCATCTGGAGAAGATCTTTGGCTGAGATCATTCTCCGGATCGCCGCGGTCCTGATCTTCTTCGCCGTCCTGTTCAGCATCATCCGCCTGATCCTGGGCCGTACCATCGTCGATCGCATCGTCGCCCTCGATACGCTCACCGTGATCTCGATTTCGCTGATCGCGCTGTATGCCCATGTCTCCGGCCGCTTCGCCTATCTCGACGTGGCGCTGGTCTACGGCCTGCTCAGTTTCCTCGCGGTGCTGGCGGTCGCGCGCTTCCTCGAAAACGGACGCTAGCGGCATGCAGGAGTTTCTGATCATTCTGGTCTGCATCGGCATCCTGGTCAGCGGCGTGCTGGCGGTGTGCCTCAACCGGCTGATGATGGCGATGGTCAGCGCCGGTCTCGCCAGCCTGTTCGCGGCGGTGTCGTTTCTGCTGCTGGCCGCGCCGGACGTGGCGATGGCGGAAGCCGCCATCGGCTCCGGCCTCACCACCTTCATCCTGCTCTATGCCATCCGCAAGACCGGCAACGGGGAGGGCGACGCATGATCGAACTGATCGGCAGCCTGTTCATCCTGCTCGGCGCGGTCTTCCTGTTCTCCGCGGGGCTTGGGCTATTGCGCATGCCCGACGCCTTCACCCGCATTCAGGCCGGGACCAAGGCCACCACGCTCGGCAACATGCTGGTGCTGATCGGGCTGGCTTTCTACCACCCGGGCTGGTCCTTCAAGCTGGTCCTGGTCGCCTATTTCGTGCTGATGACCAATCCCATTTCCTCGCATGCCCTGTCGCGCGCGGCCTATCGCATTCGCACGCCGATGGCGGCGTCCACCATGACCGATGCGCTGGCGGACGAGCGCGATGACGATGCGGAGGAGCGTTCGTGATGCGCCGCGCGTTCACCCTGCTGGCCCTGATCCTGTTCGCGGCGATCTTCGTCCGCCTGATCGGCGCCTATAGCGAGATGCAGGAGCTGCGGCCTCTGGCGCAGGCCTACGCCACCATGGTACCGGCAGATCTCAACGTGCCGAATATTGTCACCGGCATTCTCATCACCTATCGCGGCTTCGATACGCTCGGCGAGGTCGCGGTGCTGTTCATGGTCGCGGCCAGTATCGGCCTGCTGCTGACCAAAAAGGACGGTGCTGCCGAGGGGGCCGACGACAAGCCGCTGCGGCCACCCGGCGAGATCGTGCTCACCGGCACCGACGTGCTGCTGCCGATCATCTTCACCTTTGGGGCCTATGTCATCGTCAACGGCCACCTGTCGGCGGGCGGCGGTTTCCAGGGCGGCGCCATCGTGGCGTCGGGGGCGATGCTGATGCTGCTGGCGCGGCCGCGCGCGACCTTCAACGTCAAGGCGCTGAGCATCATCGAGTCGCTGGCGGGCGTGTTCTACGTCCTGCTCGGCGTTCTCGGCCTGGTGCTGGCGGGCGGCTTCCTCGACCCGCGCTTCATGCCGGCGGGTGAGTTCGGCGCTTTCGTCAGCGCCGGCGCGGTGCCGGTGATTTCGGCGCTGCTCGGCATCAAGGTCGGAGCCGAACTGAGCGTCATCATCGACCGGTTCAGAAGCTGAGCGGAGCAGGGGGCAACGTATGACCACAGGGTTCCCGGTTTCCACCATCCTGCTCGCCACGGGCTTCGGCCTCGCGCTGATCGGCCTGTGGGGCATGCTGACCCATCGCAACATCCTGCGCATCATCATCGGTTTCACGCTGATCGATACCGGCCTGAATATCGTCATGGTCGCCACCGGCTACGTCACCGGCGGCACCGCGCCGATCATCGACCGCGCGCTGGGCAAGGCCGACGCCGCGCAGCGCGCAATCGATCCGATCCCCTCGGCGCTGGTGGTGACCGCCATCGTCATCGGCCTGTCGGTCACCGCCGTGATGCTCGCCTACGCCATTCGCCTCTATGCCGCGAAGAAGACCCTGTCGATCGACGCTTTCACGGAATCGAAATGGTAGAGAGCCTTTTTCATCCGCTGAACATCTTCATCGTCGGGCTCGGCGGCGGCTTTGCGATTCCGCTGCTCTATCGGCTCGGCAAGGGCTGGCTGCACGGCGGGTTCATCGTGGCGCTGTGCGCGCTGGCGCTGATCGGCGCGGTGGCCTTCCTCGGCATCCTGCACGGCGGTCCGACCATCGAAATCCTGACCGCCGGCGAGCTGCCGCCGGTGACCATCAACCTGCGCTTCGGGTTGTGGGAAGGATTCTTCGTCTTCGCGGTGAATACCGTCGCGCTGTTCGGCGCGCTGCATCTGTGGCCGCGCCTGCGCGGCAACTATGTCGCCTTGCTGCTCTATCTGATCTTGGTCATGGGCATCGACGGCATGGTCATGACCCGCGACCTGTTCAATCTTTTCGTGTTTCTCGAAATCGTCTCCATCGCCACTTACGGCTTGATCGGTCTAGGGGGGACGCCCGCCGCGATGGCCGCGGGCCTGAAATACATCATGGCGACGGTTCTGGCCTCGTCGTTCCTGCTGCTCGGCACCGTGCTGCTGTATTACGTCACCGGCACTCTCAATATCGATGAGCTGATCGCGGTCCGCGCCGATATCGTGGGGCCGATCGGCATCACGGCGCTGGTGTTGGTGCTGGCATGCCTCATTCTCGAACTGAAGCCGTTTCCGGCCAATGGCTGGGGTCTCGACGTCTACGAGACCGCGCCCACCGGGGTCGCCGCCATGCTGTCGGTGGCGGTGTCGAGCGGCGTGTTCTTCGCATTCCTGAAGCTCTCGCCGCTGTTCGCCGATCAACTCGGCATCGTCGCCGTGTCCGGCGGCGCCTCCTTTCTGTTTTCCAACTTGATCGGCATCAAGCAGACCAACGCGCGCCGACTGCTCGGCTATTCCTCTATCGGCCAGATGGGGCTGTTGCTGATGGCTGTGGCGCTGTTGCGCCAGCTCGGTGCGGAAGCGTCCGCGGCGCTGGTGCTCGGCGGCCTGTTCATCAATCACCTGTTCGCCAAGGCGGGCCTGTTCTGGATCGTCGGCATCCTCAAGCGCGGCGATATCGACGCGCGCGTCGCCGTCACCCGCAGCCCGCTGATGATCGCCATGCTGGGACTGTTCATGGTGGCCATCGCCGGGTTGCCGCCGTTTCCGGGGTTCTGGGCCAAGTGGGAATTGGTGATGCAACTGGCCGCGGCCCGCAAGCTCGGGTGGATCGCCCTGATCCTGGTCGGCTCGCTGCTGGAAGCAGCCTATATGTTCCGCTGGTTCATGCGCGAATTGCGGTCGGACGACGTCGGCACAGCCGGCGCGCCCGGACTCATCGCGCAATTGCCGGTGTTCGGCGCGGCGGTTCTG
Source organism: Afipia sp. (assembly GCA_017308495.1). Classification (GTDB taxonomy): domain Bacteria; phylum Pseudomonadota; class Alphaproteobacteria; order Rhizobiales; family Xanthobacteraceae; genus Afipia. Next base: position 19,498 of record JAFKES010000146.1, read on the forward strand.
GTGTCGCTGTCGGGATATATCGCCGCGCGCATGGTGGGGGTGGCGTCGCTGTGGCTGTTCGCGCCGCTTCTCGCCGGCGGCGTTCTGTTCGCGCTGGACGGGTTGCCGGGACGGGTGAAGAACGTGCTGACGCTCGCCGTGGTGCTGGTGGTCGGCATCTGGCTGGCGCGGGAGGCCCATGGAATTCCGTTGCTGTTCGCCGCGCTGCTGCTCGGCGGCAGCCTCGTCATCACCTTCGGCAGTCTGTATCGCGGCGATGCGCGCCCCGGTTACTATCCGCTGCTCGCCACCATGCTGCTGTCGATCATGGCGCTGCTGCGGTCGGCCACCAGCCTCGAATTTTTCTTCAACTGGGAAATCATCACGCTGTCGTCGTGCTTCCTGATCGCCAAGAGCCGGCGGCCGGGATCGCATGTGCTGACCTATCTGCTGTTCTCGTTGCTGTCGGCCTATTTCGTGCTCGCCGGTTTCGCCACCGTTGCTTCCGTCACCGGCAGCATCGATCTTCTGGCGTTGAGAAGCGCCGGTTCGGACGCGAACCTGGCCTTCGTGCTGCTGGCCATCGGCTTCCTGGTCAAGGCGGGAGCGCTCGGCGTGCATGTCTGGCTGCCGGGAGCCTATGCCGAATCCGACGACGACTTCACCGCCATGCTGTCGGCGGTGGTCAGCAAGGTCGCGATCTTCGGGCTGCTCATCAACACCTATATCGCCATCCGCTCAGAGGCGGGGCTCGAGCTCGGGTATGCGATGGCTTGGATCGGCATGCTCACCATCGTCGCCGGCGCGCTGATGGCGCTGGGACAGAGCGACTTCAAGCGCCTGCTGGTGTTCTCCAGCATGAGCCAGCTTGGCTACATCGTCGTCGCTACTGCCCTGATGAGCCATCTCGGCTGGGTCACCGCGCTTTATCTTGTCGCCAACCATATGCTGGTGAAAGGCATCCTGTTCCTGGCGCTGGCCGGCATCATCCTGCGTACGGGCACACGCAACTTCGCCGAGACCGGCAGGCTTGTGGGCGCCATGCCGGTGACCTTCGTCACCGTCGTCGTCGCTCTCGTTTCGATGTCCGGCCTGCCGCCGCTGATGGGTTTCGGCGGCAAGTGGCTGCTGCTCAACGCCATGATGGATCGCGGCTGGTACGCGATGGCAGGTGTCGGCCTGTTCGGCACTTTCCTTGGATTCCTCTACATGGCCCGTCTGCTCGGCGGCCTGTTCTTCGGCGAACGGAAAGCGGGGCAGGATCCCGTCACCGAAGCGCCGATGGTGCTGCTTGTGCCGCAGATCGTGCTGATCGGCGGTATCCTCGTGCTGTCGCTGTTCCCGAAGCTGCTCATCGGGCCGGTCTCGGCGGCGATCGATCCGTCCTTCTCGTCATCGCTGGTGTGGCAGGGCATGTCGCTGGAGCAGATCTACAGCTACTGGAACCCGACGCCGGTGGCGATCGTCGCCATGGTCGTCGCCGCAGCGTTGTTCGTGCTGGCGTGGGCGATCTATCGCAGGGCGCGCCGCGAAGACGGAAACCTCGCGCGCTTCATTGCCTATTATCGTCCGATGTTCCGCCGCGCCATGCCGCCGGTGGCCATTCTGTTCTGGGAGGGCGTCGCCGCCACGGCATCGATCGCGGCGGGCTTGCTGCGGAAGATCTATACCGGCAACGGCCAGACTTACGCGCTCACCGTGCTGTTCTATTTTATTGCGCTGTATCTCGCGAGCACCGGGCTCGCGGGCCTGTGGGCGAGCGCATAATGCCGGGCGAAGCCTGACACGACGTTCATGACAGTCCGCATGCGCGTTTCGTACTGGTGATGAACGCTGTGGTTCGAATGCGGTTCCTTCAAGGCAACGTCCGTCCATTTTTTGGCCACGTGAATTTGACAGCATGCAATTCGATCGTAAGGTGCACGGTGTGAGTGTGCGTTGCGTTCGCCGCCCTCCGAAGAAATTTCCAAATCAAGGAATCATCACATGACCGACATGAGTCGACGTACCTTGCTCGCGAACATCTTGCCCGGCGCGGTAGCCGTGGCGGGAGCCGCGACAGTGGGGCTTTCCCTGACGTCGCGCGCGGCTTCGGCGATGCCGGCCGGACTGCCGAATCTGGATCCTGCGAAGCTCGATGACCTGGTGGAAAAGGCGCAGGTAGTGATCGTTCATCCGCCGCACCGGCATCCTCCCCATCGCCCGCCTCCGCGCCACCGCCATCACCGCCATCGTCGCTGGGTGTGCTGGTGGGAGCGGGGCCGTCAGGTCTGCGGCTGGCGCTGATCGCGTCGGTCTTTTGATCGTTTCGTTCCGATAATCCACTTGGTGGAATCGAAAGAGGCGCCGGATCCCGGCGCCTCTTTTTTGTTGGCTCGCCTGTGTGCGGGCCGGGCGGCTTACTGAACGAGCCGCGCGCGCAGGGTCTTGTATTCCTCTTCGGAAATGGAGCCGGCCGCCTTGAGTTTGTCGAGCTTTTCGATCTCGTCGGCGGCGCTGAAGCCGACCATGCGGCGCAGGTCGTTCTGGGCCTGCTTGGCCATCGCCTGATTGCGCTCGGCCATGCCGCGGCCCTGCGTCAGCAGGTAGGCGAAGATGCCGATGTATGGGAGCAGGATGAGGAAAATGATCCACATGACCTTGGCGAAGCCGGACACGTCATGGCGGCGGAAAAGATCGCTCGCGACCGTGATGAACAGCCAGAACCACAGGACGAAGATGAAAATGGCAAAGACGTCCGTCACGAAATTGGTGAACGTGAAGTCACCCGAAAATAGCATGTGGTTCTCTCCGTTGATTTGACTGCTGATGATGAAAGAAGTTCGTCATTGGAAAACGCACTGCCGAGACACCGAGAGAGCGAATTTCCCGCCATGTGAGACGTTTGGCCGCGTTGTGCAATATTGATTGCGTTTAGACAAGAGCGACCCGCAACGGCCGGGCATGCCGCGGCTCACCGTACATTAAATCTGGGGCGTTTGGCTGGAATCATTCTGCATTTCCCTCGCCAGAGCGAAACGGCGCACGCTATACCGTGACGGGACAACGCTGATCCATTGAGGAGAAACAGATGCGCCGGACTGGAATTCTTGCGGTTTTGCTGGGGCTTGCGGTGACTCTGTCCGCGGCTGACGCGATGGCTCAGAGCAGCGCCGGGCGTGGAGCCGTGAGGGGCGGTGCGGCCGGCGCCATCATCGGCGGCGTGGCCGGTGGCGGCAGCGGTGCCGCGGTCGGCGCCGCAGTGGGTGCCGGCACCGGTGCGGTGGTCGGAAGCCAGCGGTCGCAGCGGCATCACTATTACTGGCGCAACGGCCGTTGCTGGGCTCGTCAGCCGAACGGAATGTCCCGTCAGGTCGCCAGCCATCGCTGCCACCGATGAGTTCGTCGCCGTTGCGGTGATGTCGCGGCCGTGACGGGGCTGCGCCGCGATGCGCGATGCAGGCGTTCACTGGCGCAAGCGCCTGACGCGCCGGTGGCGGTCATCGTCTGTCGGCGATCCTGGTGATGAACGACGCTCAAGGGTGATGCGCGTGTTTTTCGCGTGTCGCTGCCGGCTGCGGATTGGCCGCAGGATGTAAGCATGAATGGGGCGCCCTATGCCGATGACCATGATGGTGCTGGGTATTGCTTGTCTGATCGCGGCGGCGATTTCTTATTTCCGCTACGAGGGCAAGAATTTCGATCAACTTGTGCTGATCGGCGTCATCTTTCTCAGCGCCGCGGCGCCGTCTTTCGAGGTGGATTCCTCGATCGACGAACTGAAGTCGATCAACCAGCGGCTGCTCGACGTGCAGAAAGCCGTCGAAGGGCTGCAGAAGCGCTGATCCGTGGCGCGTCCGCCCGTCAGGCGGTCGTCGTATGCACTGTGTGATCCGGTTGTCCGAAAAGCAGCATCAGGTCACCTGACGGTGGTCACGGCGTGCTGTTCGTCCTACAAGGGAGCGGGGGTTGAGCCCGCGCGCCGGACCGGACAGCGCGATACGGTGCTTGCGGGATCGTTCAATTTCGACAGACGTCATCAAGGAGAGACAAATGCGGAAGATCTGGCTGACAGCCATTGCCTGCGCCGTCACTGCGGCATTCGCCGTGCCGGCGGAAGCGCGCACGGTGCGCGCCGGGACTCTGAACTGCACCTCTGGCACCACGGTCGGGTTGCTGGTCGGCTCGCGGCAGAACCTGCGGTGTGTCTTCCGCACCAATTATGGTCATCAATATTCCTACACGGGCAGTGTGACGCGCATCGGTCTCGATATTGGCATCACCACCGGCAGCCGGTTCGTCTGGGCGGTGTTCGCGCCGTCGTCGCGTGTCAGCCAGGGCGTGCTGCGCGGAAACTATGTCGGCGCGAGCGGTAGCGCCTCGTTGGGACCGGGCGTGGGAGCCAACGTGCTCGTGGGTGGTTCGAACCAGACCATCTCGCTGCAACCATTGTCGGTGGAGGGGCGCACCGGCGTCAATCTCGCCGTCGGCGTCGCCAATCTCGCGCTTCGCTAACGTCTGACCGTCTCGATGCAACACCGGCCCGCAGCGATGCGGGCCGGTTTTATTTTGTGCGCGTATCGCGCGTCGCACCCGGTTGCCGTCGCTGCACGGCCGGCAAAGGCAAGAGAGTGACGCAAAGAAAAACGGCGTCATGACAGGTTCTGTCATGACGCCGCTCCGATCGGCCTGGATCAGCCGATCCGCTTTCGTTTAGCCGGGACGGCCGCGACGCGGACCGCCGCCGCCACCACCACCACCCTGCGGACGTGGCGCGGGCCGGGCCTGAGGCCGCTGCTGCGGCCGTGCCTGCTGCGGCCGGGCCTGCGGTCGCTGTTGCGGCCGTGCCTGCTGCGGCCGGGCCTGAGGTCGCTGTTGCGGTCGCGACTGTTGCGGCCGGGCCTGCGGCCGCTGTTGCGGTCGCGACTGTTGCGGCCGGGCCTGAGGCCGCTGCTGCGGCCTTGCCTGAGGCCGTTGCGCGTTCGGACGATCCGGCCTGCTCGGGCCGGCTCCGGCACCCGGCCGATCCGGCCGAGCCGACGGAAGGTCGGGCCGGCCACCGGGACCACCCGGACGGTTGATGCCGCCGGGGCCACCGGGACCACCCGGGCGGTTGATGCCACCGGGACCATCGGGTCCGCCGGGGCGATTGATGCCACCGGGCCCGCCGGGACCACCGGGCCGGCCGGGACGGTCAATTCCGCCGGGACCACCGGGCCCGCCGGGACGATTGATGCCACCGGGCCCGCCGGGGCCACCGGGCCCGCCAGGACGATTGATGCCGCCCGGACCACCCGGACCACCCGGGCCGCCGGGTCGGTTGGGACCACCAGGTCCGCCGGGGCGGTTCGGACGGTTGGGACCGCCGACGCCGGGACGATCCGGGCGCCAGCCCGGCCGATGGTCGGGACGCCAGTTCGGCGGCCGGTGATCGGGACGCCATGACGGTGGCCGTCCGCCCCAGCCCGGACCCCAGCCCCAGCCGGGTGGCGGCGCGACCCAGACCTGATTCCAGCGGCGGTCGTGCCAGCCCCAGCGGTTATTCCACGTCGAGCCGACGATGACGGCGGTGCTGAACAGCAGCGCGCTGGTCACCGCGGTGTCGAACACCACGCCCGGATCGTAAACCGGCACATAGATGCGTTCCGGATCGGAGGGCGCGATATAGATGAAGCTCTGGCCGTTTTCCTGCCGCGTGGTCACCACCTGCTGGGGCGTCGACTGGAGGTTGCCGACGCGCTCGGCCTGCGCGCGCAGAAGCTGGATGGCCGCGGCGACATCCTCATGCTGAACGGAGAAGGCCCACGCAACCGCCTCGGTCCAGTCGGGATGTTCGGTAAGCATCGCGATCACGTCGGGGAAGCGCGTGAGCGCCTGAACGGTGGGGTCCCACTGTTTGCCGTCGACCTCGGTGAAGTCGTTGCGGGAGATGGCCGCCTGGTTGGCGGCGATCCAGTTCTTGGCTTCCATCAACTGGTCTGGAAAGGCGCTGGCCGGAAACATCAGCGCGAGCAGCGGATCCGGGTAGAGCGCGACGGGGCCGAGCAGATATTGCAGGTCGGTCATGGAATAGACCTGCGCGTTCTGGTCCGCCGGCATGGTCTGCGGAAGCGGAGGGGGAGCGGCGGCCGGCGCGGGCGGCGGCGTCTGCGCGAATGCCGGATAGGCCGAACTCCATGTCAGGGCCGCTGCCGCCACGAGCCGCAAACAGCTGCTCGCCATGAACTTGTTGCCCGGTTTCGATGATCGGATCATGCGGCTTTCCCTGAGAGCGTGTTGAGCTGGAACGCGTTAAACAAACGAGTCCGGTGGCTGTTCCGCAGAACAGCACGCACCGCTTGCGAGACTAGCATGCACGGCATGGTTGCCAACATTAAACGTCCGCCATCTCCGTCGTGCCCATGTGGTTCGGACGATGTCGTCCCGTCGCATGGCGCAGCCATGAATGCCGGACATCTTGTAAAGGCATGAACCGCAACGCCACATGAATGCGGCGTTGCGGTAAATTAATCCTACGTGGTGGCAGGGCGCGGGGTGGCGGTGCCGTCGCCCGGCTTGCCGTTGAACCAGGTCACGTAGAGCACCGGCAGGAAGACCAGCGTGAGAATGGTCGCCACCAGCAGGCCGCCCATGATCGCGAACGCCATCGGACCCCAGAACACGGTGGGTGCGATCGGGATCATGCCGAGAACCGTCGAGACGGCCGTCAGCATGATGGGGCGGAAGCGCGCGCTGCTGGCGTCGATCGCCGCGTCCCAGACGCTCTTGCCCTGTTCGCGCTCGGCCTCGATCTGGCCGATCAAAATCACCGCGTTCTTGGTGATCATGCCGATCAGCGCCAGAATGCCGAGAATGGCGACGAAGCCCAGTGGCCGGCCGGAGAGGAGCAGGGCGCCAACGACGCCGATCAGTCCGAGCGGCGCGACACTGAGCACAAGGAACAGGCGCTGGAAGCTCTTCAGTTGCACCATCAGAACGGTGAACATGATGAGCAGCATTATCGGCACCACGGCGACCACCGAGGCCTGCGATTGCGCACTTTCCTCGACGGTACCACCCACGGCGATGCTGTAGCCGCGCGGCAGGGTTTTCGCCAGTTCCTGGACCTTGGGCGCGAGCGCGGTGACGACCGTCTCGGGCAGGGCGGTCGGGACGACGTCGGCCTGGACGGTCAGGGTCGGCACGCGATCACGCCGCCAGATCAGCGGATACTCCTGGGCGTACTCGAACCGCGCGAACTGGCTGAGCGGAACGGTCCGCCCGCCCGGAATCGGCACCTGCAGCGAGCCGAGGGTGTTGAGCGAGACTCGCTGTTCGTCGGTGGCGCGCACGATCACGTCCACGAGATAGATGTCGTCGCGCACCTGCGTGACGGGCGAGCCCGAAATCGTCGTGTTGAGGACGCTGGCCAGTGCCTGCGAGGACAGGCCGAGCAGCCGCGCCTGATCCTGATCGACGACGATGCGGACTTGCCGCGCCGGCTCGAACCAGTCGAAATTGACCTTTTCGGTGTCCCGGTTGGCGGCCACGATCTTGGCAAGCTTCAGGGCCATGTCGCGCACCTGCGACGCGTCGGGGCCGCTGACGCGATATTGCACCGGCCAGCCGACCGGCGGTCCGAGTTCAAGCGCGGAGACGCGCGAGATCGCGTTCGGAAATTCCTCGGCGAGGAATTTCTCCAGCTTGGTCCGCAGCCGTTCGCGCGCGGGAACGTCCTTCGCCACGATCACCGCCTGACTGAAGAACGGATTCGGCAACTGCACGTCGAGCGGGAGGTAGAAACGGATCGCGCCCCGGCCCACATAGGTGCTCCAGCGCTTGACGTCCGGGTCGTCCTTGAGGACAGCGTCGAACTTCTGCGCCGCGCTCTCGCTGGCATAGATCGACGAGTTCTGCGGCAGGCTGATATCCACCAGCAGTTCCGGACGGTCCGACGACGGGAAGAATTGCCGCGGGATCAGCGGAAGCGCGAGGAAGGACCCGGCGAACAGCGCCAGCGACAGGGCGATGGTCAGCCATTTTGCGCGCATGGCGCCGGTCAGGAAGGCCCGGTAGGTCCGGAAGACGAAACCGGGCTTACCGTCCTTGGTCGGCTTCGGCGGCTGGAGAATGGCGACGCAGAGCAGCGGCGCGAAGATCACGGCGACGAACCACGACACGATCAGCGCGATGCCGACCACGGCGAACAGCGAGAACGTGTATTCGCCCGCCGAACTCGCGGCGAATCCGACCGGCACGAAGCCGGCGATGGTCACCAGCGTTCCCGCGAGCATCGCGAAGGCGTAGGTCCTGAACGCGAATTTCGCGGCTTCGATCTTGTCATCGCCCGCCGCGAGCCGGCTCAAGGTCGCGTCGGTGGTCGTCATCGCATCATCCACCAGCAGGGCGAGGGCGATGATGAGCGCGCCGAGCGAGATGCGCTGCATGTCGATGCCCGCGATCTGCATGATCGGGAACACGATGGCGAGCGTCAGCGGAATCGACAGTGCGATGATCAGGCCTGGCCGCACGCCAAGGCTGATGAAGGAGACCACGAGAATGATGGCGATGGCCTGCAGCAGCGATGACATGAATTCGGAAATCGCGCCTTCGACCGTGACGGCCTGATCCGCCACCAGCCGCGCCTCGATGCCGATCGGCAGATTGGCCGAGATGCGGGCCATGGCCTGCTTCAGGTTGTTGCCGAGGGCGAGAATGTCGCCGCCGTCGCGCATGGCGATGGCAAGGCCGATGGCGGGCTGGCCGTTGACGCGGAACATGGGCTGCGGCGGGTCGGCGAAGTCGCGCCGGACCGTTGCGATGTCGCTGAGCCGCAGCATGCGGCCGTTGACCACGAAATTGGTGTTGGCGATGTCCTGTTCGGAATTGAATGCGCCCGAGACTCGAAGCGACAGGCTTTCGTCGCCGGTCTGGATCGTGCCCGCGGGTCGCACCACGTTCTGCGTCTGCAGCGCCGCGATCAGGGCGCTGCGGTCGATGCCGAGGCTGGCGAGCTCCTTGGTCGAGAATTCGACGAAAATCCGCTCGTCCTGAGCGCCGAGCACTTCGATCTTCGAGACGTCGGGGATCTGGAGGAGCTGCGAGCGGATATCCTCGACCTTGTCGCGAAGCTCGCGATGGGTGAAACCGTCGGCGGTGAAGCCATAGATGGTGCCGAAGGTGTCGCCGAAGTCATCGTTGAATCCGGGGCCGATGACGCCGGTCGGAAGGGTGTGCCGGATGTCGCCGATGTTCTTGCGGACCTGATACCAGGTGTCGGCCACTTGCTGGGCGTTGGCCTTGCCTTCGAGATTGACGAAGATCGTGGTTTGGCCGGCGATGGTGTAGCTGCGCAGGAAGTCGAGATGCTTGGTTTCCTGTAGCTTGCGTTCCAGCCGTTCCGTGACCTGCTTCAGCGTCTCCTCGATGGTCGCGCCCGGCCACGCCGCCTGCACCACCATCGTCTTGATGATGAAGGTCGGGTCTTCGCTGCGACCGAGGCGGTAATAGGAAATGATGCCCGCGATGACCGAGACGATCATCAGGTAGGCGACGAGCGAGCGGTTCTTGAGCGCCCATCCTGAAAGGTTGAACTCGCTCATTGCTCGGACCCAAGCAAGCGAACCTTCTGGCCCGGATGCAGCGCCTGCACGCCGGCGGTGACGACGATCTCGCCGGTATCGAGCCCCTGCGACACAACGACGCCGGACTGGTCGAAGCGCAGCACGTCGATATTCCGCGTCGAAACGGTTTTGGTGGCCGGATCAACGATCCACACCGCCGGCTGCTGGTTCACGCGCGTCAGCGCCGACGCGGGAATCTCGATGATCGGCCCGTCGGATGTCGTCATGCGTCCGGTCACGGTGGCGCCGAGACGCATCGCGGCCGGGGGATCGGTCAACCCGACCTTCACCGCGAAATTCCGGGTCACCGGGTCGGCCTGCGGCGAGACTTCCCGCACGCGGCCCTTCGCCGTGACCGCGGGGTCGTCGGTCAGGTACACGTTGATCCGCGGATCGGCCGGCGCCGAGCGAATGACCTGGCCGGGGACGTTGAACACGGCGTCACGGCCGTCCTTGCGTGCGAGCCGGAGCACCATCTGTCCGGCCTGAATTACCTCGCCGGCGTTGGGGCCAGTCGCGGTCACCACGCCGGGCGCGTCGGCCGTGAGTTCGGTGAAGCTGACGAGGTCGTGCGCGGTCTTCAACTGGGCTTCCGCGGCATCGACCTGGGACTGGGCCGTCTGCTGCGCCTGCGCGGCCTGATCGTAATTGGCGCGCGTCGTCCAGCCCTGTCCCAGCAGCGTTTGCTGCCGGTCGTAGTTGTTGCGCGCCTGGACCAGTTGTCCCTGCGCGGCGGCGAGCCCGGCCTGCGCCTGCCGGAGTGCATTCATTTCGTTCTGCGATTCGAGGCGGGCGACCACCTGTCCCGGTTTTACCTGATCTCCGAGCTTGAGCTGGTTTTCAAGGATGCGTCCGGAAATGCGGAAGCTGAGCGTGACTTCGTCTTCCGCCTCGATGCGGCCGGTGAAGGTGAGTGGCGTTCCGCCTTCGCGCTTTTCGATCGTGACGGTGCGCACGGGGCGCGCGTCCGGCGCAGCCGTTTCCGCTTCCCGCTGGCATGCCGCAAGCAAGACGGGAAACGCCATCGTCGCCATCGCTGTCTTCAACAGGCGGCGTGTCGTATTTGAATGGCCAGCGCGCGATAACATTCTCAGTCCACCTCGTCGGTTGATCCCACGCATCGTAAAATCCCGGATGCGCGCAGCAGCGCATATCATTTCAGCTTTCGTCCCGTCACCGGTTGCTGTGATCAAGGCCAGCGTCGGATAACCAACTGCGACTGGAGGGAGAGACGATTGAATCGGTTGAATCAAGCTCCGGGACTATAAAAGAGCCGTTTTGCGGTGTCGATGGCCGGTTAGATTACAAAGCTCGCAGGAAGGGCGGACTCGGCGCGTCTGCAATCAGAATGCTTTAAAAATGTCACACCTGTCGCCGGGCGTGGCGACCGGGATGAGAACGGAGCGTGAAGACGAACTGTCCGTAGGGCAGCCGAAGCCTCTGACCGCGATCGGGCATGCCGGATGGGTCGTCAGAACGGCCACACCAGGGGGACCAGCACGGTCGTCACCGCGAAAAACCACACCATCAGGAGCAGGCCGAGCTTCCAGTAATCGCCGAACCGATAGCCGCCCGGTCCCAGCACCATGAGATTGACCGTGGACGAGATCGGCATGAGGAAGGCCGCGGCAGCGCCGACGGCGACGGAGACCAGCGCGGTGCGCGGCGAGACTCCGATCTCGGTGGCGGCCGCCGTGGCGATCGGGATGGTGATGAGCGCTGCGGCGGAGCTGCTGATGATCTGGCTCAGCAACGTTGTCATCAGAAACAGGATGGCGACGAGAAGATATGGGCTTCTGCTGCCCGCGATCTCGACCAGCCTGTCGGCGATCAGCGCCGCCGCGCCGGTCTGGTACATCGCGGTGGAAAGGGGGATGAGCGAGGCGATCATGATCAGCGCGGTGCCGTTCAGCGCGCGGTAGGCCTGCTCGATTTTCAGCACCCGCAACAGCACCATGGCGCATGCCGCGAGCAGGCCGGCGACCACGGTCGGCACCGCGCCGGTGGACAGCAGCAACACCATTCCTGCCAGCACCGTGAGGGCGCGCTTCGACCCGAGCCCCATCGGCCCGGCCTGGCGCCGCATCAGTTCCGGCGAATCCACGACAAGCACATCCGGATCGTGCTGGAGGTCGTCGAGCGCCTGCCAGCTTCCCTGCAGCACCAGCGTATCGCCGGCGGCGAGCGTCACCTCGCCGGGATCGAAATCCTTGCCGCGGCGCTGGATGGCGAGAATGACCAGATCGCCCTTGGGCGTGATCATGCCGGGGAAGACCGATTGCGACACCAGCGCCGAACGGGGAGGCACCACCACTTCGGCGAATCCGGATGTCTTGTTGAACAGCGTTCCGCGAACGTCGGCGGTGCCGTCGTCGCGATAGAGAAGCTGGTTCTCGCGGGCGAATTCGCTGACGATGTGCGGATCGCCGCGCAGCAGAATGAGGTCGCCAACGCCGATGGCGTCGCGCTGCAGCGGTCCGGCGGCGTCGCAGGCCTGGATCGCGACCAGGCTCAGGCCCGGCCAGCCGTCGAGATTGAACCGGTCCTTGAGCGTGCCGGCGCAGGACGAGCGCGCGGTGACTTCGACCTGGGTCAGTCCTTCGTAGAGCTTGTACTGATCCGCCAGCGTGCCGGGATGCCGGCTCAGGTCGTCCGGCAGCATGCGCCCGATCCGTTCCGGCAGCAGGACTTTCGACGTGGCCACGATGATGGCGATGGTGCCCGCGAGCAGCGTGACGCCGACCGCCGACATTTCAAAATAGCCGAAGGCCGGTATGCCGATGTCGATGGCGGCATCCGAAATCAGCACGTTGACGAGGCTGCCGGTGAGCACCAGCATTGAACTGCCCTGCGCGGCGAATGCCAGCGGAATGAGCAACTGCGAGGGTGAGCGCCGCAGCCGGACGGCGGCGAGGATGACCACCGGCAGCAGCGCGGAGACGGCCCCCGTGACGCCGATGAAGGCGGTGAGAATTCCGACCAGCAGCATGGTCAGCGTTTGCAGCCGGATGCGGCTTTTGCCGGCATTGCGAATGAGAAGCTGCCCAACCCATGTGGTAATGCCGGCCGCATCAAGGCCCGCGCTCACCACGAAAAGCGACGCGATGAACAGCACGGTGGTGTCACCGAAGCCGCGCAGGGACTGTTCGAGGGTGAGGATGCCGGTGAAGTACAGCGACAGCGCCATACCCAGAGCGACCACCGCCACTGGCACGCGATTGCTGATGAACAGCGCCACCATCACGCCGATCAAAGTGAAGACGATGGTGATGTCGCTCATATCAGGTGATTCCTGCCGGCGAAGGATGAAGATGGCGTCGCGGTGTTTTGCGGCCGACGCGTGCGACCGAAAACGCGACTGGCGGCGCGAACGGCGTGCGGGCCCTGATCGGAAACGGGAGGGAACGGCACTTTCGCCTTAGCCGTCGACGGGATGAGCATTCTGAAAATGGCGCTCTGATGACCTCCGCCCATGCTGTCGATCCCGCAGGTCGTATATGACTACCGCCGACCGGCTGTTCACAGGCCGCGGTCGGCCCGAAATCCCCGATATCGGAAGATTTTATGGAATAATTCCCCGTCGGTGGAAAGTGCGTTCTCTCGCCTATGAGACATTGCAGGCCGCCGATCCGCTCGCCTGCAAACGCCGTGCGTAACGCCTGTCGTGCGTCAGTTTAATTTGACCTGCTGCGCAAAGCAGGGAAAAAATCCGGAGCAGCAGGGCGGATGA
>JAFKES010000147.1 GCA_017308495.1 Afipia sp.
GCGTAGGACAGTTGCAGCGTGGCGCGATCGGCGAGGCCGGCGGCGACAATGTTCTTGGCGAGATAGCGCGCGGCGTAGGCGGCCGAGCGGTCGACCTTGGTCGGGTCCTTGCCGGAAAACGCGCCGCCGCCATGCGGGGCTGCGCCGCCGTAGGTATCCACGATGATCTTGCGGCCGGTCAGGCCGGAGTCGCCATCCGGACCGCCGATATAGAACTTGCCGGTCGGATTGATGTGCCAGACGGTATCCTTGCCGATCCAGCCCTCCGGCAGCGCCTTGCGTACATAGGGCTCGACCAGTTCGCGGACCTGCGCCGACGACAGGTTCTCGACCAGATGCTGGTGCGACACCACGATCTGGGTGACGCCGACCGGCTTGCCGTTCTCGTAGCGCACGGTGACCTGGCTCTTGGAATCCGGGCCGAGCACCGCTTCCTTGCCGGAATGGCGCGCCTCGGAGATCAGGCGCAGAATCTTGTGCGCGTAGTGGATCGGCGCCGGCATCAGTTCCGGCGTCTCGTTGGTGGCGTAGCCGAACATGATGCCCTGGTCGCCGGCGCCCTCCTCGCGGTTGGTGCCGGGCTGCAGCGCGTCGACGCCCTGGGCGATATCGGCGGACTGCGGATGCAGCAGCACCTTGATGTCGCACGTGTCCCAGTGGAAGCCTTCCTGCTCGTAGCCGATGTCCTTGATGGCCATGCGCGCGACATGGGCGATCCAGTCCTTGGTCACCGTCGACGGACCGCGGGTCTCGCCCGCGATCACCACCTGATTGGTGGTGGCGAGCGTCTCGCACGCGGCGCGGATCGCCCACGGATCGATGCCCGCCTTGGGGCCCTCGCGGAAGAACAGATCGACGATCTCGTCCGAGATCCGGTCGCAGACCTTGTCCGGGTGACCCTCGGACACCGATTCACTCGTGAACAAGTAAGACGCGCGCATCTAGTCTTTCCTTCTATCCCGGCCGCGGCCGGCCCATGTGAGCATTTCGTGAATTCATCAATCGCGACGCCGCGAGATGACGTAGGATTCGTCGTAGAACCAGAGGCCGTTGTGCCGGCGCAGAACCTCTCTGGTGGCGTCGAGATAGCGTCCGCTCTGCGTGACCTCGTCGAGGCGGTCGTCTTCGACCTGAGCGACATACACCGCCGCGTTCCACGCCGCAAACGCCGTGGAGGTGCCGATCGGCCCGGTCACCTCGTTGGGCAGGGCTTCCATGTCGTAGCGGAAGATCGAGCGGTTGTCGGCATAGGCGTTGAAGTTGAGGTCGCGCCCGGCCGAGCCGAGTTCGTACTTCACCGCCCGCAGCAGTTCGTGGCGGCTGACTGCGAAAGGATTTTCCCCCGGCCACACCGCCTGCACGATTTCCATGCCGGGATCGTGGCCGTAGGAGTGGATTCCGATCAGCCGGCCGCCGGGGCGCAGCGCCCGGGCCAGCGGCGCGATGATGCGCCGGGCGCGGAAATTCAGCGACGAGCGCGCGCGGTAGGGCTGGGAGGCGATCACCAGGTCGAAATTGGCCTCGACCCGCCCCGCCCGCGGGATCATGGCGTCGAGCTGGAAGCGATGGTCGTCGCGGTAGATCACCAGCGCGATGGGGCGCTCATAGACCGGCATGCCCGAGCGCGACGACACGCTGGCGCGCCAGTTCTCCTCCAGAAACGGCTGCAGTTCCGCGATCTGGGTCTCGAACTCGCCGGAGGACGCCCCGCGCAGCGCCACCTCGCGCCAGATCATACCGGCTGCGGCGGCCGGCGATTTGGGCGACAGCCACGGCGCCTCGGCGTAATTCATGTTGGTGAGGACGAACACGGTCGAGGGATGCTCGAACAGCCGGTCCGGCACCTTGTGGAGGGTCAGCCGCACATCCTCGAGGCTGATCTCCTTGCCGGCGATGTAGAACGGCACATGGGGAAAGCGGCTGTGCATGGCGCGCATCGCCCGCGCCAGCACCGTGCCGTCGCCGACCCCGGCGTCGAACACCCGCAGCGCCGGCGGGCGCGGATGGATGCTGCCAAGCTCCAGCGCCACCCGGTCGGCGATCACCCGCTTCTCCGAGCAGGTGTGGACGAACAGCAGGTATTTCTGCCGGTTCTCGAAGAAGCGGAAATTGCCGGTGGGATCGCGCCGCTCGATCGGCGGCTCCGGCACCGTGACCACCGGCGTGCCGTCGCCAAGAAACGCCCTGATCCGCTCCAGCGTATCGACGGTGATGCGCTTGCCCTCGCGCAGCCGGTGCACCAGCTTGCCGTCGTTCACCGCGCGGCGGCCGAAGGTCGATTCCGCCATGCCGGCCTGCCGGCAGTATTCCGAAATCTGGGCCAGAAGCTGGTCGTTTTTCATCGGGGCGGTGGGCCGGCTGCGGGTGGGCAGAAAATTGTGGGCAAAGCGAATTTAGTGCGCGCTTCCTACCACCATCTGCCCACAATGGAAACCGGACTTGCGAGATATTCCAGCCTTTATTTCGGCGGCATGGTGACCCACTGAAACAACGACCTGACCGCGCCTGCCCCCCGATGTCCCATCACCCGGAAAGCTCCTCCATGCTGACCCGACTGACCGCCTCTGTTGTCGCCGGCCTCGCACTGGTCGCCACTGCGCTGGCCGCCCCTACCACCCCCGCCGGCAAATGGCTGGCGGAGAGCATCGACGGCGGCGGCGTCCTCGACCGGCTGCAGACCACGCTGGTGATCCGCGACGACGGCATGGTCAACGGCATGGGCGGCTGCAACAACTACGCCGGCTCGGCCCATGTCGATGGCGCCACGCTCAAGTTCCTGCCGCTGGCCAGCACCCGCATGGCCTGTTCGACGGCTGCGATGAAACAGGAAGCCAAATTCCACGCCGCCCTCGAAAAGGTCCGGGGCTGGCGCATCGATGAGGCGCAGCGCAAGCTGATCCTGCTCGACGACGGCGGCTATGAGCTGATCCGCTTCAGCCGGATGGAGTGAGGCGCGCCGGCCTCCACGCTTGCCGCACGTTCCTACCAGAACAGCGATCTCACCTTGGCCAGCGGAAAGCCGAGCCCCGGCCGGATCGCGACAGGCGGTGACGGCCATGTCGCCTGCCAGCGGCGGGCCAACCTCGCCACCTGCCGAAACGGAACACTGATCGTCCCGACCACAAACGCGACGGCCCGGTTGCGCGCCGCGCGCCGCAGCCGGGCGGCTTTCTTCTTATGGAAATCGTAGTCGATCATGCCTTCCGGCGTTTTGCGAACCTGCGACATCTTGGCGTCTCCCATCTGCTGCGATGGTCCTAGAGTGGCGCGGACCGCAGAGCGGCGCTTTGAGGCGGCATTGATTTTTCCTTGAGATTGGCCCGCGAACCGCGGGTGGAACCGCGATGCAATTCAGGTTCGGCAGTTGCTCACTCGATCCGGCACGGCGGGAACTGCGCCTCGGCGGTGCGGTGGTCGCGGTCGAGCCGCAGGTGTTCGACCTGATCGAATTTCTCGTGCGCCAGCGTGATCGGGTCGTCTCGCGCGATGCCCTGATCGACAATGTCTGGAACGGGCGCATCGTCTCGGAATCGACGCTGGCGACACGGATCAACGCCGCCCGCAAGGCGATCGGCGACGACGGCGCGACGCAGGCGCTGATCAAGACCATCCCGCGCAAGGGCCTGCGCTTCGTCGGCCTGGTCGAGGAGCAGTGCGAAAATGCGCCCTCCGAAACACATCCCGGCCCGCCGCCGCAGGACATCCGCTTCTGCCAGACTTGCGATGGCGTCACCCTGCCCGTCGCCGGCGTCGGCAGCGGGCCGGTGCTGCTGAAGACATCGAACTGGATCAATCACATCGAATACGACTGGATCAGTCCGGTGTTCTCGCCGCTTTTCGCGCGGCTTGCGGCGGGCTTCCACCTCGTGCGCTATGACGGCCGCGGCAACGGGCTCGCCGACCGCGACGTGGACGACATTTCATTCGATGCCTTCGTGCGCGATCTGGAAACCGTCGCCGCATCCATTGCCAGCCCCCGCTTCGCGCTGCTCGGCCTGTCGCAGGGCTGCGCCAGCGCCATTGCCTATGCGATCGCTCATCCCGAGCGCGTCTCGCACCTCGTGCTGTATGGCGGCTACGCGCAGGGCCGCAACCGGCGAAGCGGCGCCGACGACGCCGGCAAGGCGCAGGCGTTCCTCGCCATGATGCGGCAGGGCTGGGGCGAGGACGGCTCGGCCTTCATGCGCGCCTTCTCCTCGATCTATCTGCCGAACGGCACGCCCGAGCAGATCAAATGGTTCGCCGACATGCAGCGCGTGGCCGCGTCCGGCGACATGGCCGTTCGGCTGCGGCAGGCTTGCGACGACGTCGACGTTACCGCACTCCTGCCGAGGGTGGCCGTGCCGACGCTCGTGATTCATGCCACACACGACAACGTGGTGCCGTTCGCGCAGGGGCGGTTGCTGGCGGCCTCGATTCCGGGCGCCCGACTGGTGACGCTCGACTCCGAAAACCACATCCCGCTTCATGGCGAGCCGTCGTGGGAGGTGCTCATGTCCGCCATCGAGGACTTCGTCGGCACGCCACGATAGCGAGACGCATCCGGCATGACTGCCCCGCCTGCATTGCATCGCGGATGAGCCGGGGCGGACGTTACCGTGAACCATCCATCACGGAGGAGATCGACATGACCCCGCGCATCAAGGATCCCTACAAGGTCGCGCCCGCCCCGATCGACGCGTTGCGCGGCCTCGAAACCGCGATCAAGGCCAGCAGCCTCGAACCGCGCCTGCTGGAACTGGTGAAGACGCGCGCGTCGCAGATCAACGGCTGCGCCTATTGCCTGCACATGCACACCACCGACGCCCGCAAGGCCGGCGAGACGGAGATGCGCCTGTACATGCTGAGCGCGTGGCGCGAGTCCTCGCTCTATACGCCGCGCGAGCGCGCCGCACTGGCGTGGACCGAGGCGCTGACGCTGCTGCCGCAGACCGGCGCGCCGGATGCCGACTACGACCTCATCAAGGAGCACTTCAGCGAGGCCGAGCAGGTCAACCTGACCTTCGCGATCGGCGCGATCAATGCGTGGAACAGGTTTGCCGTCGGCATGCGCGTCCCGCATCCGAAATCGTAAAGCGGCTTCATTTCAAAATAAAAAAAGCGGAACCGCCCTACCCGCGCCGCAGCGATTTCATCGCGTCGCGGCAGCGACCGGTGATGACCTCCCAGTTGCCGGCGCGCACGTCCGCCGCCGGGCACAGCCACGAGCCGCCGACCGCGACGACATTGGGCTCCGCCAGCCACGCGGCGGCGTTGGCCGCGCCGATGCCGCCGGTGGGACAGAAGCGCACCTGCGGAAACGGCCCGGCCAGCGCGCGCAGCATGGCCATGCCGCCGGCCTGTTCAGCTGGAAAGAATTTCAGCAGCCCGAAACCGCGCGCTTGCGCCTGCATCACCTCCGAGGCGGTGGCGACGCCCGGCAGCAGCGGCAGATCGCCGGCGGCGGCAGCATCCAGCAGCTCCGGCGTCGCGCCGGGGCTGACTGCGAATTGCGCACCCAGCGCCCGGGCGCGGCGCAGATCGTCGGCATTGAGCACCGTGCCCATGCCGACGATGGCCTCGGGCACCTCGACGATGATGGCGCGCGCGGCTTCCGCCGCCGCCTCGGTGCGGAAGGTGACTTCGAGCACATTGACGCCGCCCGCCACCAGCGCCCGCGCCAGCGGCACGCCATCCTCGGCGCGCGCAATGGTCAGCACCGGCACGATGCGCGCCGGGATCAGGATCGCTTCCAGCGCCCGCGCATGAGCCGCCGCCTTCGTCGTGCTGGTCATGACGTCTCCTCCAGTCCCTGGGGCATCGCCTCGCGCGGAATGATCGCGCCGCGATGGCCGACCACCGCCCCCGCCAGCCGATGTCCAGCCCGCGCCGCATCCTCCGGCGCTGCGCCGCGCAGCCTTGCGGCGAGATAGGCGGCGGCGAAACTGTCGCCCGCCGCCGTGGTGTCGATCGCCCGCGCGACCGGCTCCGCGTTCACCGTGCGCGCCGCGCCGTCATGGCGGACAATGCAGGCCGGCGTCGGCAGTTTCAGCACCGCCTCACCGGCGGGAATGCGGCCGAGCAGTTGCTCCGCGTCTATCGTGCCGAACAGCGGCGCGAGGTCCTCGACCGACGCCAGCACGATATCGGACAGCGCCAGCATCTCGCCATAGACCGCGCGCGCATCCGCGATCACCGGCCAGCCGCGGGTGCGAAAATTGGTGTCGAACGCCACCTGTGCCCCGCTCGCGCGCGCCTGCGACAGCGCCGTCATCAGCCGTGCGCGGCCGTCCGCGTTATAAAGCGACAGAGTGATGCCCGACAGATAGATCAGGCCGTCGTCGCGCAGCGCCGCGAGCAGGCCTTCGGTCTGCGGGATGTCGAGCAGCATCCGCGCCGCCGAACTATCGCGCCAGTAATAGAACGCGCGCTCGCCGGCCTCGGAGGTGCGGATGGCGTAGAGCCCCGGCAGCTTGCCGGCGATCCGCACCACGCGGCCGGTGCCGACGCCCTCGCCGGCCCAGCCCGCGATCATCTCGTCGCTGAACGGATCGTCGCCGAGCGCGGTGACGTAATCGACGCCGGTGCCGAGCCGCGCCAGATAGATCGCGGTGTTGAGGGTGTCGCCGCCGTAACCGCGCATGAGGTCGCCGCCCGCGCCCTGCGCCAGCTCGATCATGCACTCGCCGATGCAGGCGACCGTGGTCATCGCCGCGCCCGGCCGCTCACGCGACGAACTTGCCGCCGAGTTCGTCCTCGATATGGATGCGGATGATGTCGTCGAAGGTCTTTTCCGCGGTGGTGAAACCGAGCTTCAGCGCGCGTTCGGTGACGAAATCGCGCGGCCAGCCGGCGACGATGCCCATGATGGTGGCGTCCGGCTCGCGGCGGATACGCGCGGTGACGCTCTTGCCCGCCACCCGCTCCAGCGCCGCGATCTGCTCGCCCACCGTCGCGGCCAGGCCCGGCATGCTGAGCGCGCGGCGCGGGCCGATGATGCTGGTGTCCATGGTGCCGGCGTGGATCAGGAAGCCCACCGCCGAGCGCGGCGAGGCGTGCCAGTGCATCACGTCCTCCGACACCGGCAGCACCGCCTCCTTGCCGGCCAGCGGCTCGCGGATGATGTTGGAGAAGAAGCCGGACGCCGCCTTGTTGGGCTGGCCGGGCCGCACGCAGATGGTCGGCAGGCGGATGCTGATGCCGTCGAACAAACCCTTGCGGGTGTAGTCAGAGATCAGGAGTTCGCCGATCGCCTTCTGGGTGCCGTAGCTGGTCAGCGGCGCCGACAGGAATTCGTCGCCGATCCGGTCCGGGAACGGCGCGCCGAACACCGCGATGGACGAGGTGAACACGATACGCGGCCTGTAGCCGCCGCCGATCGCGCGGACCGCGTCGATCAGGTGGCGGGTGCCGTCGAGATTGATGCGATAGCCCTTGTCGAAATCAGCCTCGGCCTCGCCCGAGACGATGGCGGCGAGATGGAAGATCACATCGGGCTTCGAGGCTACCAGCCGCGCCGCCATGGCCGCATCGGCGACGTCGCCGGTGACGGCCTCGACCGGAATCGCGGTCGCCGGCCGCGCGGGGGCGACCACGTCCTGCAAGGTCAGTTGGGTAATGTCGCTTGAACCGAGCCGGCCGTCGCGCAGCAGCCGATCGACCAGTTTGCGCCCCACCATGCCGGCCGCGCCGAGAACCAGGATATGCACCGAAAGCTCCTTTTCAGATTGGATTCGTTATTGCGAGGCGCACGCGTGCCGAAGCAATCCAGATCGAACTTGCCGCAAGTGCAGGCTGGATTGCTTCGCTCGCAATGACGGCTTACTCCTTCACCGCGCCCGTCATCGCGGAGACGTAGTGCTCGACGAAGAAGGCGTAGAGGATGACCAGCGGCAGCGAGCCGACCAGCGCGCCCGCCATCAGCGATCCCCATTTGTAGATGTCGCCGTCGACGAACTCGTTGACGATGGCCACCGGCACCGTCTTGTTCTGGGTCGAGGACAGGAACGTCAGCGCGTAGATAAATTCGTTCCAGCACAGCGTGAAGCAGAAGATGAAGGCCGAGATCAGCCCCGGCACCGCCAGCGGCAGGATGATCTTCACGAGAATCTGCCAGCGGCTGGCGCCGTCGATCAGCGCGCACTCCTCAAGCTCGTAGGGAATGGTCTTGAAATAGCCCATCAGCAGCCAGGTCGAGAACGGGATCAGCAGCGTCGGATAGACCAGGATCAACGACAGCGGCGAGTCGAACAGGCCGTAGGAATGGATCACCGACGCCAGCGGGATGAACAGGATCGACGGCGGCACCAGATAGGCGAGGAAGATCGAGGCGCTGACCACATTCGCGCCCTTGAAGCGCAGCCGCACGATGGCATAGGCGGCGAGCACGCTGGCGACGATGGACAGGAAGGTGGCGGCGGCCGCGACATACATCGTGTTCCACAGCCAGCGCGGATATTGCGTCTCAAACAACAGCTTCTTGATGTGCTTCAGGGTGGGATCGACCACCCAGAACGGATTGTAGTTGTCCATGTCGATGAGCTGCTCGTCCGGCTTGATGGACGTCAGCGCCATCCAGTAGAACGGGAACAGCAGGATCACGACGAAGATGAACAGCGGGATGTAAAGCGTGACGATCTTGCTCGGCACGCTTTCGAGGTAGCTCATGCCCTCGCTGCTGTCGCTCTTGGCGACCGTCACCGGCGGATGGGCGGCATGATCAGTCATTGTCAGCCCCCTGCTGTCACTTGCGGCACGCGCGCGCGGGGCCTGCCCCGTTCGCGCAAATCCAAACAACCCAGCGGCACGGCACGGTCAGTCATTGTCGGACCCCTGCTGCCACTTGCGCCGCTGCATACCGAACCACGAGATCATGATGGCGGCGAGCAGGAACGGAATCATCGCGGTGGCGATGGCCGCGCCCTCGCCGAGCCGTCCGCTGAGGATGCCGCGCTGGTAGCTCAGCGTCGCCATCAGGTGGGTGGCGTTGGCCGGGCCGCCGCGGGTCAGCGCCCAGATCAGCTGGAAGTCGGTGAAGGTGAACAGCACCGAGAAGGTCATCACCACCGCGATGATCGGCGTCAACAGCGGATAGGTGATGAAGCGGAAGCGCTGCCAGTTGGTGGCGCCGTCGAGCGTCGCCGCCTCGTAGAGCGAGGGCGACACGGTCTGCAGCCCCGCCAGCAGGGTGATGGCGACGAACGGCACGCCGCGCCAGATGTTGGCGACGATGACGCAGATGCGCGCCCAGGTGGAATCGCCGAGGAAATTGATGTTGTGCTCGATCAGCCCGAGCCGGCGCAGCGACCACGAGATGATCGAGAACTGCGAATCGTAGATCCACCAGAATGCGATGGCCGACAGCACCGTGGGCACGATGAAGGGAATCAGCACCGCGGCGCGGATCATCGCCTTGCCCGGCATGTTGCGGTTGAGCAATAGCGCGAGGTAGAGCCCGAGCGCGAACTTCACCGCGCTCGCCACCGTCGTGTAGACCAGCGTGTTGATGACCGACAGCCAGAACACGCCGTCGTCCATCAGCCACTGATAGTTCTCCAGACCGATGAACTGGCCGACGCGCCCGATGCGGACGTCGGTGAAGCTCATCCAGACGCCGAGACCGAGCGGATAGGCCAGGAAGAAGATCAGGAACGCGCCGGCCGGCAGCATGAACCAGAACGCCACCCAGTTGCGGCTCGTGGCGAGCCGCTGCCGCAGCGACAGCGAACTGACATAGGGCTTCGGGGCGGCCACCGAGGCCGGGATCGTGCTCATGGGCGAGCCTTCATTGAACGAGCCGTCTCGGAAAAAAGCGCCGGCGCGGATGGGTTGCGCGCCGGCGCCTGATGCGGTCAGGAGCGATAGAGCCGCTTGGCCTGCTTCTCGGCGTTGGCGATGGAGGCTTTCGCGTCCATGGCCCCGGTACAGTGGTTCGCGAACATGTCGACGACGATGAAGTCGGCGATGGCCGCAGCCGCGTTCTCGCCCAGCGTGCCGAGGCCGGCCGGGGTCAGCGTGCGCTTGGCGACGTCGCGGAACACGGTGCGCTTGGGGTCCTCGGTCCACATCGGGTTGGCATCAAACGCGGTGAGGAAGTGCGACAGGTAGCCCTGCGCCGCGGTCACCCACGGGTTGAACTGGTCGGCCTCCAGCATGAACGCGGTCAGCGCCTTGCACGCCTGCGGATACTTGGTGAAGTTGAAGATCAGCATGGTGAAGGGCAGATGCAGTTCGGTCGGCTTGCCGATCGGGCCGATCGGCATGTAGGCATGGTTCATGTCGTCGGCGATCGCCTTGTTCTCCTTCGACGCCGTGACGTAGATGGAAATGCCGTTGACCGTGGTGTGAAGCTGGCCGGCCAGGAACGCCTTGTTGTTGGAGCTGTCGTTCCACGACGCGGTGCCGGGAATGAAGTTGTCGTAGAGCTGCTTGACGTATTGCACCGCCGTCAGCGTTTCCGGCGAGTTGATGATGACCTTGTCGTTCTTGTCGACGAGGAAGCCGCCATGCGACCACAGCGCCCAGTGCAGCCAGGTGTTGGCGTCGCCGGAGGCGTGGCCCACCGCCATGCCGGCGGGCGTGCCGTTCTTGTTCAAGCCCTTGCACAGTTCGAGGAAGCCGGCGTTGTCCTTGGGGAATTCCTTGAATCCGGCCTTCTGCATGGACGAGATGCGATAGTTGATCAGCGCGCCGGTGCAGGCCACCGGAATGCCGATCCACTTGTTCTTGGCCATGCCGTATTCCTTGGCCGACGGCGCCCAGGTGTACTTGCCGCCGAGATAGTTGGCGACGTCTGTCACTTCGAGGCACTTGTCGGGGAACAGGTGCGGCAGAGAATAGAGGCCCCACACCATGTCGAGGCCCTGCCCGGTGTTGGCGGCGACCGAAGCCTTGGGCTGGATGTCGTCATAGGATTCGTTGGAGACGTTGACCGCGACGCCGGTAGCCTTGGTGAAGGCCGCGATGATATCCATGAACGCCTTGTCCTCGGCCTCCACGAAACGTTTCCAGCGCAGCAGGTTGATCTTGGCGCCCGGCTCCGGCTTCCACTGGCTGGTCTGCGCCCACGCCTTGGCGAAGCCGAGAAGCTGGTCCGCCGACAACGTCGCGGCGCCGGCGAGCACCGATGCGCCGCCCTTCAGCAGCGAGCGGCGGTTAGGCATCATGAAGTTGGTCATCTCGTGGTTTCTCCCTGTTGCACCGGCTCTTGATGGCTCTCGGCCGGCTGTGCTCGAAAAACGACGTGTGCGCCCCGCTCAGTTGATGAGGCGTTGTCCGGTCTCCTTGTCGAAAACGTGGGCGACGGCCGGGTTGGGCCGCAGCCGGATCTTGTCGCCGGGCTTCACCGGACGGCGATCACGGATCACCGCGATGAGGTCTTGCTGGCCGATGCGCGCGACGATCTGGGTTTCCGAGCCGGTGGGCTCGACCACCACCACGTCGGCCTCGATGCCGTCGTCGGCGAATTCGAGATGCTCGGGACGGATGCCGTAGATCACCGGCTTGCCGTCGAGGCCGGTGCGCGACGCCGCCAGCGGCAGCCGGCTGCCGTTCGCCGTCTCGACGTAAGGCGCGCCGGCGCTGACCAGCTTGCCGTCGAGGAAATTCATCGCCGGCGAGCCGATGAAGCCGGCGACGAACTTGTTGACGGGATGATCGTAAAGCTGGAGCGGCGCACCCATCTGCTCGACGATGCCGTCATGCATCACCACGATCTTGTCGGCCATGGTCATGGCCTCGATCTGGTCGTGGGTAACGTAGACCGTGGTGGTCTTGAGTCGCTGGTGCAGCTCCTTGATTTCGGTGCGCATGGCGACGCGAAGCTTGGCGTCGAGGTTCGACAGCGGCTCGTCGAACAGGAACACCTGCGGATTGCGCACGATGGCGCGGCCCATGGCGACGCGCTGGCGCTGGCCGCCGGACAGTTGCCGCGGATAGCGATCGAGCATCTGGCGCAGGCCGAGAATGTCGGCGGCGTTGCCGACGAGCTTCTTGATCTCGGCGGGATCGGCGCCGCGCAGCTTGAGCGAAAAGCCCATGTTCTGCTCCACCGTCATGTGCGGATAGAGCGCGTAATTCTGGAACACCATGGCGATGTCCCGCTCCTTCGGCTGCACGTCGTTGACGACGCGGTCGCCGATGGCGATGGTTCCGGACGTGATGTTCTCCAGCCCCGCGAGCATGCGCAGCAGCGTGGATTTTCCGCAGCCCGACGGGCCGACCAGCACGACGAACTCACCGTCCTCGATGGGCACCGTGACGCCGTGCAGAACCTCAAAGCCGCCAAACGACTTGCGCACGTCGTTGATGAGCACCGACGCCATCTGGTTCACTCCCCCTCGACTCTTGGCGTCGTCCGGCGCAAGCCACTGCTCACAAACCGCCGCTGCTCTGATCGTTATTTTTGCTCCGCGGCCAACGGGCTTGCACGCATTGTCGCAGCTTGATCGCTCTTAGCAACCCTTTGGTAGCGCTGTCAATAAATGTTGATCGCCGCACCGCCTGTGCTATCAGCGCATCATGGAACGCAAACGGACGAAGGCTGGCAGGGTCCGCCTCACGGAGGTCGCGAAACTCGCCGGCGTGAGCACGATCACCGCGTCCCGCTTCTTCCGCACTCCCGAGGCGCTGTCCGCCGGCAAGCGCGCGCGCGTCGACAGCGCCGCCAAGGAACTCGGCTACATGCCGAACCTTGCCGCCCGCGCGCTCGCTTCGCAGCGCACCGAGGTGATCGGCGCGCTGATTCCCTCGCTCACCAACAGCGTGTTCGCCGAGGTGCTGAGCGGAATCTATGACGGGCTCGACGACAGCCCCTACATCATCCAGTTCGCCAATACGCGCTACAGCACCCTGCAGGAGGAGAAGCTGCTGCGCCTGTTCCGCGCCCAGAAGCCGGCCGGGCTGATCGTCACCGGCATCAACCAGACCGCCGAGGCCCGCGCGGTGCTGGAATCGATGGCCTGCCCGGTGGTGCAGATCATGGAGACCGGCCCCGATCCGGTCGACATGATGGTGGGTTTCTCCCATTACGATGCGGCTTTCGCGGCGATTTCGCACCTTCTGGCGCAGGGCCGCCGGCGCATCGGCTTTCTCGGCGCGCGCATGGACCCACGGGTGCAGCGCCGGCTCGATGGCTACCGCGATGCGGTGAAGGCGGCCTCCCTGTCCGATCCGCGCCTCGTCATCACCACACAGGCGCCGACCTCCGCCACCCTTGGCGGCGCGCTGTTCGCCGATCTCCTCGCCGCCGCGCCCG
This sequence comes from Afipia sp., assembly GCA_017308495.1. Lineage (GTDB taxonomy): Bacteria > Pseudomonadota > Alphaproteobacteria > Rhizobiales > Xanthobacteraceae > Afipia. The sequence continues at coordinate 13,235 of JAFKES010000147.1, forward strand.
ACGCCGACGCGGTGTTCTGCGTCAACGACGACCTCGCGCTCGGCGTGCTGTTCGAATGCGAGCGACGGCAGATCGCGGTGCCGGAGGAGATGGCCATCGTCGGCTTCAACGACATGGAATTCATGGCCTCGGCCGCGCCCTCGCTGAGCAGCGTGCGCACCAACCGCTACGACATGGGCCGCCGCGCCATCACCATGCTGACCGCCGCCATCGAGGGCCAGCCGGCGAAGCAACGCGTGGTCGATCTCGGCTTCGAACTGATCGTGCGGCAAAGCTCGACCCCGAAACGCGCCACGCCAGCGCGGCGGGACAGCCGCGCATAAAAAATGGTAGCGCTGTCTTTTGGCGGCGATTACGATTGCCGCCGCATGCGGACAGCCCGCGACGACGCAGGCCGCCCCACCCCGCCAACACAACACCCGCGAACGCCCCACGCCGGAGATCATCGTGACAAAAAACGCCAACGACAACACCGCCGCGACCGGCAAGGGCCGCCAGCTCCGCTCCCGGCTGTGGTTCGACAACCCCGACAATCCCGGCATGACCGCGCTCTATCTCGAGCGCTATCTCAATTACGGCCTGACCCGGCAGGAATTGCAGTCCGGCAAGCCGATCATCGGCATCGCCCAGACCGGCAACGACCTCTCGCCCTGCAACCGCCACCATCTCGATCTCGCCCACCGCGTCCGCGAGGGCATCCGCGAGGCCGGCGGCATCGCCATGGAATTCCCCACCCACCCGATCCAGGAAACCGGCAAGCGGCCGACCGCCGCGCTCGACCGCAACCTCGCCTATCTCGGGCTGGTGGAGATCCTGTTCGGCTATCCGCTCGACGGCGTGGTGCTGACCACCGGCTGCGACAAGACCACCCCCGCCTGCATGATGGCGGCGGCGACCGTCAATATTCCCGCCATCGTCCTGTCCGGCGGACCGATGCTGAACGGCTGGCACCAGGGCGAGCGCACCGGCTCCGGCACCGTGGTGTGGAAGTCGCGCGAGGAACTGGCCGCGGGCAAGATCGACTATGACGAGTTCATGGAGATCGTGGCGTCGTCGGCGCCGTCGGTGGGCCACTGCAACACCATGGGCACCGCCTCGACCATGAATGCGCTGGCGGAGGCGCTCGGCTTCTCGCTGCCGGGCTGCGCCGCCATTCCCGCGCCCTATCGCGAGCGCGGCCAGATCGCCTACGAGACCGGCAAGCGCGCGGTGGAGATGGTGTGGGAGGACCTCAAGCCGTCCGACTTCCTGACCCGTAAGGCGTTCGAGAACTGTATCGTGGTCAATTCGGCCATCGGCGGCTCGACCAACGCGCCGATCCACATCAACGCGCTGGCGCGCCACATCGGCGTCGATCTCTCCATCGGAGACTGGCAGAAGGTCGGCCACGACGTGCCGCTGCTGGTCAACATGCAGCCGGCCGGCTTCTATCTCGGCGAGGAATTCCACCGCGCCGGCGGCGTGCCGGCCGTGGTGCGCGAACTGATGAAGCACAAGCGCATCCACGAGGACGCCCTCACCGTCAACGGTAAGAGCATGGGCGACAACTGCCGCGCCGCCGCCACGCCGGACAACGACGTGATCCGCGCCTACGACAAGCCGCTGGTGAAGGACGCCGGCTTCCTCGTCCTGCATGGCAACCTGTTCGATTCCGCGATCATGAAGACCAGCGTGATCTCCAAGGAATTCCGCGACCGCTATCTGTCCAACCCGAAGGACCCCGATGCGTTCGAGGGCCGCGCCATCGTGTTCGAGGGGCCGGAGGACTATCACCACCGCATCGACGACCCGGCGCTGAACATCGACGAGACCTGCATGCTGTTCATTCGCGGCGCCGGGCCGATCGGATATCCCGGCGGCGCTGAAGTGGTGAACATGCAGCCGCCGGCGGCGCTCATCAAGAAAGGCGTCACCGCGCTGCCGTGCATCGGCGACGGCCGCCAGTCCGGCACCTCGGGCTCGCCGTCGATCCTCAACGCCTCGCCGGAAGCCGCCGCCAATGGCGGGCTCGCCATCCTGCGCACCGGCGACCGCGTCCGCATCGACCTCAATAAGGGCACGGCCAATATCCTGATCTCCGAGACGGAGGTGAAACAGCGCCACGCCAATCTCATGGCCAATGGCGGCTTCCCCCACCCGGCGAACCAGACGCCATGGCAGGAGCTTTACCGCAACACCGTGGGCCAGCACGCCACCGGCGCCTGCCTCGAACTCGCCACGCGCTATCACAACATCGCCGGCACCGTCGGCGTGGCGCGGGACAATCATTGAAGCTCACAACGTCATTGCGAGGAGCGGAGCGACGAAGCAATCCACCTTCCCCTGAGGCTGTGGATTGCTTCGCTTCGCTGGCAATGACGATCCGAAACGATCATTGCACGACAGGAACACCCCATGTCTGATCGATTGAAAGGCAAGCGCGCATTCGTCACCGCCGCCGCGGCGGGCATCGGCCGGGCCAGCGCCCTCGCCTTCACCCGCGAAGGCGCGACCGTGATCGCCACCGACATCGACGAGGTCGGCCTCGCCGCGTTGAAGAAGGAGGGCGTGGCCGAGACCCACACGCTCAATGTGCGCGACACCGCCGCGGTCGAGGCGATGGCGAAGCGAACCGGCAAGGTCGATATCCTGCTCAACGCCGCCGGCTTCGTGCACAACGGCACGGTGCTCGACTGCTCCGACGCCGACTGGGACTTCTCGTTCGATCTCAACGTCAAGTCCATGCACCGCACGATCCGCGCCTTCCTGCCGCTGATGCTGGAGGGTGGCGGCGGCTCGATCATCAACATCGCCTCGGCCGCCGGCGTGTTCAAGGCCGCGCCGAACCGCTATGTCTACAGCGCCACCAAGGCGGCGGTGGCGGCGCTGACCCGCGCCGTGGCGGCGGACTTCATCACCAAGGGCATCCGCTGCAACGCCATCTGTCCCGGCACCATCGAGACGCCGTCGATGCTGGACCGCGCCGCCGCGCTCGGCGCCGGCGGCCGCGAGATGTTCGTCAGCCGCCAGCCCATGGGCCGGCTCGGCACCGCGGAGGAGATCGCCGCCCTCGCGCTCTATCTCGCCAGCGACGAAAGCGCCTTCACCACCGGCGTCGCCCACATCATCGACGGCGGCTGGACGCTGTGAATTCTCTCCCTCTCCCCGCTTGCGGGGCGAGGTGAAGAAGTAGCATTCGTGAATCAAGGAAACACGCCATGAACAAGATCGACCTCAACGGACGGTGCGCCGTCGTCACCGGCGGCGCGCAGGGCTTCGGCCGCGCCATCACCGAGCGCTTCGTCGCCTCCGGTGCCAAAGTCGCGATCTGGGATTTCGACCAGGCGCTGGCGGAGAAGACCGCAAAGGAGATCGGCGCTGCTGTGACCGCGCTCGAGGTCGATGTCACCGATTCCGCCGCGGTGGAAGCCGCGAAGGATGCCACCGTGAAGGCGTTCGGCCGGATCGACATCCTGGTCAACAACGCGGGCATTGCCGGCGTCAACAAGACCGTCGCCGATCTTTCCTACGACGAATGGCGGCAGGTGATGAAGATCAACCTCGACGGCCCGTTCATCTGCTGCCACGCCATCGTGCCGGTGATGATGAAGCAGAACTACGGGCGCATCGTCAACATCGCCTCCATCGCCGGCAAGGAAGGCAACCCCAATGCCTCGCATTATTCGGCGTCCAAGGCGGGCGTGATCGCGCTGACCAAATCGCTCGGCAAGGAATTGGCCGGCACCGATATCGCGGTGAACGCGGTGACCCCCGCCGCCGCCAAGACCGCGATCTTCGACCAGATGACGCAGCAGCACATCGACTTCATGCTGTCGAAGATTCCGCGCGGGCGTTTCCTCAAGGTGGAGGAGCTCGCCTCGCTGGTGGCGTGGATGGCCTCGGAGGAATGTCTCTACACCACCGGCGCAGTGTTCGACATTTCCGGCGGCCGCGCGACGTATTGAGCATGTCTCCTCGTCATTGCGAGCGTAGCGAAGCAATCCATTCTTGTAGAAGCTGGATTGCTTCGTCGCTGCGCTCCTCGCAATGACGTGCGGATAACCAGCCTCAATCCGGGTCCGTCTCGTGGCCGTGCAGGTAGCCCTTGACCTTGGGGTCCGGCATCACGATGGCGGCGACCAGCGCCACGGCGCACAGGATGGCGACGTACCAGTAGAAGCTCGACTCGCTGCCGCGATCCTTGAACCACAGCGCGACATATTCCGCCGAACCGCCGAACAGCGCGTTGGCGATGGCATAGCCGAAGCCGACGCTGAGCGCCCTCACCTCCGGCGGGAACATCTCGGCCTTCACCACGCCGCTGATCGAAGTGTAGAGCGACACGATCGCCAGCGCGAGCACGATCAGCACATAGGCCATATAGGGGCTGGTGACGCCGCCGATAGCGTAGAGCAGCGGCACGGTGCCGACCGTGGCCAGCACGCCGAACAGCCGCATCTGGGTCCGGCGGCCGATCCGGTCGGACAGCGCGCCGAACGGCGGCTGCATCAGCATGTAGGTGAACAGCACCAGCGTCATCACCACGTTCACCGTGCGCAGATCCATGTGCGCGGTGTTGACGAGGTATTTCTGCATGTAGGTGGTAAAGGTGTAGAAGATCAGCGAGCCGCCCGCGGTATAGCCCACCACCAGCAGGAACGGCTTGAGATGATGGGTGAAGATCGCGCGCAGCGACCCGGCGCCTTCGTCCGAGCGGCTTTTCTCGGACGATGTCTCGTGCAGCGACAGCCGCAGATAGAGCGCGACCACCGCGCACAGCGCGCCGATGAAGAACGGGATGCGCCAGCCCCACGCCCGCAACTCGGCGTCGGTCATCAGCGTCTGGATCACCAGAACCACCAGCGACGCCAGCAACTGGCCGCCGATCAGCGTCACATACTGGAACGAGGCGAAGAAGCCGCGCTGGCCCGGCAGGCCGACCTCGCTCATATAGGTCGCCGTGGTGCCGTATTCGCCGCCGACGGACAGCCCCTGCACCATGCGCAGCAGCAGCAGCAGCACCGGCGCGGCCACGCCGATGGTGGCGTGGGTCGGCAGCAGGCCGATGGCGAGCGAGCCCGCGCACATCATCAGGATCGAGATGATCATCGAGGTCTTGCGGCCATAGCGGTCCGCGACCCGGCCGAAGATGTAGCCGCCGATCGGTCGCATCAGGAAGCCGATGGCGAACACCGCCGCGGTCTGCAGCAACTGCGTGGTCTGGTCGCCCTCGGGAAAGAACGCCTTGGCGAAATACAGCGCCGTGAAGGCGTAGGCGTAGAAATCGTACCATTCGACGAGATTGCCGGACGAACTGGCGACGATGGCCCAGATGCGACGGCGGCGGTCAGCATGCTGCGCGGCGGTCAGGGTGAGAGTACTCATGCAAAGCCCCTTGTCTGACTTAAAAGCGCAAGCCCGGCCTTTGGTTCCCCGACCCGGAACCGATATTCGACGCCGACATAGAGACATCTCGTTTAGTTAGACGCAATCAACAACTCGTCATGCCCGGCTTTATGCCGGGCATCCACGTATAGGCGAGCGGAAGCGACACCCTTCTTCGAACGGCTATGGTCCAGCCATGACGGATCGGTCTGTCCCTTTCAAAATATGAACAGTCTACGACGCCCCGTCACGCCCCATGAAATCGAAATCACAGCCCTCGTCGGCCTGGGTGATAGTCTCATGGAACAGGTGGGCGTAGCCGCGCGCGGCCCATTCCGGCGTGGCTGGCTTCGGCAGCGCATGCTGGCGCAGCGTCAGCTCGACTTCGTCGACGAGCAGGTCGATGCGCCGTTTTGCGACATCGAGGCGGATCATGTCGCCGGTCCGCACCACCGCCAGCGGGCCGCCGACCGCGGATTCCGGGGTGATGTGCAGCACGATGGTGCCGAACGCGGTGCCGCTCATGCGCGCGTCCGAAATCCGTACCATGTCCTTGACGCCGGCGCGCAACAGCTTCTGCGGGATCGGCAGATAGCCCGCCTCCGGCATGCCCGGCGCGCCCTTCGGCCCGGCGTTGCGCAGCACCAGCACGTCATCCGCCGCGACGTCGAGATCGGGATCGTCGATGCGCCGGGTCATGTCCTCCACCGACTCGAACACCACGGCGCGGCCGGTGTGCTGCAACAACCTCAGTGTCGCCGCCGACTGCTTGATGCCCGCGCCGCGCGGGGCGAGATTGCCGCGCAGCACCGCCATCGCGCACTGAGCGTTGATCGGGTTGTCGCGCGGCCGGATCGCGTCCTGCCCCGGCACCTCCTCGGCCTGCGCCACGACATCGCGCAGCGTGCCGCCGGTGATGGTCTTGGCATCAAGGTCGATCAGGTCGCCGAGCTGCTTCATCAGCTTCGGCA
>JAFKES010000148.1 GCA_017308495.1 Afipia sp.
CGTGCGCCGCCAGCCACCGGGCCGGGGCGGGCCGACTTGACGCGGATGACAGGGCGCTGCGGGGGACGGTCATCGCGGCGTTATCCTGGGCCGGCGGCGGCATCGGCCGTCGCCGCGGTGAACCCTTGCGCTATGGCAATGCCGGCGGCGGCCAGCGCCGCCTCCGGTCCGCGCGAATCCTGCCAGATGATATCTCCCACCAGAACGAAGTCAGCCCCGGCGGCGGCGAACAGCCGCACTTCGTCGAGGCTTTCGGCATGGCCGACGCAGGGCGGCTCAAACAGCTCGGCCCACCAGCCGAGCCGCTCGCAGATCGCCTCCACCGACGGCCGCGCGCCATCAGCGGCGGGCTCGCCGAACAGCACGTAGTCCGCGCCGGCCTCGCCCGCGACCATGGCGTCGTGGCGCGTGGCTAGGCCGCCGACGCCGAGAATACGGTCGGGCTTCAGGGTCGGCAGCGCCTCCTGCATGGCGATGAGGCCGCTAACATGGGCGCCGTCGGCGCCGCCGCGCGCCGCCAGCCGGGGATGGCCGTCGAGCAGCAGCGCCGCTCCGGCGTTCTGCACCGCGGGCGCCAGCGCCTTGGCGCGCTGGACGATGGCGCGTTCGTCGCCGGGCGCGAGCCGCACCAGCACCGCCGCGACATCTGCTGCGGCGAGCAGCTTCGGCAGGCGGGCGGCGAGTTCAGCGGCCTCAGTGAGCGGTGGCGTCGCCAGATAGAGCCGCGGCATGGGGCGGAGCGGGGAGGGTTTGGTGGCCATGATGGCGGTATCTGCCCGTGGACTGCGGCCAAAAAAGGGGCGGGACCTGGTCCCCGCCCCTTCCATAAAACAACAACGATGCGGAAGCGTTAATGGTCCCGCCCGCGCTTGGTGCGGCCTTCCCGTCTTGCTCATGGTCTCAAGGACGTGGATGGCCGGGACAGGCCCGGCCATGACGTCGAGAGCGTGTCAGTTCACGCGATCTTGGCCTTCAACTCGCCCGAGGCGTAGCGCTTGGCCATTTCCGCGGTGGTCAGCACGCGCTTGATCTTGCTGGCCTGACCGGCAGTGTTGAACTCCTGCAGGCGCGCCTTGCACAGCTTGGTCATGGCTTCCATCGCCGGCTTGAGATATTTGCGTGGATCGAACTCGCCGGGGTTCTCGGACAGCACCTTGCGGATCTGCCCGGTCATCGCCATGCGGTTGTCGGTGTCGATGTTGATCTTGCGCACGCCGTTCTTGATGCCGCGCTGGATCTCCGCCACCGGCACACCCCAGGTCGGCTTCATCTTGCCGCCGTACTGGTTGATGATGTCCTGCAGGTCCTGCGGCACCGACGAGGAACCGTGCATCACGAGGTGGGTGTTCGGCAGCTTGCGGTGGATTTCCTCGATCACGTTCATGGCGAGGATGTCGCCGTCCGGCTTGCGGGTGAACTTGTAGGCGCCGTGCGACGTGCCCATGGCGATGGCCAGCGCATCGACCTGGGTTTCCTTGACGAACTTCACAGCCTCATCGGGATTGGTGAGAAGCTGGTCGTGGGACAGCTTGCCCTCGGCGCCGTGGCCGTCTTCCTTGTCGCCCATGCCGGTCTCCAGAGAACCCAGCACGCCGAGTTCACCTTCCACCGAAATGCCGCCGAGATGCGCCATGTCGGTCACGGTCTTGGTGACGCCGACGTTGTAGTCCCAGTCGCCGGGGGTCTTGCCATCGGCCTTGAGCGAGCCGTCCATCATCACCGAGGTGAAGCCGGCCTGGATCGCGGTCATGCAGGTGGCGGGCTCGTTGCCGTGATCGAGATGCACGCAGACCGGAATTTGCGGATGGATTTCCGTCACCGCGTCCATCATGTGCTTGAGCATCACGTCGTTGGCGTAGGACCGCGCGCCGCGCGAGGCCTGGATGATGACCGGTGCGTCGAGCGAAGAGGCGGCCTCCATGATGGCCAGCGCCTGCTCCATGTTGTTGATGTTGAACGCCGGCACGCCGTAGTCGTGTTCGGCGGCGTGATCCAGCAGTTGGCGCAATGTGATGCGGGCCATGGTTTTTCTCCGCGTTTGCGGCGCGCCTCGTGGCCCGCCCGGTGGGGTGAAATCAGCGAACTCTCAGAACCTCGACGCCGGGCAAGGGTTTCCCTTCCATCCATTCCAGGAAGGCGCCACCCGCCGTCGAAACGTAGGTGAAATCGCCGGCGACGCCAGCGTGGTTGAGTGCCGCAACGGTGTCGCCGCCGCCGGCGACGGAAATCAGCTTGCCGTCGCGGGTGCGGCCCGCGGCATGCCGCGCCGCCTGCACCGTGCCGCGGTCGAACGGCTTGATCTCGAACGCGCCGAGCGGCCCGTTCCACACCACGGTGGCGGCATCGTCGAACGCGGCGCGCACCCGGTCCACCGATTTCGGTCCGACATCGAGGATCATGGCGTCGGCGGGCACCGCATCGAGCCCGATGGCATGGGATTCGGCGTTGGCCTTGAACTCGTTGGCGACGATGGCGTCCACCGGCAGGATGACGGCGCATTTCGACGCCTCGGCCTTTTCGAGAATGCGCAGCGCGGTCGGTGCGAGGTCCTTCTCGCACAGCGATTTGCCGACATTGACGCCCTGCGCATGCAGGAAGGTGTTGGCCATGCCGCCGCCGATCACCAGCGCGTCGACCTTGGTGACGAGGTTTTCCAGCAGGTCGAGCTTGGTCGAGACCTTGGCGCCGCCGATCACAGCGATCACCGGATGGGTCGGCGCTTCCAGCGCCTTGGTCAGCGCATCGAGTTCGGCTTGCATCGAGCGCCCGGCATAGGCGGGCAGCACACGGCCGAGGCCTTCGGTCGAGGCGTGGGCGCGGTGCGCGGTCGAGAACGCGTCGTTGACCCAGATGTCGCCGAGCTTGGCCAGTTCGGCAACGAAGGCGGGATCGTTCTTTTCCTCGCCCTTGTGGAAGCGGGTGTTCTCGAGGCAGACGATGTCGCCGTCCTTCATTGCGGCGACAGCGGTCTGCGCCTTGTCGCCGATGCAGTCGCCGGCGAATTCGACGTGGCGACGCAGCAGGTAGGCCAGCGTGATCGCGACGGGCTTCAGCGATTCCTTAGCATCGAAGCCTTTGGGACGGCCGAAATGCGAGAGCAGGATGACCTTGCCGCCATGGTCGGAGATTTCGGCAATGGTCTTGGTGACGCGTTCGAGGCGGGTTGCGTCGGAGACGCGGCCGTTGTCCATCGGAACGTTGAGGTCGACGCGCAGCAGCACGCGCTTGCCCTTCACATCGACGTCATCGAGAGTGCGGAAAGATTTCGTCATCGCTTTTCTGTCCCGGACGCGCTGCATCGCCAAAAGCGCGGTGACGCGCGTCTTGAAACGCTATGGCGGTGCGCCGCAGAGCCGGAACCGCCAGTGTATGAAACGGTTCCGGGTCGGCAACGCGCCACGGCGTGATGCGTTGCGCCCGGAACAGTCGGATCAGATCAGCTTGCCCATCGCAACCGCGGTGTCGCTCATGCGGTTGGAGAAGCCCCACTCGTTATCGTACCACGACATCACGCGCACGAGATTGCCTTCGATGACCTTGGTCTGGTCGAGCGCGAAGGTGGACGACGCCGGATTGTGGTTGAGGTCGATGGACACCAACGGCTCGGTGGTGGAGGCGAGGATGCCCTTGAGCGGACCGTTGGCGGCGGCGACCAGCGCGGCGTTCACTTCATCCACGGTGACCGGCTTCTTCGACACGAACTTGAAGTCGATGACGGAGACGTTCGGAGTCGGCACGCGGATCGAGACGCCGTCGAGCTTGCCCTTCAGTTCCGGCAGCACCAGGCCGACAGCCTTGGCGGCGCCGGTCGAGGTCGGGATCATCGACATGGCGGCGGCGCGGGCGCGGTAGAGATCCTTGTGCATGGTGTCCAGCGTCGGCTGGTCGCCGGTGTAGGCGTGGATCGTGGTCATGAAGCCCTTTTCAATGCCGAAAGCATTGTTGAGCACCATGGCCACCGGCGCGAGGCAGTTGGTGGTACAGGAGGCGTTGGAGACGACGATGTGGTCCTTGGTGATCTTGTCGTGGTTGACGCCGTAGACCACGGTGATGTCGGCGCCGTCGGCCGGCGCGGACACCAGCACGCGCTTGGCGCCGGCGGTGAGATGGGCGGACGCCTTGTCCTTCGAGGTGAAGATGCCGGTGCATTCCATCGCGATGTCGACGCCGAGATCTTTCCACGGCAGCTTGGCGGGGTCGCGTTCGGCGGTGACCTTGATCTTGCTGTTGCCGATGAGGATCGAGTCGCCTTCGACCTTCACCTCATACGGAAAGCGGCCGTGGACCGAATCGTAGCGCAGCAGGTGGGCGTTGGTCTCGACCGGGCCGAGATCGTTGACGGCGACGATTTCGATGTCCGTGCGCTTGGCCTCGTAGATGGCCCGAAGGACGTTGCGGCCGATGCGGCCAAAGCCATTGATCGCGACACGGATTGCCATTCAAGTTCTCCTCGACGGTTCGGAAATGACGATTTTCGAGGCGGTTTTTGCCCCGAATGACGCTGTGATGCAATCACCCCGGCCCCGAATGTGGCGCCAGGGTTATCAACCCTCGGAGCCCTTCGGGCTCCGAGTTTTTGTCTGACGCGTTTTCTTCATGCGAACTGGTCCCCGCTTCGCTTGAAAACGCTTTAGAGCCGGGCCTGCGCAGCCTCTGCCACGGCCTCGGCGGTGATGCCGAAATGGCGGTAAAGCTCCTTGTAGGGGGCGCTGGCGCCGAAGCCGTTCATGCCCACGAAAACGCCGTCGGAGCCGATCACGGCGTCCCAGCCCTGACGGATGGCGGCTTCCACCGCGATCTTCACTGGCGCGTGGCCGATGATCGCGGCGCGCCTGTCGGCGGGCAGTTCCAGCAGCAGATCCAGGCAGGGCACCGACACCACCCGCGTCGGAATGCCGCGCGTGGCGAGCAGCTTCTGCGCCTCCACCGCCAGCGACACCTCGGAGCCGGAGGCGAAGATCGAAACCTTGGCGTCGCCCGCAGCCGGGGAGATTTCGTAAGCCCCGGCGGCGCACTTGTTGTCGGCGTCGTTGGCGAGGCGCAGTTGCGGCAGGTTCTGGCGGGTCAGCGCCAGCACGCTCGGGCGGCCCGAAGCCTCAAGGGCGAGCTGCCAGCATTCCAGCGTCTCCACGGTGTCGCAGGGCCGGAACACGTTGCAGTTCGGGATCGCGCGTAGCGCCGCCAGATGCTCCACCGGCTGGTGGGTCGGGCCGTCCTCGCCGAGGCCGATCGAATCGTGGGTCAGCACATGGATCACCCGCTCGCCCATCAGCGCGGCGAGCCGCAGCGCCGGGCGCAGATAGTCCGAGAACACCAGGAAGGTGCCGGAATAGGGGATCAGTCCGCCATGCAGCGCCATGCCGTTCATGGCCGCGGCCATGCCGTGCTCGCGGATGCCGTAATTGACGTAGCGCCCGCCGTAATTCGCGGCGGACACCGCAACCATGCCCTTGACGCGGGTGTTGTTGGAGCCGGTGAGGTCGGCCGAGCCGCCGATCATCTCGGGCACGGCGGCGGTCAGCACCTCCAGCGCCTGCTCGGAAGCGGTGCGGGTGGCGATCTCCTTCGGGCTCGCGGCCAGCGCCGCCTTCATCTTGCCCACCGCGTCGGCCAGCGCCTTCTGCGGCAGATCGCCCTTCATGCGGCGCTCGAACTCGGCGCGCTGAGCCGCGTCCTTGGCGGCAAGGGTCTTGGTCCAGGCGTCATGGGCGGCCTTGCCGCGCGAACCGGCGGCGCGCCAGGCATCGAGAATATCTTTAGGAATCTCGAACGGCGGCGCGTCCCAGTTGAGGTTCTTGCGCGCGCCCGCGATCTCGTCGGCGCCGAGCGGCGAGCCGTGGGACTTCTCCGAGCCGGCCTTGTTCGGCGCGCCGAAGCCGATGGTGGTCTTGCAGGCGATCAGGCTCGGGCGATCCGACTTTTGCGCGCGCGCGATTGCGTCCGCGATGGCCTTGGGATCGTGGCCGTTGACGCGCTCGGCGGTCCAGCCGGCGGATTCGAAACGCTTGATCTGATCGACGGAGTCCGACAGCGAGATCGCGCCGTCGATGGAGATGCCGTTGTCGTCGAACAGCACGATCAGCCGGTTCAGCTTGAGATGGCCCGCGAGCGCGATGGCCTCCTGGCTGATGCCTTCCATCAGGTCACCGTCGGAAGCGAGCACGTAGGTACGGTGATCGACCACGTCGTCGCCGAACTCCGCGGCCATGTGGCGTTCGGCCAGCGCCATGCCGACCGCGGTGGCGATGCCCTGACCGAGCGGACCGGTGGTGGTCTCGATGCCCGGCGTGACGAAATTCTCCGGATGGCCCGGCGTCAGCGAGCCGAGCTGGCGGAAATTCTTGATCTGCTCGATGGTCATCGCCGGATTGCCGGTGAGATAGAGCAGCGCGTAGAGCAGCATCGAGCCGTGGCCGGCGGAAAGCACGAAGCGGTCGCGGTCGGCCCAGGTCGGGTCGCTGGCGTCGAATTTCAGGAACTGGGTGAACAGCACGGTGGCGACGTCCGCCGCACCCATCGGCAGGCCGGGATGGCCGGACTTGGCCTTCTCCACGGCGTCCATGGCGAGGGCGCGAATCGCATTGGCCATACGGGAGGAATCGACACGCGCAGTCATGGGGTCCGCCTGATCTTTGTCGAGGGAAGCGGCCGCATGTCTCAAAAATGTCACGGCCGGGGAGGTCGCCCGGGGGAATAGCACCGCGAAACCCCTGAGTCCAAGGGCATTGCGTCAATTCCGCGCCGGCTTTTCTGCTTTATGTGCATAGCTTGCGGCCGGCGTTGCGCGGCGCTCGTGCCGGCCTTAAATTTATTCGCCTAAATGCTTGCCGGCTGGCCGCTTTTGCCTGCGCGGCCGGAACCAAAAAGGCCGCCGTTCCGTGATGACCGATCGCAGCCCTCCCGGTTTTGCCGCGCCCGAGCCCCAGGCTCCGGGAGCGAGCGAGATCGAACTCGCCACGCGGCGGTTGGCGGCAGCTCTCGACGCGCTGGAAACGGCGGTGGAGCGACGCAACGAGGCCGACCGCGCCGAAGAGGAACTTGCGGCGCGGATTCAGGAACTGGGCGCCGACCGCTCGCGGCTCGCCAACGAACTCGACGGCACGCTGGTGCGCACGCGGGCGCTGGAGCGCACCAACCGTGAGATCGCCGGGCGACTCGATGTCGCCATCGACACCATCCGGTCAGTGCTCGAAACCGCTGACGAGAGGGGTGCAGAGCGTTGACAGGGGTCGAACAATGAAAGGGGGAGGTTCGCAGGTCCGCAGCGTGGCCATGGCGCAGGACGGGGCGGACTTCGCAGCGAGGACGCCAGCGATGAGCCACATCAACGTCACCATCAACGGCCGCCAGTATCGCATGGCCTGCGAGGCCGGGCAGGAGAACCGGCTGCTGCGGCTGGCCGAGAGCCTGGAAGCCCGCATTGCCAGCCTGCGCGGCAAATTCGGCGAGATCGGCGACCAGCGCCTCACGGTGATGGCGGCGCTGACGGTGGCCGACGAACTGGTCGATGCCGGACACCGCATCCGCGGCCTGGAAGAGGAGCTGAACGCGCTGCGCGACGTGCGCGTGGTAGCGGCGGATCGGGCGCGCGCGACCCAGGCGGCGGTGGCCAATGCGCTCAATTCGGCCTCCGACCGCATCGAGAAAATGGCCCAGGCGCTGAACCGCCCGGCACGCGGCGGCGTCGCCATCGGGTAGGGCGCGGCTTTACGGCCACGGCCGCGCCGGCTGGAATCACGGCATGGCTGAACGGCACGGCTGGCGCAACGCGCTCATCGTGGCTACATTGGGCAGGCGAGGCTGTGCCGCGCGTCAGAAGCCATATATCCCCGGGGCCTTATCGATCCTTTAGGGAACTGTCCCTGGCCGGGTCCGTGGACCCGATCATATGGTGCCCACCTACTTTCGTAGGGAACTCCGGGATCGAGCGCTTCAACGGCGGTGGCGGCCTCGCACTTGCCTTTCCATGGTTGACCTTTTCGTGGTTGACCTTTCCACGGCCGATCGGTCGGCTGACATGCCCGGGCCTGTATCGCGCCCGCCATGACGGGACGCGACATGCCGGACACTCCCCTGCAGCAACTGAAGACCGATCTGCGTGGCGCCGCGCTCGCCCGCCGCGACGCTTTGAGCGCGGCTGCGCGGGCCGAGGGTGCCCTCGCCATTGCCGCAGCCGCGCTGCCGGTGGAGTTGCCCGCCGGCACGCTGGTCGCCGGCTATTCCCCCATCAACAGCGAGATCGATCCCCTGCCGCTGATGCGGGCGCTTGCGGGGCGCGGCGCGGCGCTGGCGCTGCCGGTGATCATTGCCCGCGATCAGGCGCTGGTATTTCGTGCCTGGCGGCCTGAGGAGGCGCTGAAGCGCGGCGCGTTCGGCATTTTCCAGCCGTCTGCGGAGGCGGAGGAGGTCGAGCCCGACATCGTTCTGGTGCCGCTCGCCGCCTTCGACCGTGCCGGTCACCGCATCGGCTACGGCGGCGGTTATTACGACCGCACCCTGCAGACCCTGCGCGCGGCGAAAAGGATCACCGTGATCGGGCTCGCCTTCGCGGTTCAGGAAATCGACATCGTGCCGCGGCTGTCCCACGACGAGCCGCTCGATTGTGTGCTAACCGAACGTGAACTGATCGATCTGCGGAGCTTGTGAATTGCGTATCTTGTTTGTCGGCGATGTGGTGGGGCGCAGCGGCCGCGCGGTGGTGAACGAGGTTCTGCCAGGCCTGATCCGCGACTGGACGCTCGACCTCGTGGTGGTCAATGGCGAGAACGCCGCCGGCGGCTTCGGCATCACCGAAGCGATCTACAACGAATTGCTGGAGGCGGGGGCCGATGTGATCACCCTCGGCAACCATTCGTGGGACCAGCGCGAGGCGCTGGTGTTCATCGAGCGCGCCCCGCGCCTGATCCGCCCGGCCAATTTCACCCCGGGCACGCCGGGACGCGGCGCGGCGCTGGTGGAAACCCGCAGCGGCGCCCGCGCGCTGGTGGTCAATGCCATCGGCCGCACCTTCATGCAGCCGTGCGACGATCCCTTCACGGTCATCGACCGCGAGTTGAATGCCTGCCCGCTGCGCGAGGCCGCCGATGCGGTGGTGGTGGATTTCCACGGCGAGGCAACGAGCGAGAAGCAGGCCATCGGCTATTTCTGCGACGGCCGCGCCAGCCTCGTGGTCGGCACCCATACCCATGTGCCCACCGCCGACCATCGCATCCTCCCGGGCGGCACCGCCTACATGACCGACGCCGGTATGACCGGCGATTACGAATCCATCATCGGCATGGATCGCGAGGAGCCGCTCGGCCGCTTCCTGCGCGGCTATCCGGCGGCGCGCTTCGAGCCCGCCGATGGGGCGGGGACGCTCAGCGGCCTTGCGGTGGACACTGACGATGCGACCGGCCTCGCGGTGCGCGTCGCGCCGGTGCGCCTCGGGCCGAAGCTGGAGCGCGCTGTGCCGGCGTTCTGGACCGCCTGACGGCGCGGGTCAGAGCTTGTACGCCATGCGGAAGCCGCCCCAGTGGCGGCCGTTGACGCGAATCGGCACGTCGATCTCGCGCATCATCACCGTGGTGCCGTTGCCCATGTCGCGGGCGTAGCTCTGGATCAGATAGGAGCGCTGGTTGCGGCCGGCGGCGAGGCCCGCCGGATCGTCGAAGATGCGGCGATTGCGGGCGTTGGCCGTATTCCAGGCGACATCGCCCGAGCGCTGCGGCCGTGAATAAATCTTGTTGTGCACCGGCAGGTAGCCGTTGCGGTCGATCGCCACGCAGAAGGCGAGGCGCGGGTCTTTGGCGACGAAGCTCTCCTGGAAGTCCGGCAGCGCCCGGTCGGTCCAGTGAAGGAAGCGGGTGCGGTACTGCGCCGGCTCGGTGCCGTCGATCTTGACATAGTTGTCGTCGAACAGGTCGGCGAGCGTGATGTGGCCTTTGGCCACCGCGGTCTCAAAGATTTTAGTGAGGGCGTCGCCCGCCTCCATGGCGCGGGTGACGAACTCGGTGTTCTCGTCGTGGATGTTCCAGATCTGGTCCTCGATGCGGTCCCGCAGCGCCGCGTCCGGAGACACGAACTCGGCTCGCACGCCGAAAGCGGCGCGCTCGATGAGGCGGATCTCGCAGGCGCCGATGCCGTCCAGCTTCGCCCGCAGCGGCTGCTGCATCGGCGCGGTGTCGATCCCCGCGCCGGCGATCAGCAGTCCGGTCATCGACAGTTCGAGCGCCTCGGCCGTGATCGGCGCGGGCGTGGTGGCGATCTCGATCGGCAGCCGGCACGGCATCCGCTCGGTCTCGCGGTCGCGGCGCTCGTTCTGGCGCAGCAGCACGGCGCAGCGCGTCTTCAGCTTCTCGGCGAACATGGTCACCGCCTTGCCGGCCTCGGCGACGCCCTCGCCATGGGCCTCGGCGTCGCGCGCGGCGCTGTCGATCTCGGCGCTGCTGGTCGAGACGGACGCAATGAAGGACGATGCTGATGCGGCGTTGCGGGTGATCTCGCCGGTCGTTCGGGTCTGCTCGGCGATGGCGCCGTTGACGTGATCGAACACCGGCTTGATGGCGGCGATCGCGCTGGTGATGCGATGCACGGCCTCGAACGAGGTGGCGGCGTCCTGTTGCAGGGTGTCGATCTTGCGGCGGATCTCCTCGGTGGCGCTCTGGGTCTGCACCGCCAGCGCCTTGACCTCGGAGGCCACCACGGCGAAGCCCTTGCCGGCCGCGCCCGCCCGCGCGGCCTCGATGGTGGAGTTCAGCGCGAGCAGCGTGGTCTGCTTGGCGATGCTGGCGATCAGGTTGACGACATTGCCGATGGCGGCCGACGATTCGCGCAGCCGCTCGACATTGAGCCCGGCCTCCTGCGCCGCGGCGCTGGCCTCGTCGGCGAGCCGCGAGGCGTCGCGGACCCGGGTGCCGATGCCGTCGGCGGAGCGGGCGAACTGCTGGGCCGCGTCGGAAAAGGTTCCGGCGGTGGCCTCGGCGTCGCTGGTGCGGTCGGCGAGGGCGTCGGCGCGGTGGCGGATGGCGGTCAGGGTGGCGGCGGTCGATTGCGCGCCGTTGGCCACGGAGCCGGCGGCGCGTTCGAGCTGGCGCACCATGGCGCCGAGTTCGAGTTCGAGCAGGCCGAGGATTTCGCGGGCCGAATCATGGGTGGCCTCTTGGGCGTCGTCGGCCGCCTCATCGCGGCGTGGCGCGGCAGGACCGGGGTCCGGGGCCGTGGCAGCCGATGCGGGGGATATCGGGACGATGGGGGCGGACGCCTGTTCCGGCAGCCGCTTCTGGAAAAGGCCGAACGCCATTTGAGGGCTCGCTTGGACATGGATGACGGGCGCAAAGTCTCTCACCGGGCCGTGAAGTCATGGTTAATATCTACCGACCGAATGCCGGTTGCCGTGGCGCAATTGGCCGATCAGCCTTTGATTTTGACGATTGCGGGGCCTATAAACCCGCCCCGCCGGACCTGCCCGGAACAGGCTGGTCCGCGAATTCCAACCCGAGAGATTCCTGCATGGCCGGACATTCCCAATTCAAGAACATCATGCACCGCAAGGGCAAGCAGGACGCCATGCGCTCCAAGATGTTCGGCAAGCTCGCCCGCGAAATCACCGTGGCGGCCAAGCTCGGCACGCCCGATCCGGCGATGAACCCGCGGCTGCGCCTCGCCATCGTGGCGGCGCGGGCGGAAAACATGCCCAAGGACAATATCGAGCGCGCCATCAAGAAGGCCGCCGGCGGCGAAGGCGAGAACTATGACGAGATCCGCTACGAGGGCTACGGCCCCGGCGGCGTCGCGGTGATCGTCGAAGCGCTCACCGACAACCGCAACCGCGCCGCTTCCGACATCCGCTCCTATTTCACCAAGTCCGGCGGCAACCTCGGCGAAACCGGCTCGGTGTCGTTCATGTTCGATCGCGTCGGCGTGGTCGAATACGACGCCAAGGTCGCCTCCGATGATGCCATGCTGGAAGCGGCCATCGAGGCGGGGGCCGACGACGTCGCCTCCAGCGCCGATGGCCATGAGGTCTACGCCTCCCCGGAGACCTTTCGCGATGTCGCCAGGGGGCTCGAATCCCAGTTCGGCGAGCCGCGCAAGGCGGCGCTGATCTGGAAACCGCAGAACACCATCGCGGTGGACGACGACACCGGCGAGAAGCTGTTCAAGCTGCTCGACCTGCTCAACGAGCACGACGACGTGCAGAACGTCTACGCCAATTTCGAGGTGTCGGACGCGCTCGCGGCCAAGATGGCGGGCTGACGCGCGGATATCTCGCCTTCGATTTTCGCATCGCCTCCGGCTGTTTGTTCTTGACGGCGCGGAGGCGAAAGCCCATGTCAGCGCCATGCGGCGTCGGGTCGTTCGCCCCGCGCTGGATCATTGGAAACCCTCAATCATGCCAAGCGACAGTCAACGTACTTTGCCGACAGCGGCCCGTGCGGTCTGAGCGCTTCTGAGGCTCACCGCTGCCGTTGCCGGCAGATCCCGAAGGTGAGTCATGACGGATAATCTCGCAGCGTCCGATGGCGCTTTCAATGCGGCCGTGGTGGCCGCCCATGTGATCGGCCTGCACGCGGCCGATATCGTCGATATCCTCAACAAGCTGCCGCCGCCGGACGCTGCCGATGTGGTGCGGCTGCTGCCGCGCGAGACCGCGATCGAGGTCCTGGACAAGCCGGAACTCGATTTCGGCGCCGAGATCATCGAGGCGCTGCCGCGCCACGTCGCCGCCCCGCTGCTGGCGGGCATGTCCGCCGACGTCGCCGCCGACATCGTGCGCCAGCTCGACGAACCGGCGAAAAGCGAGCTTCTCGCCGGGCTCGACGCGGTGTCGCGCGGCGCCATCATCGGCCTTCTGGCCTATCCGGAAAACACCGCCGGCTCGATCATGACGACGGAGTTCGTGAGCGTGCCCGGCACCTGGACCGTGGACCAGACGCTGGCCTACATCCGCCAGGTGGAGCGCACCCGCGAGACCGTCTACGCGATCTACGTGCTCGACCCGGTGACGCGCCGTCTGATCGGCGCGGTGTCGCTGCGGCGGCTGATCGCAGGGGAGGGGCCCGCCGCCATCCAGTCGCTCGCGGCCAAACCGATCACCACCCAGCCGTTCACCGACCGCGAGGACGTGGCGCGGCTGATCGCCCGTTATGACCTGCTGGCGGTTCCGGTGATCGACAAGGCCGGCCACCTGCTCGGCATCGTCACCTTCGACGACATCATCGACACCATCATCCAGGAAAACACCGAGGACGTGCAGAAGTTCGGCGGCATGGAGGCCACCGAGGAGCCCTACATGCAGATCGGGCTCCCTGAAATGATCCGCAAGCGCGGCGGCTGGCTCGCCATCCTGTTCGTTTCCGAAATGCTGACGGCGAGCGTGATGCAGCATTTCGAGGGCGCGCTGGAGAAGGCGATTGTGCTGACCCTGTTCATTCCCCTGATCATGAGTTCCGGCGGCAATTCCGGCTCGCAGGCGACCTCCCTGCTGATCCGCTCGCTGGCGCTGCGCGAGGTGGGGCTGTCGGACTGGTGGCGGGTGATGCTGCGCGAACTTCCGACCGGCCTGCTGCTCGGCGCCGGGCTCGGTGTCATCGGCCTCGTGCGGGTGGTGCTGTGGCAGAAGCTCGGCGTCTACGACTATGGCGAGCACTGGTTCCTGGTGGCGCTGACGGTGGCAGCGGCGCTGGTCGGCGTCGTCACCTTCGGCTCGGTGGCGGGATCGATGCTGCCGTTCGTGTTGCAGAAAGCGGGGTTCGATCCGGCCAGCGCCTCGGCGCCATTTGTTGCCACGCTGGTCGATGTCACCGGCCTGATGATCTATTTCAGCGTCGCGGTGGTGATCCTGCGCGGCACGCTGCTGTAGAGGCCGGACGCCGGCGCGCGTTTCGGCTATGTTCCGGCCATGACATCGTTGCCGATTCGCTCACCTGTCCGCATTCTGGGCATCGATCCGGGCCTGCGCCGCACCGGCTGGGGCGTGATCGATCTCGACGGCAACCGGCTGATCCATGTCGGATGCGGCTCGGTGGAATCGCGCGAGGCGCAGCCCCTGGCCGAGCGTCTGCGCGCCCTGCATGAGGGACTGGCTCGCGTGCTCGCGGATTTCAACCCGGTGGAAGCGGCGGTCGAGCAGACCTTCGTCAACAAGGATGGCGCCTCGACCCTCAAGCTCGGGCAAGCGCGCGGCATCGCCATGCTGGCGCCGGCGCTGTTCGGGATTCCGGTGGCGGAATATGCCCCCAACCAGGTCAAGAAGACCGTGGTCGGGGCCGGCCATGCCGACAAGACGCAGATCCGCGTCATGCTCGGCGTGCTGCTGCCGAGGGCCGATCCGCCGACGCCGGACGCCGCTGACGCGCTGGCCATCGCCATCACCCACGCGCATCACCGCCAGAGCGCGGCGCTGAAGCTCAAGGTCGCGTTGTGATCCGGCGGACCCGGTGCCAGCCAGACGTCGATCGGGTGGCGGCGCGGCCCGTTCGATGCGATGATGCCACCTGGATTCAGAACGCCATGATCATCTCCTCGACCGCTGCTTTGTCATGACCGCCACCGCCCTCACCATTTTCGCCCTTGCCATTCTGGTGGCCGCCGCGTCGCCGGGCCCGGCTATCGCCGCGCTGGTGGCGCGCGTCATCGGACGCGGCACCGCGGGCGTGCCGGCCTTCATCGGCGGCATCATCCTCGGCGATCTCGTCTGGCTGGCGGTGGCGGTGCTCGGCCTGTCGTTCATCGCCAACAGCTTCGCGATGATCTTCACGGTCATCAAATATGCCGGCGCGGCCTATCTGCTGTTCATCGCCTGGCGGTTGTGGACGGCATCGGTGGTGCCGGTCGACGTCGCGGCGATCGACAATGTCGACGGCCAGCCGCTGCGTTCGTTCTTCGGCGGTTTCCTGCTGACCCTCGGGAACCCCAAGACCATCGCCTTCTATCTCGCGCTGACGCCGGCGCTGATCGACGTGTCGCGCGTCGATCTCGTCAGTTACGCCGAACTGGCAGGCATCGTCGCCGTGGTGCTGGTGTTTGTGCTCGGCGGTTATGCGCTGGCGGCTGCCAAGGCCCGCAATCTGTTCCGCAGTCCGCGCGCCGTGCGGTTGCTCAACCGCGTCGGCGGCGGAGTAATGGCGGGCGCGGCCGCAGCCATCGCCACACGATAGGTCCGCGCCGTGATCGGAAAACTCAAAGGCCTCATCGATTCCTACGGCGAGGATTACGTCATCCTCGACGTCTCGGGCGTCGGCTATCAGGTGCATTGCGCGGCGCGGACGCTGCAGGCGTTGCCACAACCGGGTGAGGCGGCGGTGCTGTCGATCGAGACCTACGTGCGCGAGGATCAGATCCGGCTGTTCGGCTTTCGCTCCGACACCGAGCGCGAATGGTTCCGCCTGTTGCAGACGGTGCAGGGTGTCGGCGCCAAGGTGGCGCTGGCGGTGCTGTCCACGCTGCCGCCGCAGGATCTGGCCAATGCCATCGCGCTGCGCGACAAGGCGGCGGTGGCGCGAACGCCGGGAGTCGGGCCGAAGGTGGCCGAGCGCATCGTCACCGAACTCAAGGACAAGACGCCAGCGCTCGCGACCGTCGATCCGGCGGTTGTGCATCTGTCGGGCGCGCTGGACGACAACCGCGCGCCGCGTCCGGTGACCGATGCGATCTCCGCGCTGGTCAATCTCGGCTATGGCCAGCCGCAGGCCGCTGCCGCCGTGGCCGCAGCCGCCCGCACCGCCGGCGATGCGGCCGAGACCGCGCAACTGATCCGGCTCGGCCTCAAGGAGCTGTCGCGATGAGCGGCGGCGGCATGGCAGCCGACGCGCGCGACGGGCTGCGGCAGGCGGCGCGGTTCGGCGGCGTCGTGGCGGTGTTCGCCGTGGTCGGGCCGCTGGTCATTGCCGCCATTGTCTCGCTGGTGGTCGGCGCGCTGGGCGGGCGGCGGGTCGATGCGCTGCTGCTGTGGTTCGATCTCGGGATGCTGCGCGCGATAGTGTCGTATGCGGCGTGGCTGCTCGCCGTGGTCGCCCTGCGCGCGGCGTTTTTGCCGTCGCTCGCCGGCGGAATCCTGTTCGGCTGGGTCGCGATCTATGGCGGCCGCAACGCCATCTGGGTGGCGTGGATCACCGCGCTTCTCGCGGTGGCGGCCTTCGTCGGCTTCGGCCTGTTCGTGCGTCCCGGCCTCGCCGCGCTGCTGATCCTGCCCGTGGTCGCGTCGTGGCCGCAGGCGGCGGCGCTGGGCGCGGTGCTGGGCGTGCTCGCGCTGGTCGCCTCCAGCCTGTGCTGGTGGCTGGCCCGCCCGCTCCATCGGCGACGACCATGACGGCGCCCGCACAGCCGACGATCCTCGAGCGCGTGCTGCGCTTCGTGTTGATCGTGCTGGTGTTCGCTGTGGTCGGGCCACCGGTCGGCGCGATGATCTTCATGCTGCTGGTCGCCCTCGTCGGCTTCGGCTGGACGCCCGATGCCACCGGCTCGCTGTTCGTGATCGCCGCCTTCGCGTTGATCTATGCGGTGCCCCTCAGCTATGTGATGGGCCTCGTGCCGGCGGTGCTGGCCGGGGGGCTGGTCGCGCTGTGGCTTGCCTTTTTCGGCCGGATGGGCTGGCTGTTCGCGCTTGTCACCGGCCTCGCGGTCGGCGTGGCGGCGGAACTCGCGTTCGGGCAGGCGACGGCGCTGCGCGAGGGTGACGGCGTGCCGCCGATGCTCGGCGCCACCTGCGGCCTCGCGACCCTCGTTTGCTGGCTCATCGTGCGCCGCTGGTTTCTGCCGTCCATTCTGTCCGCCCGCGCCGGAGCGACCTCATGACCTCGTCCCGCATCGTCACCCCCGAGCGCCGCGCCGACGATATCGGCGACACCTCGCTGCGGCCGCAGAACCTGTCGGAGTTCGTCGGCCAGGCGCAGGCCCGGGCCAATCTCCAGGTGTTCATCGACGCCGCGCGCAAGCGCGGCGAGGCGCTCGACCATGTGCTGTTCGTCGGCCCGCCGGGGCTCGGCAAGACCACGCTGGCGCAGATCGTGGCGCGTGAACTCGGCGTCGGCTTCCGTGCCACTTCGGGGCCGGTGATCGCCAAGGCCGGCGACCTCGCTGCGCTGCTCACCAATCTCGAAGAGCGCGACGTGCTGTTCATCGACGAGATCCATCGCCTCAGTCCGCAGGTGGAGGAGGTGCTGTATCCGGCGATGGAGGATTTTCAGCTCGATCTCATCATCGGCGAGGGCCCGGCGGCGCGCTCGGTGAAGATCGATCTCGCCAAATTCACGCTGGTGGGCGCGACGACGCGCGCGGGGCTTTTGACCAATCCTCTGCGCGACCGCTTCGGCATTCCGGTGCGGCTGAATTTCTACACCGAGGATGAGCTGGAGAAGATCGTCACCCGCGGCGCGCGCGTGCTCGGCATCGGCATGACGCCGGACGGCGCCAACGAGATCGCCCGGCGCGCCCGCGGCACGCCGCGCATCGCCGGGCGGCTGTTACGGCGGGTGCGCGATTTCGCCGAGGCCGCTGAGGCCGCCGCCATCGACCGCCCCATCGCCGACAATGCGCTTGGCGCGCTGGAGGTCGACAAGGCCGGGCTCGATGCCATGGACCGCCGTTATCTGTCGACCATCGCACTCAACTATGGCGGAGGCCCGGTCGGCGTCGAGACGATGGCGGCCGCGCTGTCGGAGCCGCGCGATGCCATCGAGGACATCATCGAGCCATATCTGATCCAGTGCGGCTACCTGCAGCGCACGCCGCGCGGTCGGCTCTTGACCTCGCACGCCTTCCGGCATCTCGGTCTTGCCGAGCCGTCGCGCGATCCGGGCCAGTTCGGCCTGTTCGGCACCAGCGACGACGAGGCTTAGGACCGTCGCGCCGCGCCGCGCTCCAGCAGCGCGAAGAAGATGAGCGCCACCGCAGCGAGCGCGGCGAAGATCACCGGCGCGCCGACGCCGAGCAGCGCCGGCAGCTGCACCTTGCCCATGGCGCCCACCGGCAGGATGTTGGCCTTCACCCAGTCGAACGACAGCGCGTAGGCGATGCCGCCCACCAGCATGCCGGCCGCGCCGACCAGCGCATGCAGGCTGCCGCCGCCGATCGCCGCCAGCGCGGTGCCCGGACAATAGCCGTAGAGCACCATGCCGATGCCGAACAGCGCCGCCCCGAGGCTGATCGCCAGCGTATCCGCCGGCTTGATGTGGAACTGGGCGTAGCCGAGCTGCACCAGCGCGAACACGCCGACGCCGCCGACGATGATCGCGGTCAGCATGATCTTGAGGACGGTGAAATCCTTGAGCAGGAACTGGCCGATGATGGTGTCGTAATCGGCGACGCGGCCGCGATGCAGCAGGAAGCCGAAGGCGGCGCCGAACACGACCGCGAGAACGAGGAGGCTGGTGCCGGTGACGGGAAGCATGGTGCGTTTCCTTGAGATGATCAGCGCCGGCCGAACAGCGCGAAGGCGGTGACGATGCCCACGGGGAACATGACGGCGAGGAACAGCCAGCCGCTCAGCGCCAGTTGCAGCCCGCCGGAGATGCCGTTGCCGCTGGTGCAGCCATTGGCGAGGCGCGCGCCGTACATCGCGATGATGCCGCCGATAAACGCCACGGCGTAGCGCCGCGTGGCGGAGGGACCGAAGCGCTCCGCCCAGATCGACGGCACTGCCTCGAGTTTCCATGTCCCCGCCAGCACCGCCGACAGAAAGCCGCCGAGCAGCGTGCCGGCCAGGAACAGCATGCCGTAGTCGAGCCTGAAGGCGTTCTTGGCCCAGTAGGCGTTGCGCGTAACGAAGTCGCTGCCCCAGATCGTCGCGGCGACGCCGCCGGAGGCCTGCGACAGCGCGGTGGTGATGCCGAGAGGGTTGTTGACGACGACGAAAACGATCCAGCTCAGCACGCCGATGCCGGCGCCGATCAGGTAGGGCGTCCAGTCGATGCCGGCGGCGCGCGCCAGCGGGCGGGTGTCGGTGATTGAGGTCATGGCAGGCTCTGCGGATCGAGGGGCGTTACTTGCGGGGACAGGTGGTGATACCGAACAAGGCGTAGGCCGGGCAGATGCGCAGCGCGGCGGTCACGACCATGACGATGCCCACGGCGACCACGGCCCATGTCCAGCTTCCGAGCGGCGCGAACCACGATGCTGTTGGCGCAATGAACGGAAGCACGATAAGCAGGACACCGACGATGAAGCGAATCGTGCGGTCGGCGGAACCGATGTTGGTCATGACATCTCCATGAGTATGCCGGCAATCATTATGAAATTAAGTATATTCGGAAATTCGAATATGTCAAGAAAGCCCGCTTCCACAGCCGCCGGCAAGTCCGACGATCTCAGCGCGGTCGCCGAGCAGGCGGCGCACCTGCTTGAAGGGATGGCCAATCCCAGGCGCATGCTGGTGTTGTGCAAGCTGCTCGACGGCGAGCGCTCGGTCGGCGACCTCGCCACCATCGTCGGGCTGAGCCAGGGCGCGCTGTCGCAGCACCTTGGCAAGATGCGCGCGGGCGGCCTCGTGGAGACGCGGCGCGAGGCGCAGACGGTGTATTATCGGATCGGGTCAGACAATGTCCGCGCCGTGCTCAAGACGCTGTATGCCATCTATTGCGC
>JAFKES010000149.1 GCA_017308495.1 Afipia sp.
CGCCGGCGGCGCGACCAGCCGGATCGCCGGCAACGTGCCGGTGGTGCAGTCTGGCAGCACGTTCAGATAGACGCCGATGCGGATGTCTTTCGCGGATGGTCCCTGTGCGGAGCGCTCCACGGTCGTCGGAGGAGGTTGCTGCGCGGCCGCAGGCAGGGCGAGTGCGAACAGGGTGGCGGCGATGGCGGCGGCTAGTCCGGAGCGGGGTGTCACAGCGGGACGAACGGCCTGCGGCAGCATAATGCGTATCATCGCTTTGATCCGGCGAACGGTAAGGTGTTCGATCCCACTATAGGCTGGCGCGCGCTGTCCGGCCATGGCGCCCGCCGGATTTGCAATGTTATGTTTGATCGCCGCCGGATCATGCCAGCCCTGACCGGGCTCGCGCGCGGGAGGAGGCTGCCGATGCTGAAGCTGAAGCCGAACTGCGAGTGCTGCGACAGGGATCTGCCACCTGAGAGTCTTGAGGTGATGATCTGCAGTTTCGAATGCACCTTCTGCACCGCCTGCGCCGCGACGGTGCTCGGCGGCATCTGCCCGAACTGCGGTGGCAACCTGGTGGCGCGCCCGATCCGCCCGCCGGCGATGCTGCTGAAGCATCCGGCATCCGCGGAACGGCATCTGCGCGCGCAACCGTGTCCGGCGCGAGCCGGCTCGTAGTCGTTGCTGCTCAGTCGCCGCCGCGCGGATGCTGCCGCCGCCATTCGTACGGCGGCATGAATGAGCCAGCCCAGATGCCGCGCCGGGCCGATTTTGCCTCGGCCTGCTCTGCGCCATAAGGGGCTCCGCGGCCGTAGGAGACGGCCCAGCCTTGCGCCACCATCCAGGCGTTGATGTCGGAGCCGTCGGGCAGGGTGCAGATCGCCAGCGTGCGGCCGAACTGATCCAGCGATTGCGGGCGGCAGGTCAACGTGCTGCTGCGGACGTGGCTGCGCAGTTGCGCCGAAGCTTGACGACCGCAGGGCCAGTCGCGCCCCCACGCATCGGTGCAGTTCTGGTCAAGCTCTGGCGCGTCGATGCCGACCAGACGAATGCGGATGTGATCGATGACCAGAGTATCGCCGTCGACCACCAGCGCGCTGCCGACCACCGGCGCGTCCGGCGTCCGCATCCAGCGCTCCACGGCATAGATGACGAGCGAGCCGATCAGCACGATCACCATCACGATCCAGCGTCGCGTATCGCGGCTGTATCCGGGCTGCCAGCCGGGCCGTCGCCGGGTGGTCGGTCTCTGCATCATCGGGCGAATCCTTGCGGGGGCCGATCCGGTACGGCTAATGAGGAGAGGGCATGGGCTTGCGTCCTCCCCAGACGATGACGCCCGCGGCGAGCAGGTTCACGAACGCCGCGATCATGAGCGGCGCGTGATAGCTTCCCGACATGTCGCGCAGGATGCCGTAGAGCCCCGGCCCGAACGCCGTGGCAAAAGCAACCGCGGATGCAATGACGCCAAAAACCGCGCCGAAGGAAACGGCGCCAAATTCACGGCGCGCGATCAGCGGCGACAGCGTCGTCAGATTTCCGATGGTCAGACCGTACAGGACGCTGGCGGTAAGAAGCCCAAACCCGGTCGAGGTCAGGGACATGTAAGCCAGCGAGACCGCCGCGAGCAACAGAACGCCGCCCGTGGTCACGCGCAGATCGATCCTGTCGGCGAAACGGGCGAGCGCGACGCGGCCGACGAATGCGGACACCGCGGCCGACGACACGGCGATCGAGGCTCCGGTGTCGCCCAGGGTCGGCGCGACCATCGGCACATGGTGGCTGAGGAATCCGACCTGCACCATCATGGCGAGCGCGAACGCGACGAACTGCGAATAGAACTGGCGCGTCGCCATGGCGCCCTTGCGCGACCAATGGGCCTCGGTCCTTGCGGCAGCGGCGGCGGATGGCGTTTCCCCGTCCGGAAACAGGCCAAGGTCCGCCGGACGCCGTTTCAGGACAAACACAACGATCGGCGCCAGAATGACGATGGCCGACAGGCCGGCGATCGCAAACGCCATCTCGACATCCAGAAGCGCGATCCCGCCCAGCAGCAGCGGCGTTCCAATCATGCCGCCAATGCTCGCGCCCAACAGCGCGATCGACACCGCACGGCCCTGATGACGCTCGAACCACGGGGCAAGCGTGGTGCTAATCGTCGTCGAGGACAGGCAGGCCCGTCCGACGCCCATGCCGGCGAAGACGAGAAAGATTTGCCAAATCTCGCGGCAGAATCCCAGGGCGGCGACCGTCACCGCCATGATGACGGCACCCGCCGCAATCACCGGCTTGGGCCCCAGTTGCGCGGTGGCCGAGCCCAGACTCATCAGGCAGGCGGCGGTCACCAGGTAGGAAATCGTGACGGCGGTCGAAATCAATCCGATCGAAAAGCCGCGCTGACCGGACAGGACGTGGATGTAAACGCTCATCCCGAAGGTGCCGAGCGACCAGCTGACGACAGCGACGATCAGACAAGCCAGGACCATCCACCAGCCGTAGAAGACGCGACCGGGCTGCAGGATTTCAAACATTGGGAGGGTGCCGATGAAGCCGGAGAGGGAGATGCCACGCGGGCGGTGTCACGATGCGACCTATCGCGTTTTCTCACACGAGACGCGAGTCGAACACCACGTCGGTGAACCGGTTCAGCGGGGCGTCGCTTTTCTCCACGCGCAACCGCAGAAGCGTATCTTCCCATCTGTTAAGCAGGAATTGCGCCAGCAGCGATGCGGGTTGCGGATCGCACCCGTTTTCTGCGCCTCGGCAATGTAATCCTCGAACAGGCTCGCCTACATCCATTATTCGCATAAGGTATATTATGGAATATTTATATATCAAGTGATTTCAGTATGATCCATCTAAATCAAGATAAAATGGTCTAGATATCTGACGCGCCACGTGAGGACTTGCAGCGTCATCCTCTCCGTATCCATCCATCGAAAGTACGTTGTCTGCGGACGCGATGATCGATTGACCGCAAGGGTCGCCGTTGTAGAACGGGACTGCAAGGTCCGCGGAGCGAACGTCGGAAACCGGACCCAGTCAGGGAGATGAAAATGAGCAGCAGCCAGGGCCAGTACAGCACCGGTCTGGACAAGACCGAGGCCAATTACGTCGCTCTGTCCCCGCTCAGCTTCCTCAAGCGCAGCGCTGCGGTCTATCCGGGCCTGACCAGCGCCGTTTACGAAGGCCGGACCTTTACCTGGGCTGAGACCTATGAGCGCTGCAAGCGCTTCGCGTCGTATCTCGCGGCTCAGGGCATCCGGCGTGGCGATACCGTGGCGGCGATGCTGCCCAACATCCCGGCGATGAACGAGGCGCATTTCGCTGTGCCGATGGCCGGCGCGGTGCTCAACGCGCTCAACATCCGGCTGGATTCCGCCGCCATCGCTTTCCAGCTCGATCACGGCGGCGCCAAGATCGTTCTGGTCGATCCCGAATTCGCCGGCGTCATTTCCGAGGCGCTCGGCCTGATGAACGGTCCGCGGCCGCTGGTGATCGACGTCGACGATGCGGCGTTTCCGGGCGGCCAGCGCATCGGCCAGATCGAGTACGAGGAGGCGGTGGCGTCGGGCGATCCGGACTTCGCCTGGCTCCAGCCGCAGGATGAATGGGACGCTATTTCGCTCGGCTATACGTCCGGCACCACCGGCAATCCCAAGGGCGTCGTGACCCACTATCGCGGCGCGTATCTCAACGCCGTCAGCAACGTCCTCGCCGCCAATCTCGGCCCTCACCCGGTCTATCTGTGGACGCTGCCGATGTTCCACTGCAACGGCTGGTGCTTTCCCTGGACGCTGGCGGCGGTGGCCGGCATCAACGTCTGCCTGCGCAAGGTCGAGCCGAAGAAGATTTTCGAGCTGGTCAAGGCGCACGGCGTCACCCACATGTGCGGCGCGCCGATCGTCTACAACACGCTGATCAACGATCCCGCCGCGCCGAAGGGACAGGCCGCGCGGCCCGTGGTCGGGCTGATCGCGGGCGCGGCGCCGCCGGTGGCGGTGCTGGAGGGCGCGGAGAGCATCGGCATCAAGCTGACCCATGTCTACGGGCTGACCGAGGTCTACGGTCCCGCCTCCGTCTGCGCCGAGCAGCCCGGCTGGGATAATCTGCCGTCCGCCCAGCGCGCCCAGCTCAAGCGCCGCCAGGGCGTGCCCTATCCGCTTCAGGAAGCCGTCACCGTGCTCGATCCCGACACCATGCGCGAGGTGCCGCGCGACGGCGAGACCATCGGCGAGGTCATGTTCCGGGGCAACACCGTGATGAAGGGCTACCTCAAGAACGAAAAGGCGACCGAAGAAGCCTTCGCCGGCGGCTGGTTTCACACCGGCGACCTCGGCGTGCTGGATCAGGATGGCTACGTCATCATCAAGGATCGCTCCAAGGACATCATCATTTCCGGCGGCGAGAACATCTCGTCGGTGGAGGTCGAAGACGTGCTGTACAAGCATCCGGCGGTGCTGTTCGCCGCCGTGGTCGCCAAGCCCGATCCGAAATGGGGCGAGGTGCCCTGCGCCTTCGTGGAACTGAAGGAAGGTGCGAGCGCCACCGAAGCCGAAATCCTCGCCTACTGCAAAACCGCGCTGCCGGGTTTCAAGTCGCCCAAGGCGGTGGTGTTCGGCTCGATCCCCAAGACGTCGACTGGCAAGATCCAGAAATTCGTCCTGCGCCAGCAGGTGGATTCCGCCAAGGCGATTTCGGCGTAATTTCTGCACAACAGATCGTCATGCTCGGGCCTAGCCGTTCGAAGAACGGCGTCGCTCCCGCTCGCCTATGACCCGCGCATCCACCTTCTTTGAAAAAGTTGGATTGCCGGGTCGAGCCCGGCAATGACACGCACGATATCGGCGCGCCTCACGCGATCAAAATCGATAGCGGCCTACCCCGCGATCTCCAGCCGCATGCCGTCATAGCCCGGCACGACACCGTCCGGCATCCGGCGGCGCAGTTCGTCGTAGTCGAGATCGGAATGCAGGTTGGTCAGCACCGCGCGGCGCGGCTTGAACCTGGCGATCCATGCCAGCGCGTCGTCGAGGCAGAAATGGCTCGGATGCGGCGTGTAGCGCAGCGCGTCGATGATCCACAGTTCGAGGTTTTCCAGCGCGGGCCAACTCGCCTCGGGAATGTCGTTGACGTCCGGCGTGTAAGCCGCATCGCCGATGCGATAGCCGAGCGCCGGGATATTGCCGTGCTGGAGCAGGAAGGCCGACAAGGCGAGGGTACCGCCCTTCCCGTCGATCATGCGGGTCTCGCCGGCCTCGATCGCGCGGCTCTCGAGGATCGCCGGATAGTCGCTGCCCGGAGCCTGCTCGAAACAGTAGGAGAACCGCAGCAGGACGTCCTTGCCGGTGGACGTGTTGAGATACACCGGAATGCGCCGGCGCTGATGCAGCACCACCGAGCGCAGGTCATCGATGCCGTGGGTCTGGTCGGCGTGCTCGTGGGTCAGGAACACGGCGTCGAGATGATCGACGCGGGCGTCGATCAGTTGCTCGCGCAGGTCCGGGGAGGTGTCGATCAGCACCCGCGTGGTGCCGTCCACCCCCGCCTTTTCCGCCAGCAGCGAACAGCGGCGGCGGCGGTTCTTCGGATTGTTGGGGTCGCAGGCGCCCCAACCCAGCGCCGGGCGCGGCACGCCGGCGGAAGAGCCGGAGCCGAGGATCGTCAGGGTGATGGTCATGCGGCTGCGGCGTCCGGTCGTGGCACTTTGTCGAACAGTCGGAAGAAATTGTCGGTGGTCTGGCGCGCGATGTCCTCGAGGCTGACGCCGCGGGTTTCGGCGAGCACCTTCGCCGTTTCCGTCACGAAGGCTGGCTCGTTGCGTTTGCCGCGGAACTTGCCGGGCGCGAGATAAGGCGCATCGGTTTCCACCATGATGCGGTCGGCCGGAAGCTCCGCGGCGATGTCGCGGATCGCCTGCGAGTTCCTGAAGGTGAGGATGCCGGTGAAGGAGATCGAAAGGCCGAGGCCGATGGCCTTCATCGCCAGCTCCGGCCCGCCGGTGTAGCAGTGCAGCACCGCCTTGAACGGCCCGTCGGTCATCTCCTCGTCGAGGATGCGGCCGCAGGCCTCGTCAGCCTCGCGGGTATGGATCACCAGCGGCAGGCCGGTCGCCCGCGCCGCCGCGATATGGGCGCGGAAGCCTCGCTCCTGCGCGGCCGGCGATCCGTTGTCGTAGTGATTGTCGAGCCCCGCCTCGCCCAGCGCCACCACCTTGGGATGCCGCGTCAGCGCGATCAGCTCGTCGGCGGTGATGCCATCCTCTTCATCTGCATGATGAGGATGTGTTCCCACCGAGCAGTAAACACTGGGAAAACGCTCCGCGATTGCCAGCAGTCCGTCGAACTGCCGCACCCGCGTCGAGATGGTGAGCATGCGCCCCACCCCGGCAGCCCCGGCACGCGCGACGATGGCGTCGAGATCGGCGGCGAAGTCCGGGAAGTCGAGGTGGCAGTGGCTGTCGACCAGCATCAGGCGTTACCCGCCGCGTCGTCTCTGGGCTCGATGTAACGCGGGAATACCGGCGCGGGCGGCGGCAGTTGCACCCCGGCCCTGATCCGGTTTGCCAGCGCGGCGAAGTTGCGGGCGTCCGGCGCGATGGCAAGGAGGTCGAGCAACTTGGCGCAGGCCGCAGGCATCGCCGGCTGGGCGAGAATGGCGATCTGCCGCACCACCTCGGCGGTGACATAGAGCACCGTCTTCTGGCGCGGGGGATCGGTTTTGGCCAGCACCCACGGCGCCTCGCCCGCAAAATAGCGGTTGGCTTCGGCCACCACCGCCCAGATGGCGTTGAGCGCCTGATGAATCTGCTGGGTCGCCATCGCCGTGCGCGCCTGCGCCAGCATGGCGTCGGCCAAGGCCAGAATGGCCTTGTCGCCGGCGCTGAAATCGCCCGGCTGCGGCAGCACGCCGTCGTGCTGCTTGGCGATCATCGACAGCGAGCGCTGGGCCAGATTGCCGAAATCGTTGGCGAGGTCGGCGTTGGTGCGCGCCACGATGGCCTCGTGGTTGTAGTTGCCGTCCTGCCCGAACGGCACCTCGCGCAACAGGAAGTAACGCAACTGGTCGACGCCGTACTGATCGGCGAGATTGAACGGATCGACCACGTTGCCGACCGACTTCGACATCTTCTCCCCGCGGTTGAACAGGAAACCGTGGGCATAGACGCGCTTCTGCACGGGGATGCCGGCCGCCATCAGGAACGCAGGCCAGTACACCGCGTGGAAGCGGATGATATCCTTGCCGATGATGTGCACGTCCGCCGGCCAGTAGCGCCAGTTCGGATCGGTCTCATCGGGGAAGCCGACGCCGGTGATGTAGTTGGTCAGCGCATCGACCCACACATACATTACGTGGTCTTCGTCCTCGGGCACCTTCACGCCCCAGTCGAAGGTGGTGCGCGAGATCGACAGGTCCTTCAGCCCGCTTTTGACGAAGGAGATCACCTCGTTGCGGCGAACGTCCGGGCCGATGAAATCGGGCTGGCTCGTGTAGAGCGCGAGCAGCCTGTCCTGATAGGCGGAGAGCCGGAAGAAGTAGCTGCGCTCCTCCACCCACTCCACCGGCGTGCCCTGCGGACCGCGCCGCACATTGTCCTCGCCGACGATGGTTTCGTCCTCGGCGTAATAGGCCTCGTCGCGAACCGAGTACCAGCCGGCATAGCTGTCGAGATAGATGTCACCGTTGGCGACCATGCGCCGCCAGATCTCGCGGGTGGACTCGTGATGCTCGCGCTCGGAGGTGCGGATGAAGCGGTCGAACGAGACGTTGAGACGCTCGTCCATCTCCTTGAAGCGCGCGGCGTTGCGCGTCGCCAGCGCCATCGGGGTCATATTCTCCTTCTCGGCGGTCTGGATCATCTTCAGGCCGTGCTCGTCGGTGCCGGTCAGGAAGAAGACGTCCTTGCCGTCGAGGCGCTGGAAGCGCGCCAGCGCGTCGGTGGCGATGGCCTCATAGGCGTGGCCGATATGCGGCGCGCCGTTGGGATAGGCGATCGCCGTGGTGATGTAGAACGTGTTGCGGGCGGCCGTCGGTTTCGCCGGTTTGGGAGCGGATTGCGGCGCGGGTCGGCGCGGCGCAGCTGCCGGCGCAGGCTTCGCGGCGGAGGCGAATGGCAGCGACAGCCGCTTGGCCCGGAGGGAGATGGTCGGGGCCGGCTTGACGGCCGATTCCGGTGTCGGCGCGGTCGGCTTCGGCGCCGGGGCGGCGGTCGTGGTCGCCGGGCTTTTGCTTGCCGGAGTCTCGCTTACCGAAGTCTCGCTTACCGGAGTCTCGCTTACCGGAGTCTTGGCAACCGGAGTCTCGCTTACCGGCGATTTGATCGCGGGCGTCTTGGTGACTGGCGTCGTGGTAACTGGCGGCTTGATTGCGACTGCCGCTGGCGCGCGCGTGGGCGTCTTGCCCTTGGCGGCGACTGTTGCACCCTTCCCGGTCGTTTTCGGCGCGACCGTCTTGGTGACCTGCTTCGTGACTGTCTTTGTCGCCTTCCTGGCGGGGGTCTTGCCGGCCTTTTTGACAACCTTCTTGGCGGTCGCCTTCGCGGCTTTTTTGGTCGCCTTCTTTGTCACCTTTTGGCCGGCGGCCTTCTTCGCCGGCGCGGCTTTCCTGACAATCGCCTTTTTCGAAGCCGTCTTTTTCGAAACAGTCTTCTTTGCGGCTGCCTTCTTCGCGGCTGCCTTCTTTGCAACGGCTTCGGCGGCTTTCTTCTTCGTCTTCGCGGCGGAGGTCTTGGCTTTCTTGGCCATCACGCTTTCCCAGTCATGTCATGTCAGAGCCGACGGCATTGCATTCGCTTGATGAGGCGCTGCCAGGCCGGCGATTGTCCTGTTATCGCGCTTGCGACGGGTGACCCGCGCCCGCTTCCGCGAGCATGTTGAACACCGAAAAAACCAGGGGTTTCCGCTCCAGATTGAAGCTTTCCGTATCGCGCGCGGCACGGTTGATCTTTTCCCATACCTCGGCCAGCCGTGCAAGGCGCGGCAGGTTCGCGCCGGCGTCCGGCGCATGCAGATGCTCGGTCAGCCAGCGATCGACGGTATCGATGAACGTTCGCAGCCCGACGCGATCGTTGAGGCCGAGTGCATCGCCGAGTGCATGCAGCGCGCGGGGATCGACCTGCGGCAGCCTGTTCAGCATGTCGAGCGTGCGCTGATGCAGGCCGAGCGCCTCGCCGCCCATCAGCGTCAGCGCGCGGGATACGCTGCCGTCGGCCATCGCGGCGGCGGCGCGCAGAGCGGCGTCGCGGCTGAGCCCAGTGGCTTCGACGGCGGCCGCGATCACGTCGTCCGGATCCAGCGGACGCAGCGGCAGCTTGCGGCAGCGCGACTGGATGGTGGCCAGCACCCGCGCCGGGGTATGGCTGACGAGCAGGAACAGCGCCCGCGCCGGCGGCTCCTCGATGATCTTCAGCAGCGCGTTGGAGGCGTTGGCGTTGAGTTCGTCGACGGTATCGACGACACAGACGCGCCAGCCGCCCACCGCCGCCGTGGAGCCGAAGAAGCCGATGGTCTCGCGCGATTCGTCCACCGTGATGACCGTGCGCATCGTTCCCTTGTCGTTGACGCTGCGCTCCAGCGTCAGCAGGCCGCCATGGCTGCCGCCCGCGACTTGCCGCGCCACCGGGTGATCCTCGCCGACATGAAGGTCGGCGGCGCCCTGCACCGCGACCGCCGAGGGATCGCCATGGGTGAGCACGAACCGCGCCATGCGATAGGCCAGCGTCGCCTTGCCGATGCCCTGTGCGCCGCCGATCAGCCAGGCATGGGGAATGCGTCCGCTGCGGTAGGCGGCGAGCAGCGTCTGCTCGGCGTCGCGGTGGCCGAACAGCGCCGTGGTCTCGCGTGGCGCGCGGACCGTCAGCTCGGTGTCGGAAGATCGCGTACTCATGCCCGGGTGGTCTCGCGCGGGATTGCAACCGTGAACAGATGATCGCGCAACGCGGTCCAGATTCGCGCGGCGACCGTGTCGGGATCGGCGTCGGCGTCGATCACGGCGCAGCGTTTGGGCTCGTCCCGGGCGATCTTCAGATAAGCCTCGCGCAGCTTCTCATGGAAGCTCAGGCCTTCGCCCTCGAAGCGGTCGGCGGCCGCGGCCCCGCGCCGGGCCACGGCACGCTTGAGGCCGACCGCCACCGGCACGTCGAGAATGAGGGTGAGGTCCGGCTTGAGATCGCCGATGGTGACACGCTCCAGGGCGCGGATCAGCTTCGGATCGACCTTGCCGACCTCGCCCTGATAGACGCGCGTCGAGTCCGCGAATCGGTCGCACAGCACCCACGTGCCCTGCGCCAGCGCCGGCGCGACAAGCTGACTGACATGGTCGTCGCGGGCGGCGGCGAACAGCAGC
Source organism: Afipia sp. (assembly GCA_017308495.1). Classification (GTDB taxonomy): domain Bacteria; phylum Pseudomonadota; class Alphaproteobacteria; order Rhizobiales; family Xanthobacteraceae; genus Afipia. Next base: position 10,327 of record JAFKES010000149.1, read on the forward strand.
GATTCCGCTTCCGGCCCGAGCATCTTCCCCATGCCGGACAGCACCACATGGCGGATGATCTCGGCGCCTGCCGAGCCTCCCGGCTCGCGGGTGACGATGGTCGGCAGCTTGGCGGCGTTGAGGCGGTCCGCCAGTCGCTTGATCTGGGTCGATTTCCCCGACCCCTCGCCACCTTCGAACGTGATGAAACGGCCACGGGAGGCGGTCGGTGCTGCGGCGGGCGGTGTCATGGTCACAGCTTCTCGACGCCGGCGCGGAACAGGCTGATCATGAGTTCGCTCGCGCCATCGACCGCGCGCCGGGTTATCGACCCGGTGGGGACCGCTTCGGCGGCATAGAGCGGCGTTTCCAGCGCAATGTTGCCCCCGCGCCAGACCTTGAGTACCCCGACCCGCTGGCCGGCCGCCACTGGCGCGCGCACCGGGCCGCTATAGACGATACGCGCCAGCAACTTGTCGTTGCCGTTCCGCTGTACCATCACCTTGACGGGTTCGGGACTGGTCAGTTGCACCGACCGGTTCTCGCCGCCGAACACCCGCGCATAGCCGATGGTCTGGTTCTCCGCGAACAGCGTGCGCGCCTCGAAATTGCGGAAACCCCATTCGAGCAGCTTCTTGGCTTCCTGTGCGCGCTCGTCTGCAGCTTCGAGACCGTTGACCACGACGATCAGGCGCAGCCCGTTCTGCACCGCCGAGCCGACGAGGCCGTAGCCGCCGTCCTTGGTGAACCCGGTCTTGAGGCCGTCGGCCCCCTCCAGCATCGTCAGCAGCGGATTGCGGTTCTGCTGGCGGATCTTGTTCCAGGTGAACTCGCGCTCGCCGAACAGCCTGTAGAATTCCGGATAGGTCAGGATGATGTGGCGCGCCAGCATGCCGAGTTCGCGCACCGTCATCCTGTTACCGGGATCGGGCAGCCCGTTGGAATTGGCGAAGGTCGATTTCACCAGACCCAGTTCGCGGGCGCGCTTGGTCATGCGCTCGACGAAGGCGGCCTCGGTGGTCGAAAGCCCCTCCGCCAGCGCGATGCAGGAATCGTTGCCGCTCTGGATCACCGCGCCGTGGAGCAGGTTGTCGACGCTGACGCGACTGTGGATCGCGGCGAACATGGTGGAACCGCCGGACGGCGCGCCGCCCCTGCGCCAGGCATACTCGCTGATCTTGAATTCGTCGGTGGGCTTGATCTCGCCCCTGGAGAGGGCGTCGAAAACCACTTCCGCCGTCATCAGCTTCATCATGCTGGAGGGCGCGCGCAGTTCGTCCGCGTTCTTCTCGAACAGGATGCTGCCGGTGCGGGCCTCGATCAGGATCGCGGTCGGGGCGTCGGTGTCGTAGCCGTCGTCCTTCTTCGCGCCCTGCACGCTGTTGTTGGCGGCCTGCGCGAAGCCGCCGAGGGCCACCGCCGCCGCCAGCACGCCTGCCGCGGCCACGCGCCGGAACCAGCCAGGCGGGCTTTTACGAATCCGGAAATCTGGTTGAATGGCGGCCATGCGTCGATCCCTGAAGATGGCCTTGTAACAGGCGGCATATTCCCAAACAACGGCACGGCGGACTATCCACTCCTGCCGCAAAAGGAGGCCAGACCACGATGTCATCCCGGATGATCGCCGCCAACGGCATCGAGATGTTCGTCACCGAACAGGGCTCAGGGCCGCTGGTGCTGCTGTGCCACGGCTGGCCGGAACTGTCGGACTCGTGGCGGCACCAGATTCCGGCCATCGCCGCCGCTGGATTCCGCGTGGTGGCGCCGGATATGCGCGGTTACGGTCGCACCTCCGCGCCGGACAGCATCGAGGCCTACTCGATCTTCGATCTGGTCGGCGACATGGTGGCGCTGGTGGCGGCGCTCGGCGAGACCCGGGCGATCATCATCGGCCACGACTGGGGCGCGCCGGTGGCGTGGCATGCCGCCCTGTTCCGGCCGGACATCTTCACCGCCGTCGGCGGCCTGAGCGTGCCGCCGCCATGGCGCGGCCGGGAAAGGCCGCTGGACGCGCTGGCCAACAGCGGGATCAGCGATTTCTACTGGCAGTATTTCCAGACCCCGGGCGTGGCCGAAGCCGAATTCGAGCGCGACGTCGCCTTCACCATGGGAGCCCTCACCTTCGGCGGCGTGTCGTCCCTGTTCGTGAAGGGCGATCACGGTTTTCTTGGCGATCCCGCCAAAATCCGCCCCCGCCCCGACTGGGTCAGCGCCGACGAGCACGCTTATGTGATCGAAACCTACCGCCGGACCGGGTTTCGCGGCGGCCTGAACTGGTATCGCAACATCGACCGCAACTGGGAGCTGACCGCGCCATGGCACGGTGCGCAAATCCATCAACCGGCGATCTTCATCGCCGGCGCGAAGGACGCGGTGGTGACCGGCATCCTCGGCGGCAAGCGGGTGACGGAAATGGAACGGGTTCTGCCGGATCTGCGGCGCAAGCTCATCATCGAGGGCGCCGGACACTGGATTCAGCAGGAGCGGCCCAATGAGGTGAACGCAGCGCTGATCGCGTTCCTGAACGAGGTCCGCTGAGCAGGCTGAAGTGGATGGCCTTCCAGCGCATCCCGATTTCAAATCCTTCTAAAGTTTCCGGGGTGTGGTTGAGACGTGGGGCGGTCTTGTCCTATTGATGGCTGGACCCGCCCCGACCGACAGGCCAGATGCCGCACATCTACGACCGCTTCATTGATCACTACGCCATTGTCGATCGCGACAATCGGCCGGTTGAAGATACGTTTTCCGAGCGGATGGTGTGGCTGGAGTTTCCCGGCTGCGCGCTTCATCCGGGAGAACTGCAATTGCCCATGGATCTGCGCACCCGCGGGATCATGAAGCCCGGCTTCTATATGACCGTGGTTCTCCAGGGAACCGGCGAGAGTTGCGCGCGCGACGGCCCGGAAAAGATTCGCTATGCCGAGAACAGGTTGCTGGGCATGGCGATCCGCGAGCCGACCCCTTGCCTTGGAGAGGCCTCTCGCGGCCCGATCAAGGCGGTGGGCGCCGCCTTCCCGTTGTCCTCGATCGAGCAGTTGGGGCTGGTCCAGGATTTCCACGATCTATTCAAGGCGACGGACCGGCCTGTCTTCCCGTTTTCGGTTCCGGCACCGCCGCGCATTCAGGCCATCGCGGCTGAGATCATATCGCCGTCGCTCGATGGGCCCGGGGCGAAACTGCTGATGAGCGCGCAGGCGACCGAAATCCTGGTGCGGGCCCTGTTCGCGTTGCGCCACGATATCGAACTGCACAATCCGGCGGACAACAAGCGGACACGTCTTCAGACCGCGAAAAACCTGATGGACGCCGACCTGCGCCACCCCTGGACCATGGCGGAACTGGCAAGGCGCGCGGGCACCAGCCACCGCTCGTTCAACCTGCGCTTCCGGGCAGCCTATGGCGTCAGCGCCATCGACTATCTCAGGATCCGACGGCTTGAGGTCGCCCGCGAGGCGCTCGTGCATCAGAACATGACCGTCACCGAAGCGGCTGATCTCGTCGGCTACGCCAGCCCCGCCAACTTCGCGACCGCGTTCCGCAAGCATTTCGGCTCCGCGCCGCGCCTGTGCCGCACCCAGCCATCATCCTGATTGCATTCGCGAAGTCCCGGGGAAACTGCGTCCGAAATGACGCACTCGTCCAGCATCGCGGCCATCTTTGAATGCATCAACACACGATCAAAGGATTTCTGCGCGCGCGCAAAGGCGGTGGCTGATCAAATCTGCTTTCTCCCCACAGGGCTGAAACAGGACTGATGGGGATTCTGCCATGCGGCGACGGACTTTAACGGCAATCTTGCGCACGCCGGTGAGGGGAATGCTGGGCGCCGCCATGCTCGGCGGCCTCCAGATCACCCCGGCGCTGGCGCAAAGTTCCGCACCCCCCGCTGAAAGTCCGGCGGCAACCTCCCTCCCCGAAGTCCGGGTGGCTGGTCAACGCGCCCGCGCGCGGCGCCCCGCCACCACGGCGCCCGCTCCCCGGCAGGATCAGGCCCAACCCGCACCGGCGCAGACCCGCGAAACGGCGCGCGGCCCGGTCGCCGGCGTCCTCGCCCATCAAAGCGCCACCGCCACCAAGACCGACACGCCGATCCTTCAGACTCCGCAATCGATCTCGGTGGTGACCCGTGATCAGGTCCAGGCGCAGGGCGCACAGACTCTCTCGGAAGCCCTGCGATATACGCCGGGCCTCTCGCTTGAAGCCTTCAACGCCGGCGTCTTCTTCGACTCCGTCAAGATCCGGGGCTTCGACGCGCCGCGCTATCTCGACGGCCTGCGCATTCCGGCCGATACGGTGCTGTTCGCGGTGCCACGCATCGAAACCTACGGCCTCGAGCGCATCGAGGTCCTCAAAGGCCCCTCCTCGGGACTTTACGGCCAATCCGATCCGGGCGGCCTGCTGAACATGGTCAGCAAGCGGCCGACTGCGACGCCGCATTATGAGGTCGAAGGCACGTTCGGCTCGTTCGACCGCATTCAGGGCGCGTTCGATATCGGCGGGCCGATCGACAAGAACGGCGAATTTCTCTACCGCCTCGTCGGCCTCGCGCGAAAGAGCGACACCCAGGTCGACTACGTGCAGGACAACAAGCTGTTCATCGCGCCAAGCCTGACCTGGCGGCCGTCGATGGACACCAGTTTCACGATCCTCTCGCACTACCAGAAGATCGACAACAAGGGCTATCAGCAATACGTGCCCGGAGAAGCGACGCTCCTGCCCAATCCCTACGGCCGGATTCCGTACAGCCGTTATCTGGGCGAGCCCGCGCACGATCGCTACAAGCTGGAACAAGCCGCCATCGGCTACGAGTTCGAGCATCGCTTCGACAACAATCTGCAGGTGCGACAGAACCTTCGTTACATGGACGTGACGATGGACATGCAGGCGTTTCGCGGTGACTCGTTCTTGTTCGATCGATATTTTTACAGGACCCCGATCTACGTCAAGGCGACGGCCAGCAATCTCGCCGTCGACAATCAGGCGCAGATCGACTTCAGAACGGGATTCCTGACGCACAAGGTTCTTGTGGGCTTCGACTATCAGAATTCGCGCAGCTCCAATGACAGCCGGCTGGCGAATCCCTTCACTGCGCCCCTGAACTACTTCCCGATCGACGTGTTCAATCCGGTCTACGGCACGTTTGTGGTTCCGCCCGCAAGCGCGCTGTTTTCCTACATCAACATGAACACCAAGATGGAACAGGCCGGACTCTACGCGCAGGACCAGATCAAGTTCGACCGCTGGACGCTGTCGCTGACGGGGCGGCAGGACTGGGCCTCGTCTAACACGACCAGCACCGGGTTCTTTCCGTTGCCGGGACGGTATCAGCGGTCCGACAATGCGGCGACCGGGCGCGTCGGCCTCAACTATCTGTTCGACTTCGGCCTCTCGCCTTATGCCAACTACTCGACATCGTTTGTTCCGAACCCCGGAGCGGACATCTATGGCAATTCCTTCAAGCCCACTACGGGCGAAGGCAAGGAAATCGGCGTCAAGTTCATGCCTACGGGCACCAACCTGATGTTCACGGCTGCCCTGTTCGAGATCATTCAGCAGAATGTACTGACCGGCGATCCCGCCACCGGAGGCCTGACATATGTTCAGACCGATGCAGCGCGCGTCCGCGGCTACGAGTTCGAACTGCGCGGCAATGTCACACGCGAGTTCGAGATCGTGGCCGGCTACAGCCATCTCGATCCCGTCGTCACGAAAAGCCTGGCGGGGAACGTTGGCAAATACCTGCCGAACGTCAATCGCGAACAGGCGTCGCTGTGGGGCAAATACACCTGGCACGACGGCCCGCTGGCGGGCCTCGGTCTCGGCGCCGGCGTGCGCTATGTCGGCGAGAACTACGGCGATTTCGCCAACACCATCTACATTCCGTCCTATACGCTGTTCGATGCGGCGGTGAGCTACGATCTCGCTTATGCGCGGCCGGAGCTCAAGGGCTGGAAAGCACAGATCAACGCCACCAATCTCGGCAACAAATACTACGTGACGTCCTGTCAGAGCGCGCTGGCCTATTGCGGCCTCGGCACCGCGCGCACCGTCCTCGGCACGCTGAAATATAGCTGGAACTAGGAGCAGGCGATTGGCGGCAGGCGGCGGCAGGTCACTTCGGAGATGGGGCTGGATCCACAAATGGTCCAGCATCATCTGCACCGTATTCATGCTGATGCTGTGCATCACCGGGCTGCCGCTGATCTTCCATCACGAGATCGACGATCTCCTCCATGAAGGCGTGCAGGCCGCGAAGGTGCCCGCCGGCACGCCGGCCGCCGATCTCGACCTCGTGGTCCGGAACGGTCTGTCGCGCGATCCCGGCCACGTCCCCCATTTCCTGATCTGGGACCCGGACGATCCGAACGCGATGATGGTGAGCATCGGCAAGGCCATCACCGACAATCCGGCCGACAACTGGCTCGTCCGCGTCGATACGCATACTGCCGCCTATCTCGACACGCCCGATCTCGCCGGCCGCTTCACCTCGATCATGCTCAAGCTGCACACCGACATGTTCGCCGGTCTGCCCGGCAAGCTGTTTCTCGGCCTGATGGGCATTCTGTTCTGTGTCGCGATCGTCTCGGGAATCGTCGTCTACGCCCCGGCCATGCGCAAGCTGCCGTTCGGCGCCTTTCGGCGCGATCGCCCGCGCGTGGTGCGCTGGCTCGACATCCATAACCTGACGGGCATCGTGCTGGTGGTCTGGATGCTGGTGGTGGGCTTCACCGGCGTCATCAACACATGGGCGGAGCTCGTCATCAAAGTATGGCAGTTCGGCCAGCTCGCCGAGATGACGGCGCAATACAAGGACCGGCCGCTGGTCGCGAATCCGACATCGATCGACGCGGCCGTGAAAGTCGCCATCAGGGCGGAGCCGGACATGACGCCGGCCTTCGTGGCATTCCCCGGATCGCTCTTCACCAGCAAGAGCCACTATGCCGTGTTCATGCGCGGCAACACCCCGCTGACGGCGAAGCTGCTCAAGCCGGCGCTGATCGATGCGGAGACCGGCACGCTGACCGACAGCCGCCCCCTGCCCTGGTATGTGGCCACGCTGCTGCTCTCGCAGCCGCTGCATTTCGGCGATTACGGCGGCATGCCGCTGAAGATCCTCTGGGCGATCCTCGACATCATCACCATCGTGATCTTGATCACGGGACTCTACCTGTGGCTGAGGCGAAGGAAATCCGGCCTCAGCGTCGAACAGGTCGTTGTGGCCGCCGATCCACACGTGGCCCAGACGTCATGAAGCCGATGCCGATTCAGCGACGCCAGACAAACGGCCGGATTTTCGCGATACCGCTGCTGATCGGCGTGCTGAGCATGATCGGCCTCGTATCGGCACTGGTCGGCGACGGCCTTTGGGACGCCCTGTCATGGATCACGCTGGCGATCCCGATCGGACTGTGCGGATATTTCCTGCTGAAGCGACGTCAGTAGAGGCCGCGACCGGAGGCCAGGCTCCCGGTTCCCCGCGTCGGCGGCGTATAGGCCGCCGGCTGGGGCTGTTGCGGCGTGAGCGCCTCATCGGCCTCCTCGGCGCTGACCGGAACGACGCGCTCGAAGCGGCGTCCCCCCGCCCTTGCCACCCGCGAAGCGGATACTTCCGACGTCCCCGCGGAGGCGACGTCGGCGGCGGTGTTGCCGAGCGTATAGGGCCGGGCTTCGGGCAGCGGAACGTCACGCGGCACGCCGCGGGACGGCGTCGACGCCTCGGGGATGAACGATCGCGCGGAGGCCACCCGCACGGCGGATGGCGCAGGCGCCGGTTCCCCGGTGCGCAGGGTCGCCATCAACTGGCGGTCGTCGGAACCGTCGAGCGGCGCGCGGCCGACATATTCGACGCGCACACGGCCGATGCCGTTATCACGGAATTCGAGCAGGCGCGCCGCGGTGTTGGAGACGTCGATCAGGCGATTGCCGTGATACGGACCGCGATCGTTGACGCGCACGATCACCGACTTGCCGTTGGCGAGATTGGTGACGCGGGCATAGGACGGCAGCGGCAGCGTCGGATGCGCAGCGGTGAGCGAGGTCATGTCGAAGACCTCGCCGTTGGCCGTCAGGCGGCCGTGAAAATTATCGCCGTACCAGGACGCGACGCCTTCGGCGCGGTAGTTCGGGTTTTCCTCGGGAACATAAGTGCGGCCGCCCACCACATAGGGCTTGCCGACGCGATAGGTGCCACCGCCCCTCGGCACCGGCTGGCCGAATTCGACCACCCGCGGGCTGGACGACACGCCGTATTTTGGATCGACCCGGCTGGCCAGATTGCCCGACGAGCAGTTGGCGACCACAAGGCACACGGCAGCGGCCGCGGCGACGCGCGCAACTGCCCTGCCCGTTTCCGTAACGTCGATCCCCATCGGTCCCCAAACTAAACCACTCTGGCCGGCTTGCCTACCCGTGGGATTGCAAGCCGAGGTCATTCCAAATCGCCTGAAAACCTTAACCCATTGCTGACGCGCCGGAAATATCCGGGACCGTTTTTGGTAAACAGCAGATTGATTTTCGGCCCGGCCGGCCGCTCCGGGTCCGTTCCGCCTTGCAATCCGCCGCGCCTTCCCGCATGAGGAGCTTCATGGAGAGGTGGCCGAGTGGTTTAAGGCAGCGGTCTTGAAAACCGCCGTGCCTGCAAGGGTACCGTGAGTTCGAATCTCACCCTCTCCGCCATTCTGGAACCCCTCTGGCCACGCCAATCGCCGCCGATCGCCGTCCCTTGGCCGGCAATGAGCGTCCTCAGCAGTTCCATCTCACGGTGTGGCTGGCATGAGCCAGCTTTAGATGTCGGTGACCGGTCGTTCTGATCGGCCCTGCCGTGCAACAGGACGTGCCGCCGGGATAAAGCGTCCGGTCAGGAAAGGATGATCCGGCGGCCGCTACTGTTCACGCGATGCAAGGCCGTGATGTCGCCGCGCATGGGAACAGCCCGCGGTGGTGGCGGTTATCGCTCCGCCGTCCCCGGCATGACTGGCCGCCAACGTCACGCGCCGGTGCCGGGCACAATCGAAGGAACGGGTTCATGGACATCCCACTGACCGCCGCCGACCTCTCCTTTGTCCTTTGCGGACTGATCGCGACTCTGGGCGCGCTTCTGGTGTGGGCCATTCACACCGCCGACCGCTGGATCGCCGTTCGCCGCCCCGTGCCGATCGAGCGCCGCCGCAGATGAATGGGCCGCCGGCGCACACGCGTTGGAGCAGAAGGCCCGAACTTGAAAGGCGCGAACTGAAAGGCGCGAACTGAAAGGC
>JAFKES010000150.1 GCA_017308495.1 Afipia sp.
CAGATGCAGCGCTCGCTTGGCTCGGGCGTCATGGTGGATGCGTCTGGTCTGGTCGTGACCAACAACCACGTCATCGAAGGCGCGGATCAGGTCAAGGTCTCGCTTGCCGACAAGCGCGAGTTCGAGGCCGAGATCGTGCCCAAGGACAGCCGCACCGATCTTGCCGTGCTCCGCCTGAAAGACACCAAGGAAAAATTCCCGACGCTGGATTTCGCCAATTCTGACGATGCGCAGGTGGGCGACGTGGTGCTCGCCATCGGCAATCCGTTCGGCGTCGGCCAGACGGTGACGCACGGCATCATCTCGGCGCTGGCGCGCACGCAGGTCGGCATCACCGACTATCAGTTCTTCATCCAGACCGACGCCGCGATCAATCCGGGCAATTCCGGCGGTGCGCTGGTTGACATGACCGGCAAGCTCGTCGGCGTCAACACTGCGATCTTCTCGCGCTCCGGCGGCTCGCAGGGCATCGGCTTCGCCATTCCCGCCAACATGGTGCGCGTGGTCGTCGCCTCGGCCAAGAGCGGCGGCAAGGCGGTGAAGCGGCCATGGCTCGGCGCGCGGTTGCAGGCAGTGACGCCCGAGATCGCCGAGACGCTGGGCCTCAAACGGCCCACCGGTGCGCTGGTGGCCAACGTCACGCCCGGCAGCCCGGCGGCGCGGGCCGGCCTCAAGCTGTCCGATCTCGTGGTGTCGATCGACGGCCAGACCATCGACGACCCCAATGCGTTCGACTACCGCTTCGCCACCCGGCCGCTCGGTGGCACCGCGCAGGTGGACGTGCTGCGCGGCGGCAAGCCGGTCCGGCTTACCATCGCGCTAGAAACTGCGCCCGATACCGGCCGCGACGAGATCGTCATCAAGTCGCGGTCGCCGTTCCAGGGCGCGACGGTCGCCAACATCTCGCCGGCGCTTGCCGATGAGCTGAAGCTCGACAGCAGTGTCGAAGGCGTCGCCATCACCAACATCGCCGATGACGGCTTCGCCGCCAATGTCGGCTTCCGCAAAGGCGACGTCATCGTCGAGGTCAACGGCCAGAAGATCGGTCGCACTGCCGATCTGGAGAAGGTGGCGCGCGAGCCTTCGCGGCTGTGGCGCATCACTGTCGTGCGGGGCGGCCAGCAGATTTCCGTTACGCTCGGCGGCTGAGCGGCATCCGCTTTCGCTTTTCCCCGCGAGTGGGGCGAGGGGCAGGAAAGGCGTCATGAGTCCGAAGCGACCGCAATCCCCAGCCAACCTCTTCGCTGCCGCCGGGCTGGAGGAGGACGCGCCGCGTCCGCTGCCGGAGAAGCTGCGGCCGCGCCAGCTCTCCGACGTGGTCGGGCAGGATCACATCCTCGGTCCCGATGGCGCGCTGACGCGCATGCTGGAGACGCGCACGCTTGGCTCGCTGATCTTCTGGGGGCCGCCCGGGACCGGCAAGACCACGGTGGCGCGGCTTCTCGCCGACGCGACCGAACTGCATTTCGAGCAGATTTCGGCGGTGTTCTCCGGCGTCGCCGACCTGAAGAAGGTGTTCGACGCCGCCCGCGCCCGTCGCGAGACGGGGAAGGGCACGCTGCTGTTCGTCGACGAGGTGCATCGCTTCAACCGGGCGCAGCAGGATTCCTTCCTGCCGGTGATGGAGGATGGCACCGTGGTGCTGGTCGGCGCCACCACCGAGAACCCGTCGTTCGAGCTCAACGCGGCGCTATTGTCGCGGGCGCGGGTGCTGGTGTTCCATTCGCTCGATGCGGCGGCGGTGGAGAAGCTCTACGCCCGCGCCGAGGAAATCGAGGGCCGGCCGCTGCCACTCGATGCCGAGGCCCGCGCCGTGCTGGTGCGGATGGCGGACGGAGACGGGCGCGCCGCGCTGACGCTGGCGGAAGAAGTGTGGCGGGCCGCGCGCAAGGACGAGGTGTTCGACGCCGCGCAGTTGCAGGATATCCTGCAACGCCGCGCGCCGATCTACGACAAATCCGCGGACGGCCATTACACCCTGATCTCGGCGCTGCATAAATCCGTGCGCGGCTCCGATCCCGACGCCGCGCTGTATTATCTCGCGCGCATGCTGGATGCCGGCGAGGACCCGCTGTTCCTGGCGCGCCGCGTGGTGCGGATGGCGGTGGAGGACATCGGCCTCGCCGATCCGCAGGCGCTGGTGATCACCAACGCCGCCAAGGACGCCTACGATTTTCTCGGTAGCCCCGAGGGTGAGCTGGCCATCGCGCAGGCGGTGATTTATGTGGCGACCGCGCCGAAATCCAACGCCGCCTACAAGGCGTTCGGGGCGGCGAAGCGCGTGGCGAAGGAGGGCGGCTCGCTGCTGCCGCCCAAGCACATCCTCAATTCGCCGACTAGGCTGATGCAGGCGGAAGGCTACGGCGCGGGCTATCAGTACGACCACGACGCGCCGGAGGCGTTTTCCGGGCAGGATTATTTCCCGGAGGCACTCGGCCGCCAGACGTTCTACAATCCGCCCGATCGCGGCTTTGAGCGCGAGATTCGCAAGCGGCTCGATTACTGGGCCAAGCTGAGACGGGATAAATCATCATGAGCCGGCGTTTCAGGAAGCCGCTTGAGAAGAAGGGCGTGCGCGAGGCGCGCAAGGACGACAAGCGCGCCGCGAAGCGCGGCAAGCCGTCCTTCGCCAAGAAGGACACGGGTAAGCCGGGTGGCCGTCCGGAGGCGCGCGGCGAAGGCGCACCGCGAAGGGCAGCGGCAAAGGTGACCAAGCCGTCCGCTGGCGTTCGCCCGCAGCGCTCGCCTGCGCCTCACGACGAAGTTGTGGCACCGAAAGCGGTGCCGCTGCCGACCAAGGTGCAGACCGTGATCGTCACCGCCGACGAGAACAACATGCGCGTGGACCGCTTCCTCGAGCATCGCTTTCCCGGCCTGTCGTTCTCCCACATCCAGCGCATCGTCCGCAAAGGCGAACTGCGCATCAACGGCAAGCGCGCCGACAGCAAGGACCGACTTGAAGAGGGCCAGAGCGTGCGTATCCCGCCGCTGAAGCTCGACGCGCCGAAGGCCGCCGAGCGCTCTGAGGCGGCGGAGAAGACGTTCGCAGAACTGCGCAAAATGATCCTGTTCGAGGACAACGACGTTATGGTGCTGAACAAGCCCGCGGGCCTCGCGGTGCAGGGCGGCTCGGGCATGACCAAACACGTCGACCTAATGCTGGAGGTGATGCGCGACGCCAAGGGGCAGAAGCCGCGCCTCGTGCACCGGCTCGATCGCGAAACCTCAGGCTGCCTCCTGATCGCCAAAACGCGCTTTGCCGCCTCGGCGCTCACCGCCTCGTTCCGCCACCGCTCGGCACGCAAGATTTACTGGGCGCTGGTGGCGGGCGTGCCGAAGCCGAAGCAGGGGCGTATTTCCACCTATCTCGCCAAGGAGGAGAACGAGGAGGATTCGATCATGCGCGTCGCCAGCCATGGCGACGAGGGCGCGAGCCATGCGGTGACCTATTACGCGGTGGTCGAGACCTCGGCGCAGAAGCTCGCCTGGGTGTCGCTCAAGCCGGTCACCGGCCGCACCCATCAGCTCCGAGCGCATATGGCGCATATCGATCACCCCATCGTTGGCGATCCGAAATACTTCAACAAGGAAAACTGGCAGCTGCCCGGCGGTCTGCAGAACCGGCTGCATCTGCTCGCGCGCCGCATCGTCATCCCGCACCCACGCGGCGGAGTGATCGACGTCACCGCGCCGTTGCCGCCGCATATGCTGCAATCGTGGAACCTGCTCGGGCTCGAGGGCGACCGCTTCGATCCCATCGAGCACGCGCCGGAGGAGTGAGGCTCTTGCTCTCGCTGCTCGCGGGCACGATATGCTGAAGGGAAAGCCGTCATGATCGGCATAATCCGGTCCTGACGAGCGGGTAGCACGAATGATGGGACACGCAATGAAGGCGAGCGGCATTATCGCAGCGGCATCGGGTCTGGCGATTGCGATCCTGTCGCTTACGACGCTCGCCCATGCCCAGATCATCGGGCCGCCCGGCACCCAGCCGGTGATCCCGTTTCCCACCGCGCCGCCGCCGCCGCCACCGCCCCGGATCGAGGTGCCGCCGGTCCCGCAGATGACTTCGCCGCCGCCGTTCGCATTGCAGAACACGACGCCCGGTGTGGTGCAGCCGAACGCGCCGCGGCCGAAGGCGCGGCTCAAGCCGGCGCGGCGCGAGTCTTATGGCGACCGCATCGCGCGGTGTCTGGACGAGGGCGCGGCGTGGGGGCTCGGCCCCAACGAGCGCGCGGCCTATTCGCGAAGCTGCGCCAATCGCTGACCGGGCGCGCCGCTTTGTCGTTGTGTGAGGAGTGAGAGCTAGTGTGGTGGTTCAGAAGTTCGCTTCATTCTCCCGGCTAAGTCCTCTAAGCGAACTTCTGAACCTAAACCACACCAGAATTATAGGGTTGCTAGTGTCCTTTCGAATCCGAAGTTCGCTTGGGAGGGCGCAACAAAGTGAGGCGAACTTCGGATTCGGGACACTAGCCGATGCGTGAACTGTTCGATGAGGTCGCGGGACATTCGCCGCTCGATCCGCGCGAGGCGTCGCGCCAGTCGTCCCGCGCGCCGCTGCGCAAGCGTTTCTATACCCATGCCGGCGTCGCCGAGGGGCCGGACGGTTTCGCGGTGACGCTGGACGGCAAGACCGTGCGCACACCGGGGCGGAATGTGCTCGCCGCGCCGAGCCGCGACCTTGCCGAGGCCATGGCCGCGGAGTGGCAGGCGCAGACCGAGGCGATCGATCCGATGGCGATGCCGATGACGCGGCTTGCCAACAGCGTCATCGACGGCGTGACCGGAAACGTCGACGCCGTGGTCGACGACATCGCCAAATACTTCGAAACCGATCTCGTGTTCTATCGCGCCGGGTTTCCCGAGGCGCTGGTGGCGCGGCAGGCGAAGCATTGGGACCCGGTGCTGCGCTGGGCCGCCGACGATCTCGGCGCGCATTTCATCCTCACCGAGGGGATCATACATGTGCGCCAGCCCGAAGCGGCGGTGGCGGCGGCGCGCGGGGCGTTGCCTTCCGACGCGTGGCCGGTGGCGGCGCTGCATATCCTCACCACCATCACCGGCTCGGCGATGCTGGCGCTGGCCCTGAACCATCGCGTGCTCGACGCGGCGCAGGTGTGGGCCGCCGCGCATGTCGACGAGGACTGGAACAGCGAGACCTGGGGGCTGGACGAGGAGATGGAAGCCCGCCGCGCCGCACGGCACCGCGATTTCGAGGCGGCGGCGCGAGTGCTGACTGCGCTGGGGTGATTGCTGTTTCCCTCTCCCCGTAGCGCGTCGAAGACGGGCGTGAACGTCCTTTCGGTGGGAGAGGGTTAAACACCTACGCTGTCTGCAGAGCGGCGTTCGGCAAAACTCCTCGGTTAATGGAAGGTTTACGCGGCTCCTCTAGCTTGCCCGCCAGAGGAAGCTGCACCCATGTCCGTCGCCATCAATCCGGTGTTTCCCGTCGTCGCGGCGCAAGGCGCAGCCGCGAGCGCGGCGTTACAGCCGGGCACCGTGATCGACGCGCAGGTGCTGGCGCTGCTCGACGCCGGCAAGGTGCGCATCGCCATCGCGAATCTCACCATCGAGGCGCTGAGCGAGGTTCCGCTCCAGCCCGGCGACAAGCTGCAACTGGCGGTGTCGCAGACGCCGCAGGGCGTGCGGCTTCAGATCGTGCCGGGCGATGGGGCGACCGGGAGCGCGCCGGCGGATCGGGCCGGGGCAGCCGCTTCTATCCGCGTCGCGATGCCGAGTGCGCCGGTGCAGGCGGCGGCATCCGGGCGCGTGCTCACCGATCTCGAAGCCTTGGCGGTGTCCGCCGCGGTTCAGACCGCTGCCGCGCGACAGGGCAGCCTGTCATCACTGTTCGCCAATCTCGGCGCGGTGGCGTCGTCGCCGACGATGCCGCAGACGCTTCAGCAGGCCGCCATGCAACTGCTGGCGCGGCGTCCGGTGTTGGGCGAAAACCTCACCGGCGGCGACGTCAAAACAGCGTTCCGTGACTCCGGATTGTTCTTCGAGCAGGCCCTGTCGGGCGGCTCCGCGCCGGCGGACCTCAAGGCCGCGTTGGTCGTGTTTCGCCAGACCGTCGCCTCGTGGCTCGGCGCTGCGCCGACCCCCGCAACAACCTCGCCGCCGCTGTCGCCGGAGATCGGGGACGCGGAGATGTTGCTGCCGATGATGACGGGCCGCGCTGCTGCGGCCGGCGCCGACCTGACGGCCCTGCTGCAAAATCTTCCGAAGGGGCTCCGCGAGGCCGTGGCGCAGCTTCTCGACGCCGAGGGGCGGGCGCCGAATAGCTCGCGTGTCCTGATCGACAGCGGGCATCGGGAAACCGCGTCCGGCAGTGTGCCGCCGCCGTTTCGTGGCGCGGTGCCGAGCGCGCAGCCATCGCTGCCGCCATCCATCGCGCTGGACGATCCGCCCGTGGCCGCCGCTCATCGCCTGATCGCGGATGTCGACGCGGCGCTGGCGCGGCAGACGCTTTTGCAGGCGGCCTCGCTGCCGGACCCAGCCGGTACGCGCGCTGAGATGGCTGTGCCGCGGTGGAATTTCGAAATCCCGTTCGCGACGCCGCAGGGCACCGCCATCGCCCAGTTCGAGATTTCTCGCGACGGCGGAAGCGGCACGGCGGAGCCGGCGCGGCGGGCGTGGCAGGCGCGTTTTTCGCTCGATGTGGAGCCGACCGGGCCGGTGCATGCGCTGGTCAGCCTGAGCGGCGCGCGGACCTCGGTGCGGATGTGGGCCGAGCGGCCCGCCACCGCCGCGCAACTGCGCCTCAACGCGCCGCAATTGTCCCATGCGCTGCGCGAGGCCGCGCTCGAGCCCGGCGACATCGTGATCGGCGACGGCGCACCGCCGCGCGCCGCGCCGCCGCCGGCCGGCCATTTCCTGGATCGCGCGCTATGATCTCCGAGACCGGCAAGACCCTCGCGGTCGCCCTGCATTACGACCGGACGGGCGCGCCGCGCGTGGTCGCCAAGGGCCGCGGCACGGTCGGAGAGAAGATCGTCGAGATTGCCCGCGAGCACGGCGTCGCCATCGAGGAGAACGAAGTGCTCGCCGGCGCGCTGTCCAATGTCGAGCTCGGCGACGAGATTCCCGCCGAACTGTACAAGGCGGTGGCCGAGGTGCTGATCTTCGTGATGCGGCTGACCGGCCGCCTGCGCTAGAGCTCCGGCGCGGGCCCGAAGAATCCGATGATTTTCGACAGTCGCCCGTCGGGGCCGAGTTCGCCGATATCGATGGACGTATCGCCGCATGAGCCGTCGGCGCGCACCAGCCGCCAGAGAAAGCGCAGCACATTGTGATGCGCGTCGGTCCGGCTCATGAATTCGAGGCGCGCGCCGGGACGGCCGGCCTGGACCTCCTTGATCCGGCGTGACAGCGCGTCCCGTCCGCGCACCTCAATATTCGGATCGACATAAACGCCGTCGTCCGCCCAGCATTGGTCAAGCAGCGCGTTCCGCTTGGCGTCGTCGGTCTCGTTCCAGGCATCGATATATTGCGTTGCGATCTTCGCTACGTCGGCTGCGGCCATGCGTCTCCTCCGTGTTGACCCATGTCTATCGGTTGAAGCCGCTCCGGATCAACCGCGGCTGCGCCGCGCGGTGGATTCCCGGCGGAAAACCGGTAGTGTTTCCGCCAACGGAACTACAGGAGCGCCCACGAATGTCCGCAACGGCCTGGAAGGATCTCGCCACCCGTTACAACGCCGCCTGGAACGCCCACGATGTTGCGGCGATCATGGCGTTTCATGCCGACGATACCAGCTACCAGCGCCATGGCAGCCCGAAGGTCTACAAGGGCCGGGAGGCGGTGGCCGAGCAGTTCGGCAAGGACATCTCGGGACTGCCGGGGATCAAATTCGAGCCGGTGGCGCTCTATGGCAGTGACGATCACTTCGTCTCCGAATCGATCCTGACGGCGACCAGGCCGGACGGCACGCCGGTGGTGATGGAGCTGGTGGACGTCATCACGCTGCGCGACGGAAAGGTTGTGCACAAGTCGAGCTATTTCGTGCCGAGCCGCCCGCCGAAAACCTAAGACGCCGCGTTCTTCACCTCTGCCCAGACGTGGAGAGGGAGCCGGTTACCCCGCCGTTTTCCCGAGCCGCCCCAGATGCGTGAAGGAAAAGCCGGCGTCGTATTTCAGGCCGTAGCCGATGGCGCGGTCGAGGCCGATATGCGTGCTCCAGATCAGCGCGAGATGCATCGCCAGCTCCGACGGCACCACCATGCCGACGATGCCGAGCAGCATCGGCAGGATGGCGGCGTGGGCGATATTGTAGCTGGCGGCCCCCGCGCGTGGGCCGGCGAGATAGCCGAGGAAGCTCAGGTCCGGCGCCAGCAGCAGGATCGCGAACATCCACCACGAGCCCTCGAAATAACTGTAGAAAACCATGCAGGCGACCGCGAGGGCCGCGCCTTCCAGCCGCAGCAGGGTGCGTACCCCGCCGGTCGCGGCTCCCGCCGCCGTCGTGTCCATCGCCTCGATCATGGTCCGAATCCCTTTGTAGTGGCCAGTTTATCACGCCTGCGGGGACCCGGCTCATGGTGTGGGCAGGGCATTTTCTCCCGCCCAAACAGCGTGCTAGAAAGCTGCCCACGATTGTCGAAAGGGCGGCGCTGCCGCAGAAGTTGGGGCCATTTCCATGAAGCACATCCTCGAAGCACTCGACCAGCGCCGCGCCGGAGCCAAGAAGGGCGGCGGCGACAAGCGGATCGAGGCCCAGCACGCGCGCGGCAAGCTCACCGCCCGTGAGCGCATCGAGCTGCTGCTCGACAAGGGCTCGTTCGAGGAATTCGACATGTTCGTCGAACACCGCTCCACCGAGTTCGGCATGGAGAAGACCAAAATTCCCGGCGACGGCGTCGTCACCGGCTGGGGCACCGTGAACGGCCGCAAGACCTTCGTGTTCGCCAAGGACTTCACCGTGTTCGGCGGTTCGCTGTCGGAGACCCATGCGTTGAAGATCACCAAGCTGCAGGACATGGCGCTGAAGGCGCGCGCGCCGATCATCGGCCTCTACGACGCGGGCGGCGCCCGCATCCAGGAGGGCGTCGCGGCGCTCGCCGGCTATTCCTACGTGTTCCGCCGCAACGTGCGGGCGTCCGGCGTCATTCCCCAGATCAGCGTCATCATGGGGCCGTGCGCGGGCGGCGATGTCTACTCGCCGGCGATGACCGACTTCATCTTCATGGTGAAGAACACCAGCTACATGTTCGTCACCGGCCCGGACGTGGTGAAGACCGTCACCAACGAGGTCGTCACCGCCGAGGAGCTCGGCGGCGCCAGTGTGCACGCGACCAAATCCTCCATCGCCGATGGTGCCTTCAACGACGACGTCGAGACGCTGTTGCAGATGCGTCGTCTGATCGATTTCCTGCCCGCCAACAACACTGAGGGCGTACCGGAATGGCCGAGCTTCGACGACATTGAGCGCACCGAGGAGTCGCTCGATACGCTGGTGCCGGAAAACCCCAACCAGCCCTACGACATCAAGGAACTGATCCTGAAGGTGGTGGACGAGGGCGATTTCTTCGAACTGGCCGAGACCTTCGCCAAGAACATCGTCACCGGCTTCGGCCGCATCGCCGGCAAGACGGTGGGCTTCGTCGCCAACCAGCCGATGGTGCTGGCGGGCGTGCTGGACAGCGATGCCTCGCGCAAGGCGGCGCGCTTTGTGCGCTTCTGCGACGCTTTCAACATTCCCATCGTCACCTTCGTGGACGTGCCGGGCTTCCTGCCGGGCACCGCGCAGGAATATGGCGGGCTGATCAAGCACGGCGCGAAGCTGCTGTTCGCCTACAGCCAGTGCACCGTGCCGCTGGTCACCGTCATCACCCGCAAGGCCTATGGCGGCGCGTTCGACGTGATGGCGTCGAAGGAGATCGGCGCGGACATGAATTATGCATGGCCCACGGCGCAGATCGCGGTGATGGGCGCCAAGGGCGCGGTGGAGATCATCTTCCGGCAGGACATCGGCGATGCCGAGAAGATCGCCGCCCGCACCAAGGAATACGAGGACCGCTTCCTGTCGCCGTTCGTTGCCGCCGAGCGCGGCTATATCGACGACGTCATCATGCCGCACTCGACCCGCAAGCGCATCGCCCGCGCGCTCGCCATGCTCAAGGACAAGCATGTCGATGTGCCGATGAAGAAGCACGACAACATTCCGTTGTGAGGGCGCGCGCCGCCTGATTGTGCGGCGCAATATCCTGATCCCGCTGCGCGGCCGGGCAGGCCGTGGTTGCGCAGCTGTCCCACGCTGTTAAACTTTGTTCGAACAGAGTTGCCACGCCGCCGTGGGGGCAGGCGCGGGGATTGGATTTTCATGGGTGACCACATGCGGTGGCGCGATGGCTCCGGGCCGCGCGCTGCCGTTTCAGGACCGGCCGGTTGCGGCGCGACGGCGCGCGGGGACGATCGCGGCCGCACCGTGCCCATGACCTATGCCGCTCTCGACCTTGGCACCAACAACTGCCGCCTGTTGATCGCGCGCGCTGCCAATGACGGGTTTCGCGTGGTCGACTCGTTTTCGCGGATCATCCGGCTCGGCGAGGGCATTTCCACCTCCGGGCGCATCAGTGAGGCGGCGATCGCCCGCGCGGTTGGTGCGCTCAGCGTGTGCGGCGACAAGATCCGGGCGCGCGGCGTCCGACGGGTGCGCACCATCGCCACCGAGGCGTGCCGCTCCGCCGACAATGCCGACGCCTTTCTCGATCTGGTCGAGCGCAAGGCGGGCATCCGGCTGGAGATCATCGACCGCGAGACGGAATCGACACTGGCGGCGATCGGCTGCTCGCCGCTGCTGGACGGCGCGGCGCGGGGCGCGATCCTGTTCGACATCGGCGGCGGTTCAAGCGAAGTCGTCCGCATCGAACGCCCCGCCGGGCTGCCCCATGCGCCGCCGGTAAAAGGGCCGTGGATTTCGCTGCCGCTCGGCGTGGTGACGCTGGCGGAGCGGTTCGGCGGCACCGACGTCACGCGCGAGACCTATCAGGCGATGGTGGAGGAGGTGGCCGGACACCTCGCGCCGTTCGCCGCCGCCCATGGCCACGATCTGGCGGATATGCACCTGCTCGGCACCTCGGGCACCGTCACCACGGTGGCGGGAGTCCATCTCGGATTGCCGCAATATGACCGCCGCCGTGTCGACGGTCTGTGGATGAGCGATGCCGACATGGATCGCGCCATCGCCGGACTGCTCGCCATGAGCTACCGGGAGCGGGCGCAGAACGGCTGCATCGGCACCGAGCGCGCCGATCTCGTGCTCGCGGGCTGCGCCATCCTCGATGCCATCCGCGCCGCGTTTCCGCTGCCGCGGCTGCGGGTCGCCGACCGTGGCCTGCGCGAAGGCATGCTGGTGGAGATGATGCGCGCCGACGGGGTGATCCTGGCGTGCTGACTGGCACGCGATCCCGTGACGGCGCGGGCGAAACGTCGTAAGGGGGCCCGGTGCGCCTGTGCGCGCGTGAAGGTTCCACCCAAAGGCGGTTCTCCATGGCGAAAGACACCACCGGACGGCTGCATGTCACGGTCAAGAGCGGCGGCAAGCGCAAGCTGTCGTCCAAGCTCTGGCTGGAGCGCCAGTTGAACGACCCTTACGTGGCGCAGGCCAAGCGCGACGGCTTTCGCTCGCGCGCCGCCTATAAGCTGCGCGAGATGGACGACAAGCACCATTTCCTGAAACAGGGGCAGGTGGTGGTCGATCTCGGCGCCGCGCCCGGGGGCTGGAGCCAGATCGCGGCCAAGCGTGTCGGCGCGGTCGAGGGGCGGGGCAAGGTAGTGGCCATCGACTTGCTGGAGATGGCCGAAATTCCCGGCGTCACCTTCGCGCAGATGGATTTCCTCGATGCGCAGGCGCCTGAGAAGCTGCGCGTCATGATCGGCGGGGGCGCCGACGTGGTGATGTCCGACATGGCCGCCAATACCACCGGCCATCGCAAGACCGATCAGTTGCGGATCATTGGGCTCGTGGAGAACGCCGCCGCCTTCGCCTGCGAAATCCTCAATCCGGGCGGGGCTTTTCTGGCCAAGGTGTTCCAGAGCGGCGCCGAAGCCGACCTGCTGGCGCAGCTCAAGCGCGATTTCGCCACGGTGAAGCACGTCAAGCCGGCCGCGAGCCGGCAGGATTCGTCGGAGCGTTACGTGCTGGCGTTGGGCTTCCGCGGCGTGCGCGGCGGCGGCGAGACCTAGGTCTGCGCACTCAGTTCAGCTTCTGGTCGCGGGCGTCCTGGGTGGATTCGGCGGCGGCGGCCTCCGGCGCCATGGCGCTTTCGGGGGGCGGGATCTTGTGGCCGGAGATCTGGTGCCCGGCGTCGACCGGCAGCTTCCAGAACGCGTAGCACGAGGTCGCCGACAGGATCGCTACCACCACGAACGCCGGCCAGAAATCGTCGGCGCCGGGCTCGGTGGCATGGCGCGCGGCGATCGTCGCCTCCACTGCGAACGCGCCGACGGCAACGCCCGCCGAGATCGCGAGCTGCTGGACCACGCTGACCAGCGTGGTGGCGCGGCTGGTCTCCTCGGTGGCGATTTCCGCGTAGGCCAGCGTGTTGATCGCGGTGAATTGCAGCGAACGCAGGAAGCCGCCGACGATCAGGATGATCATGATCAGCAGCAGCGGCGTCGCCGGCGTGAACAGCGCGCAGGCGGCGAGGAAGATCGAACTCGCCACCGCGTTGACCGTCATGATGTTGCGGAAGCCGAAGGCGCGGATGATCCGTGCCGCCAGCGTCTTCATGCCGAGGGCGCCGACCGCTGAGGCAAAGGTGACGAGGCCGGACTGGAACGGCGACAGGCCGAAGCCGATCTGCATCAGCAGCGGCAGCAGGAACGGCAGCGCCCCGATGCCGAGGCGGAACAGAAACCCGCCGGTCAGGCTGGCGCGCAGCGTCGGATAGCGCATCAGCGAGAAATCCAGCACCGGTGAGGCGGTGCGCCGGGCGTGGCGCAGGTAAAGGCCCATCGCCAGCGCGCCGCCGACGATCAGGGCCACCACCACCGGCCATGGCAGCAGACCCAGTCCTGCGACCGAAAGCCCGAAGGCGAGGCCGGCGACGCCGAGGCCGGCCAGCACCAGCCCGGTGAGGTCGAAGCGTTCGGGCACCTCGCTTGTGATCGGGTCGATGAACTTCAGCGCCATCCAGATGCCGAGCAGCCCGATCGGGATGTTGATCAGGAAGATCCAGTGCCATGAGAAATAGGTGGTGATGAAGCCGCCGAGCGGCGGCCCGATCAGCGGGCCGATCAGCGCCGGGATGGTCACCCACGCCATGGCGTTGACGAGGGCGCTCTTGTCGATGGAGCGCAGCAGCACCAGCCGCCCCACCGGCGTCATCATCGCGCCGCCGACCCCCTGCAGGGTGCGCGCGATGACGAAATCGGTGATCGACGACGACATCGCGCAGCCGATGGAGCCGACCATGAACACCGCGATGGCGGCGCTGAACACCGCGCGTGCGCCGAAGCGGTCCGCCGTCCAGCCGCTGGCCGGAATGAACACCGCCAGCGACAGCAGGTAGGAGGTGATCGCCAGCTTCAGAGTCAACGGACTCGTGCCGATATCCGCGGCGATGGCCGGCAGCGAGGTGGCGATCACCGTCGAGTCCATGTTTTCCATGAACAGCGCGCAGGCCACGATCAGCGGTATCAGGCGTTCCTTCTGCATGGGTCCTTGTCGGTGAAAGGCCGGGATGTCGTGGGGCAGGGAACAGGCACAGGCGGGGGAATCCCGCCTCGGAGCTGGCAGGCCGGCCTTGATAGGCCAATCCTGCCGGCCGGGGTCAATAAACTCGTTGTGAACCGTATCCGTTCCGGGGCGGGGCGTCGCCACGGCCACGGTTGCAGACGTCCCATGCGCAAAAACCGCGGTTTTTCGAGCGAAATGCTTTGAAACGTCATCCCGGCATGCTATCGACCACCGCCAACCCCACAGATGGGCTTCGATTCGAGCGCGATGCCGCAAGCCTCGCCGTATCCTGCGCATCCTGTGGTTTCATCGCAGCCGCGGGCTGCCGAACGGAGTTGGCAATGACAGTCAGGCAGTTGGGTCAGGGTATCCGCGAAGCATTCACATTCGACGATGTGCTGCTGAAACCCGGCCTGTCCGACGTTCTGCCGTCCGATGCCGATGTCCGCACCTATCTGACCCGCGCGATCCCGCTCAACCTGCCGATCATGGCCTCGGCGATGGATACCGTTACCGAGGCGGCGATGGCCATCGCCATGGCGCAGTCCGGCGGCATTGGCGTCATTCACCGCAATTTCGATCCGGACGGGCAGGCGGCGCAGGTGCGGCAGGTCAAGAAGTTCGAGGCGGGCATGGTGGTCAATCCGCTGACCATCACTCCGGACGCGAAGCTCGTCGATGCGCTGACGCTGATGAAGGATTACGGCATCTCCGGCGTGCCGGTGGTGACCGGCGAGGGATCGGGCCGGCCCGGCAAGCTGGTCGGCATTCTCACCCATCGCGACGTGCGCTTCGCCACCGATCCGGAGCAGAAGGTCTCCGAACTGATGACGCACGAGAACCTCATCACCGTGCGCGAGGGCGTGAGCCAGACCGAGGCCAAGAAGCTTCTGCACCAGAACCGCATCGAGAAGCTTCTGGTGGTCGACGATCAATATCGCTGCGTCGGCCTCATCACCGTGAAGGACATGGAGAAGGCGGTGACCTATCCGCTGGCCTCGAAGGATTCGCAGGGCCGCCTGCGCGTCGCCGCCGCGACCACGGTGGGCGAGGGTGGCTTTGAGCGCACCGAGAAGCTGATCGATGCCGGCGTCGACGTGGTGGTGGTGGACACTGCCCACGGCCATTCCGCGCGCGTGCTAGAAGCCGTCACCCGCATCAAGCGGCTGTCGAATGCGGTGCAGGTGATCGCCGGCAACGTCGCCACCACTGAAGGCACCCAGGCGCTGATCGATTCCGGCGCGGATGCGATCAAGGTCGGCATCGGGCCGGGCTCGATCTGCACCACGCGCATCGTCGCCGGCGTCGGCGTGCCGCAGTTGACCGCGATCATGGACGCGGTCGAGGCTGCCGGCAAAGCCAACATCCCGGTGATCGCCGACGGCGGCATCAAGTATTCCGGTGACCTCGCCAAGGCGCTGGCCGCCGGCGCCAACGTCGCCATGGTCGGCTCGCTGCTGGCCGGCACCGACGAGACGCCGGGTGAGGTGTTCCTGTGGCAGGGCCGCTCCTATAAGGCCTATCGCGGCATGGGCTCGGTCGGCGCGATGGCGCGCGGCTCGGCCGACCGCTACTTTCAGCAGGACATCAAGGACTCGCTGAAGCTCGTGCCCGAAGGCATCGAAGGTCAGGTGCCCTACAAGGGGCCGGTGGCCAACGTGCTGCATCAGCTCGCCGGCGGCTTGCGCGCGGCCATGGGCTATGTCGGCGCCAAGGACATCGCCGATTTCCACGCCAAGGCGCAGTTCGTGCGCATCACCGGCGCGGGCCTGCGCGAGAGCCACGTCCACGACGTCACCATCACCCGCGAGAGCCCGAACTATCATCCCGGCAGTTGAGCCGGCGGCGCTTTCGGCCGCGCCGTCGCGCGGTTATTCCCGAACCGGAGGACACATCATGGCCGCAACCGCCAAGCGCATCGTTCTTGCATCCCGTCCCGTCGGCGAGCCGACCGCTGCGAATTTCCGGCTGGACGATTATCCGGTGCCGGCGCCCGGAGCGGGGGAGGTGCTGTTGCGCACCATCTGGCTGTCGCTCGATCCCTATATGCGGGGACGCATGAGCGACGGACCGTCCTATTCGGCCCCGGTGCCGGTGGACGGCGTGATGGAAGGCGGCACGGTGTGCGAGGTCATGGCCTCCAACAATCCCGCTTTCGCCAAGGGCGACATCGTGCTGTCGCACAGCGGCTGGCAGCAATACGCGCTGTCCGACGGCAAAGGGCTGCGCAAGCTCGATCCGAAGGCCGCGCCGATCTCCACCGCCCTGGGGGTGCTCGGCATGCCGGGGATGACGGCCTATATGGGCCTGCTGCAGATCGGCCAGCCGAAGCCGGGCGAAACGGTGGTGGTCGCGGCCGCCTCCGGCGCGGTGGGTTCGGCGGTCGGGCAGATCGCGAAGATCAAGGGCGCGCGCGCCGTCGGCATCGCCGGCGGCAAGGACAAGTGCGCCTATGTGAAGAACGAACTCGGCTTCGATGAATGTCTCGACCATCGCGATCCCGATCTCGCTGCCCGGCTGAAGGACGCTTGTCCGAACGGCATCGACGTCTATTTCGAGAATGTCGGCGGCAAGGTGTTCGATGCGGTGTTCCCGCTGCTCAATTTCTTCGCGCGCATTCCGGTGTGCGGCCTGATCGCCGACTACAACACCATCTTCGGCAAGGATACGCCGACGCCGCCCTGGGCCAATTCGATCATGCGCGCCATTCTGGTGAAGCGCCTGACCTTCCGCGGCTTCATCGTGCGTGATTTCGACGCCAAGTTCCCCGATTTCATCCGCGACATGCCGCAGTGGCTGCGTGAGGGCAAGCTCAAGCATCGCGAATTCGTCACCGAAGGACTTGAGAGCGCGCCGGCCGCTTTCATGGGCCTGCTCAAGGGCGCGAATTTCGGCAAGCAGCTCGTGCGCGTCGGTCCCGACAAGCTCTGAGATCGGTCGCTGGCCTGTTGCGGTGGTCGGGTTGTGGACTTGCGCAGTTCGGTCAAAAAACCGGCCGATGAAAAAGGCAAATTTTTACGTGATGCAAATATTCCCGTAACCGGGAATTCCGCAGAGCGCGCCGGCCGGTCGTGGAACCGGGCGGCGGCCCTTCACAGCATCTGTCGCGCGGCACGCACACGAGGTTCAAGCGAGGGCGACAATTTCCGCTGCTCTGGTTCGCTGGGCAGCGGCGCTATTTTGCCCGCCGTGGCTTGTGTCCGACCGGGCGGACGGTTAGGTCAGGTCTCTCGCGCCCCATCCCGTCCGATCTGAAAGACCGCAATGACACCCGCCGCACGGCTGTCCGCAGCCATCGAGATTCTTGCCGCCATCGAGGCGCAGCGCATTCCCGCGCCAAATGCGCTGAAGGAGTGGGGCACCGCGCACCGCTTCGCCGGCTCCGGCGACCGCGCCGCCATCGCCGGCCTCGTGTTCGATACGCTGCGCCGCCGGTCGTCGTCGGCGTGGCTGATGGAGGCCGAGACGCCGCGCGCGCGGCTGATCGGCATGCTGCGGCTCGAACGCGGTCTCTCGACGGAGGCCATCGCTGCGCTGTGTGACGGGGGCCGCTTCGCGCCGGGCGCGCTGACCGACACTGAGCGCGCAGCGCTGACCGCGCGCACGTTGGACGACGCGCATGCGTCTATCGCCGGCGATTATCCCGAATGGCTCGATCCGCATCTCGCCGCCGTGTTTGGCGACGACCGCGCCGCTGAAGCCACCGCGATGGCGAGCCGCGCGCCGCTGGACCTGCGCGTCAACACGCTGAAGGCGAAGCGCGACAAGGTGCTGGCCTCGATGGCCCATCTTGGCGCGCAGCCGACGCCGTGGTCGCCATGGGGCCTGCGCATCGCGCTGCCGGCCGATGCCCGCAATCCCGGCATCCATTCGGAGGAGGATTTCATCAAGGGCGGCGTCGAGGTGCAGGACGAAGGCTCGCAGCTCGCGGCGCTTCTTACCGTAGCCAAACCCGGCGAGCAGGTGATCGACCTGTGTGCGGGTGCGGGCGGCAAGACGCTGGCGCTCGCCGCGATGATGCAGGGCAAAGGCCGGCTGATCGCCACCGATGGCGACAAGCGCCAGCTCGCGCCGATCCACGAGCGGCTGTCGCGCGCCGGCGTCCACAATGCCGAGATCCGCACCCCGCGCGGCGCGGACGATCCGCTCGCCGATATCCGCAGCTCCGCCGATCTCGTGCTGATCGATGCGCCGTGCACCGGCACCGGCACCTGGCGGCGCAATCCGGACGCCAAATGGCGCATGCGCCCCGGCGCGCTGGAGGTGCGGCTGAAGGACCAGGCCGAAGTGCTGGCGCGCGCCGCCGGTCTGGTCAAGCCGGGCGGGCGCATCGTCTATGTCACCTGTTCGGTGCTGACCGAAGAGAACGGCGGGCAGGTGCGCGGCTTCGCCGACCGCCGTCCGGAGTTCGCGGTGGTGCCGCCGGCGCAGGTGGCGTCGGCGCTGGGGGACAGGGCCGACGAATTCCTCGCCGCCACGCTGCAAAGCCCGGAGGGGCTGCTGATGACCCCGCGCCGCACCGGCACCGACGGGTTTTTCGTGTCGGTGCTATGCAAGGCGGGATAGATATTCATGTCGTCCCGGCTTTCGCCGGACGATGAGACGGGGGGACTGGCCTCCCCAAAACCTGCCGATAAGCCCGGTTTTGCGATGGTTGCGGGGTTGCAGGCCGGCGCGGGCTCGCGTATTCCCTCCCCATGACCGCACACAGCCAGACTGCCTCCGCGACGTCCGACCGGGCGAGCGCGCATGAAAAGATTCTGATCGTCGATTTCGGCTCGCAGGTGACGCAGTTGATCGCGCGGCGCGTGCGCGAGGACGGCGTCTATTCCGAGGTCGTGCCGTTCCAGAAAGCCGAGGCCGCGTTCCGCGCCATGAAGCCGCAGGCGGTGATCCTGTCCGGCGGCCCGGCTTCGGTGCTCGACGCCGACGCGCCGACCGCGCCGATGTCGATCCTGACCGCGGGCGTGCCAGTGCTCGGCATCTGCTACGGCGAGCAGACCATGGCCAAGCAGCTCGGCGGCACGGTGGAGGCCGGACACCATCGCGAATTCGGCCGCGCGCTGATCGAGGTGACCGAGGATTGCGCGCTGTTCCACGACGTCTGGAAGGTCGGCGACAAGCATTTCGTCTGGATGAGCCACGGCGATCGCGTCACCAAATTGCCGGACGGCTTCCGCGCCGTCGCCAAGGCCCCGGGTTCGCCGATCTCGGTGATCGCCGACGACACGCGCAAGTTCTACGCCATGCAGTTTCACCCCGAGGTGGTGCACACGCCGGACGGCGCCAAGCTGATCAAGAATTTCGTGCGTAAGGTCGCGGGGCTGAAGGGCGACTGGACCATGCGCGCCTTCCGCGAGGAAGCGGTTGAGAAAATCCGCGCTCAGGTGGGCAAGGGCAAGGTGATCTGCGGCCTGTCCGGCGGCGTCGATTCCTCTGTCGCGGCCATTCTCATTCACGAGGCGATCGGCGACCAGCTCACCTGCGTGTTCGTCGATCACGGCATGCTGCGCAAGGACGAGGCCAAGACCGTCGTCGACCTGTTCCGCCATCACTACAACATCCCGCTGGTGCATGTGGATGCCTC
>JAFKES010000174.1 GCA_017308495.1 Afipia sp.
AACACGTCGTAGGAATTATAGACCGGGACATAGATGCGCTCCGGCTGGGCCGGGGCGATCGAGATCACGCGCGGTGCGCTCGACGTTGCTTCCTGGACGGTGACGACCTGCTGCGGCGTCGTCGTGAGATTTCCGAGCTTCACCGCCTGCGCGCGCAGCAGCTGGATGACGGTGGTGACGTCCTCGGGCTGGCGGTCGAAGGCGAAGCCGAGCGATTCGGTCCAGTCCTCGTGATCGACGAGCATCTCGATCACGTCCGGGAAGCGCAGCAGCGCCACGACCGGAGCGTCGAGGCCGAGCTTCTCGGCCTCGGCGAAGTCGCCCGCTTCGGCCGCCTTCGGATTGGCGTTGAGCCAGTCCTCGGCCTTGATCAGCTGGTCGAACGGCGACGTGCTCGCCGACAGCACCAGCGACAGCAGCGGATCGGGATAGAGCGCGATCGGGCCGAGCAGGTATTGGAGGTCGGTGACGGTGTAGAGATCCGCCGCGTCGTGGGGCGTGGCCGCCGCCTGGGCCTGCGCCGCTCCTGGCACCTTGTCGGGCAGGGCGGGCGCCGCGGCTGGGGCTTCCTCGGCCGGAGCCGGTGTTGAGTCGGATTGCGCCTGCTTGACCGGGGGCGTCAGCGTTTCGGCGAGAACCGGATAGATGGTGGTCGACCAGCCGAAGACGGCGGCGACCGCCAGGCGGGAATAATTGCCTGTTCCAAACCAGGACTTTTCTTTCACTCGTGACTTCACGGCATGGGCCCTCCTGTCGGCCTTACTGCATGCATAGGTGGCACGTCTCCGCCGTTTCAGGAAGCGAGTCCGGCCCGATCGAAGGCGGATGGTTAAATTCGAGACGCCAGGGAGAGCCGTGGGATGATTCGCATATCGATCTGTGGATTGGCCAGTTTCGCCCTGTTCCAATTCGATCGGGACCCGCATTCCGCGACAGACGTACATCGAGTGTGATGGGCAACGGCTTGCATCGGCTTGAAGCGCACGGGACCGTATGCGATAGGAGGCGCGCCTCCGGACGCACGAAGAGGAAATAATAGGCATGATCGAAGCAGGCGGTTTGATGAAGGGTAAGCGCGGCCTCGTGCTGGGCGTCGCGAACAACCGGTCGATCGCCGATGCGCTGAAGAAGCGCGTGGAGCCGCTTGCGGCTGAACTCGGCGCACTTGTCGTCGGACATTGCGACGTCACCGACGCCGCCTCGATCGACGCGGTCTTCGCCGAAGTCGAGAAGCAGTGGGGCAAGCTCGACTTCCTCGTGCATGCGATCGGCTTCTCCGACAAGGACGAGCTGACCGGCCGCTTTGTCGACACCACAGAAGGCAATTTCAGCAAGACGATGCTGATCTCCGTCTATTCGCTGACGGCCGTGACCCAGCGCGCCGAGAAGCTGATGACGGATGGCGGCTCGATCCTGACGCTGACCTACTATGGCGCCGAGAAGGTGATGCCGAACTACAACGTCATGGGCGTCGCCAAGGCCGCGCTCGAGGCGAGCGTTCAGTATCTCGCCGTCGACCTCGGCCCGAAGAACATCCGCGTCAACGCGATTTCCGCCGGCCCGATCAAGACGCTGGCCGCCTCGGGCATCGGCGATTTCCGCTACATCCTGAAGTGGAACGAGTACAACGCGCCTCTGCGCCGCACGGTCACGACGGAAGAGGTCGGCGATTCCGGCGTCTACTTCCTGTCGGATCTCTCGCGCGCCGTGACGGGCGAAGTGCACCACGTCGATTCGGGCTACCATGTCGTCGGCATGAAGGCCGTCGACGCGCCCGACATCTCCGTCATCAAGGACTAGCCCGGGCCTCGCGGAGCACGCCGTGCCGACCATCGTTTTTATCCGGCACGGCGAGACCGACTGGAACGCCGAAGGGCGCTTCCAGGGCCAGCGCGACATACCGCTCAATGCGCGCGGCCGCGGCCAGGCGCAGCGCAATGGCCGCGTCCTCGCCGAGAAGATGCCGCAGACGGTAGATTTCGATTTCGTCGCGAGTCCGCTCGAGCGCACCCGCCAGACCATGGAGATCGCCCGCGGCGCCATGGGGCTGGACCCTTCCGCCTATCGCCTCGACCCGATTCTGAAGGAAATCACCTTCGGCCGCTGGGAAGGCATGACGACGCTCGAAGTCAAGGCGCGCTTTCCCGCCGAACGTCGCCTGCGCAAGGTGGGCCGCTGGAATTTCAACGCGCACGGAGGCGAGAGTTACGCCGATCTTGCGCACTCCATGAAGAGCTTCCTGGCCGATCTCGATCCGGCACGGCCTGTACTCCTTGTGTCGCATGCCGGCAATATTAGGGTCATGGCCGCAATGCTCGCCGGCGTGACGAGGGAAGAGGCGATGACGCTTTCCGTTCCCCATGATGCGGTGTTTCGCTGGGATGGCAGTCAGCTTGCATGGATTTGAATTCACGAATGCGTTTGCCCTGGCGTGGGTGTGCAAATAACATTCGTAAAAGGACATGCGGGCAGGGTCGGCGGCTCATCTCCCGATCGCCTGTTTCTGGAGGAGCGTGATAGTGGCGGGCATGCCCGATCTCCTGAGGGTAGAGGATTTGCGCATCTCGATCACCATCGAGCGCTCCGGGCTCGAAGTGGTGAAAGGCGCGAGCTTTCGCATTCCAGCCGGCAGGACGGTTGCGCGGGTCGGCGAATCCGGCTCCGGCAAGTCGATCATTGCACAGTCGATCCTCGGCATCCTTCCGCGTGTCGCCAAAGTCACTGGCGGCAGCATCTGGTTCCGCGACAAGGTTTGCGGCGAAAAACCGATCGATATTGCCGCTCTGGATGTCAACGGCCCCGAGATACAGGCGTTGCGCGGCGGCCGTATCGCGATGATCTTCCAGGAGCCGATGACCTCGCTGTCGCCGCTGCACAGGATCGGCAACCAGGTCGAGGAGGCCCTGGTGCTCCACCGCGATCTGGATGGCCGCGAAGCCCGCACGATGACCGAGGACATGCTGCGGCTGGTCGGCTTCGCCGATCCGCACCGCGCCTACGACATGTATTCGATGGAGCTTTCCGGCGGCATGCGCCAGCGCGCCATGATCGCCATGGCGCTGATCTGCCATCCGGCGCTTCTGATCGCCGACGAGCCGACGACGGCGCTGGATGTCACCGTGCAGGCGCAGGTGCTTGGGCTCCTGAAGGATCTGCAGGAGCGGCTTGGCATGTCGATGCTCCTGATCACGCACGATCTCGGTGTCGTCGCCAACATGGCCGACGAGGTCGTCGTCATCTACCATGGCGAGATCGTCGAGGCCGGCTCGGTCGAGCATATCTTCCGCCATCCCGGCCATCCTTATACCAAAGCGCTCATGCGCGCCGTTCCGGAGATCGGCACGGAGAGGTCGAAGAAATTGGTCGGCCTGCGCGAGATCAACCACGTCATCCCGCAATCCATGCGGCGCGACAGGGCCGTAGCGGACAGCGCGGCGCCGCCGCTCGTCCGCGTGCGCGGCCTGACCAGGAGCTTCACCATCCAGAAGGATAGCTGGTGGGCCGGCGACAGGACCCGCGTGCTCGCGGTCAACGATGTCAGCTTCGATATCCGTCGAGGCGAATGCTTCGGTATTGTCGGCGAGAGCGGCAGCGGCAAATCCACCGTCAGCAAACTGATGATGCGGGCGATCACGGCCGATTCCGGCGAAATCGACTTCGATAACGGCACCATGAAGTGTGACGTGCGCGCGTTGGAAGGAAAGGAGCTGAAGGAGTTTCGTAAACGCATGCAGATCGTCTTCCAGGACCCGTTTTCTTCGCTCAGCCCGCGTTCGACGGTCCTGAACATCCTGCGTGAACCGCTGGAGATCCACGGCGTCGTCACGGCCGAGGAACGAACCCGGACCGCCAGGGAACTGATGGCGCTAGTCGGGCTTTCACCCACTTACCTCAACCGCTATCCGCACAGCTTTTCGGGCGGTCAGCGCCAGCGTATCGGCATCGCGCGCGCGCTTTCCCTGTCGCCTGATCTCTTGATCTGCGACGAACCGGTTTCCGCGCTCGATGTTTCTGTCC
>JAFKES010000151.1 GCA_017308495.1 Afipia sp.
TTGACCATGAGGGTTCCGCCTGCAAGATCGTGCCGTGTATCGTATTTGATGAATGTCACAGGCCAGAACGCAGACAGGGCTAAGCAGGATATGGCAAAGAAGACCGCCACAACCACTTCCGACAGCGCCGCGGCTCCCGTCAAGGCGGCCAAAGCGGCGAAGGCCGCAGCGACGGCGAAATCGTCGGGTTCCGCCAGCGTCGCGGTTGGCGACAGCGACACCGCGATCTTCATCGGCAAGGGCGAGCAGCCGGCATACCTCACGCTGGCGCTGGCGAACCGCCACGGACTTGTCACCGGCGCCACCGGCACCGGCAAGACCGTGACGCTGCAGGTGATGGCCGAGGGATTTGCCCGCGCCGGCGTGCCGGTGTTTGCCGCCGACATCAAGGGCGACCTGTCCGGCATTGCCGAGGTAGGCGAGGCCAAGGATTTCCTGCTCAGCCGCGCCCAGCAAATGGGCCTCGCCTTCCAGCCCGACCAGTTCAAGACGGTGTTCTGGGACGTGTTCGGTGAGATGGGCCATCCGGTGCGCGCGACCGTCACGGAGATGGGACCGCTATTGCTGTCCCGCATGCTTGATCTCAACGACGTGCAGGAGGGGGTCCTGAACGTTGCGTTCCGAGTTGCCGACGAGGGTGGCTTACCGCTGATGGATTTCAAAGATTTGCGGATTATCCTCGACGCTATTTCCCCGGTAGAGAAGAAAGAGAGCGAGGGGCTTGGCGATGAAGCGCTGAAACTGAAGCAAGCAGCGCAGACATTCGGTAACGTTACCAAGGCGACCATCGGCACCATCCAGCGCCAGTTGCTGGTTCTGGAAAACCAGGGCGGTCCCAAATTCTTCGGGGAGCCGGCGTTGCAGTTGAAGGACCTGATGCGGCTCGATCCCGATGGCCGTGGCATGGTCAACATCCTCGCCGCCGACAAGCTGATGCAGAATCCGCGGCTCTATGCGACGTTCCTGCTGTGGATGCTGGCCGAACTGTTCGAGGAACTGCCCGAGGTCGGCGAGCTGCCCAAGCCCAAGCTGGTGTTCTTCTTCGACGAGGCGCACCTCCTGTTCAACGACGCGCCGAAGGCGCTGCTTGACAAGATCGAGCAGGTGGTCCGCCTGATCCGCTCCAAGGGCGTCGGCGTCTATTTCGTCACGCAAAATCCGATTGACGTGCCGGACCGGGTTCTGGCGCAGCTCGGAAACCGCGTGCAGCATGCGCTGCGCGCCTTCACCCCGCGCGACCAGAAAGCTGTCGCAGCGGCGGCGCAGACCTTCCGGCCCAACCCCAAGCTCAACACCGTGCAGGTCATCACCGAACTCGGCAAGGGCGAGGCGCTGGTGTCGTTCCTCGAAGGCAATGGCACGCCGGCGATGGTCGAGCGCGTCATGATCCGGCCACCCACGGCGCGGATCGGGCCGATCACGCCGCAGGAGCGCCAGGCGATCATCGCGGCGAGCCCGGTGAAGGGCAAATACGACACCGCCGTCGATTCCGAATCCGCCTACGAGATCCTGCAGAAGCGCGTCGCCGATGCGGCCGCGCCGGCCGACGGCGCCAGTGGCGGCGTGCTGGGCCAGATCGGCTCGATCTTCGGTTCGATTTTTGGCACCAACACGCCGCGCGGCAAGCTCACCACCACACAGGTGATCGCCCGCAACATGACCCGCACGGTCACCAACAAGGTCGCCGGCGACGTCGCCGCCAATATCGGCAAGTCGATCGGCGGCGCCGCCGGCGGCTCGATCGGCCGCTCCATCGTGCGCGGCGCGCTCGGCGGGCTGCTGCGGCGGTGATCGTTCGATGATCGCAGCTAAACTTCGTATTTGTCTCTGGAAGAAAGCGCACGCATGACCGCGACCTCCCAACTCGATGCCGTTCTGGCGCGCATCGACGCCGATTTCGACAACAGCCTGGAGCGCCTGTTCGCGCTGTTGCGGATCAAGTCGATTTCGGCGGACCCCGCCTTCAACGACGATTGCGCCAAGGCCGCGCGGCACCTCGCCGACGACATCGCCACCATCGGATTTTCGACCGAGGTGCGGCCCACCGCCGGCCATCCCGCGCTCGTCGGCAAGAGCAACGGAGCGGGCGACGGTCCCCGCGTTCTGTTCTATGGCCACTATGACGTGCAGCCGGTCGATCCGCTCGATCTGTGGAAGCGGCCGCCGTTCGAGCCGGTGGTGACGGATCATGCGGATGGTCGCAAGATCATCGTTGCGCGCGGGGCGGAGGATGACAAGGGTCAGTTGATGACCTTCGTCGAGGCGTGCCGGGCGTGGAAGAGTGTCACCGGCTCCCTGCCGCTCGACGTCACGATCCTGATCGAGGGCGAGGAGGAGATTGGCTCGAAGAATTTCGGCCCGTTCCTCGAACAGCACAAAAAGGATCTCGCCGCCGATTTCGTGCTGGTGTGCGACACCGGCATGTGGGACCGCGACACGCCGGCGATCACCACCTCGCTGCGCGGCCTCGTC
Organism: Afipia sp.; assembly: GCA_017308495.1. Lineage (GTDB taxonomy): Bacteria > Pseudomonadota > Alphaproteobacteria > Rhizobiales > Xanthobacteraceae > Afipia. The sequence goes on from JAFKES010000151.1 coordinate 2,473, forward strand.
TACGACGAGGTGAAGATCAAGGCGGCGAACCGCGATCTGCATTCCGGCATCTTCGGCGGAGGCGCGCAGAATCCGATCCGCGTGCTCACGCGCATTCTCGGCGGCCTGCACGACGACAACGGCCGCATCACCATTCCCGGCTTCTACGACGGCGTGAAGGACCTGCCGCCGGACATCCTCGCCCAGTGGAAGGGCCTCAACCTCACCGCGGAAGCCTTCCTGAAGCCGATCGGGCTGTCGGTGCCGGCCGGCGAGAAGGACCGCCTGCTGATCGAGCAGGTGTCCTCGCGCCCGACCTGCGACATCAACGGCATCGTCGGCGGCTATACCGGAGAGGGCTCCAAGACCGTCATTCCGGCGCAGGCTTCGGCCAAGGTCTCGTTCCGTCTGGTGGAGGGACAGGAGCCTTCGAGGATCCGCAAGGCGTTCCGCGATTTCGTCACCGCGCGGCTCCCTGCCGATTGCACGGCGGAGTTCATCGATCATGCCGGAGCGCCCGCCATCGCCCTCGACTGGGGCATGAAGCCGCTCGCCGCGGCGAAGCAGGCGCTCACCGACGAATGGGGCCGGGAGGCGCTGCTGATCGGATCGGGCGCGTCGATCCCCATCGTCGCCGATTTCAAGAAGACGCTGGGGCTCGATACGGTGCTGATCGGCTTCGGCCTCGAGGACGACAACATCCATTCGCCGAACGAGAAGTACGACCTGCGCAGCTTCCACAAGGGCATCCGCTCGTGGGCCCGCATCCTTGCCGCCTTCGCCGACGCGCCGCGCTGAGCCGCAGCTCTCTCATCGAAAATAAAAACGCCGCCCGGAATTGGGCGGCGTTTTGATTCCATGTCAGTGTAGAGGCTGACCCGGCAAATATGGGGGCCGATGCCTGCGCGGTCAAGCGCCCGTCACGGCGCGGGAATGGCGAGCAGGCTCGCGATGCTGGCGCCGCGGATGTCGTAGACGCGGGCGAACACCACGTCGTCGCGCTTGATTTCCACTACCACCGGGGCGTTGAGCCCCTTGCAGTAGAATTCGCCGAGCGTCATGGCGAAGTCGGCGGCGTGGCTGTCCCAGCCGATGGCGAAGTCGGGGCCCAGCGCGACCTGGGCCGGCCGCTGCGGCCCGCACACCGCCACCCGCCATTTGCGGTTCGGTGGCGCGCTCTCCTGTCGTTCGACAAGTTCCTGCCGCAGTCCTTCGGAGGCTTGCTTGAGCGCGAGGCCCCAGTAATCGAGCATATAGCGGTCGTCGGCGCCGCGTACCGTACCGGCGATATGGTTGAAGCCGTGGCCATTCAGCCGCTCGAACAGCGCGCCGAAGGCGATGCCGCCAAGGATCGCCATCGGCGGAACGACGAAGACGAAATGGCGGATGCCGTTGTAGAGCGCCGGGCGCTTCACCATGGCAATGATCAGCGGCAGCAGCGCCGCCAGCGTCAGCATCAGCAGGATGGCTTTGTATTTCGGATCGGCATTCGGCCGCACCAGCGAGATCGCCGTGAGGACCACGCCAGCCGCGAGCAGCGCCAGCATCACTTCGGGAAGCTGGAGCGCGAACAGGGTCGGCAGGTATGACCACGGCATGTCGGGTACGGACACGATCGCGCCGGCGAACAGTTCTTTCCACGGCTTCTCGAAGAAGTGGGAGAAATAGGTCAGCGCGTGCAGCGGATTGCTGGCATCGACGATGGACCACGGCCAGATCAGCCCCATGATCAGGTAGCCGAGCAGCAGCGCCGGCAACAGCACGTAGAGCACGTGGGCGAGACGGTGCACCGCCTCGCGCAGGCCGTGGGTCCGATAGTCCGACATCCAGATCGGCAGGAATCCGATCGCGGCATAGATCAGCGTCATGCCGCCAAGGATGCGCGATCCGATCGAGAGACCCGCGCCGAGGCCGACGATCAGGACGGTGCGCGGAGAGGGTTGCGGATATTCCTGCGCGAGACGGACGAGACCGAGCATGAGGACCACCATCGCCACGGCGAACGGCGCGTCCTTCGGGTTCATGAACATGTGCCCGTAGAAAGTCGGGCACAGCGCCAGCAGAACCAGCGCGGCAAGTCCCGCCACCGGACCGCCGACGCGCCGCGCCACCCGCCACGACACGCCGAGGCCGATGATGCCGACGATGGCGCCCACCAGCCGTCGCGTCTCGAAGAGGTCGAACGGCACGATCTTGTGCAGCAGGGCCGCGACCATGTCGAAGCCGCCGCCATACATGTAAAGGTTGACGAAGGAGAGCGCCCTCGTGTCGGTGAAGCCGCTGCCGAACATCTTCAGCAGCAGGTCGGCATATTCGGCGTGGGTGTAGTCGTCCCAGCCGAGGCCATAGTCGCGGAAGGTTAGGGCTGCGACGACGCACACCACTGCCAGCACGGCGAGCGCGATGTCGTCGCACGTCTGTTCGATCGAACGCGGCGACGGCGTATCGACGGCGGAAGTCGTGATGGAGGACATGTCAGTCAGCCAACCAAGCGTTCCCGTGCCCGTTCTCGTGACGGGACTTTCCCGGGAACCATGTAGACCAGTTTGCGGTTCAAGTAATTGTCAATTGTGGCGCAATTTCCCGGGTGCGGCGCAATATCGGTGTCACGGTAAACCCGGTCCAGAAGTCGTACCCGAACCGGCGCGACCATGAGGACCGGCGCGATTCCGCCGGAGGGGGCGAAAATTACCGATTGGTAATGCGAATACTGTGACAATACGGTAATCGGGTTCCACGGGGACGCGCATGCTGATTTGGAGGTTGGAATGATTGCGCTATTGATCGGCGGGATCGTCGTTCTGTGCGTTGGACTTCTGACCGTCGCCTTCGGGATTCCGATCAAGGAGTTCAGCTTCGGCAATACCCTGATTTTGGCCGGGACCGGAGCGGCCGGCGCGGGGCTTGTCTTGATCGGCCTCTATATGGTCGGCCGGGAAGTCCGGACGCTGGTGCGCCATCTTGAGCGGGGCTCACGGCTGCCCGTGCCTGCATCCGCCGTTCCTCCGTTGATGCCGCCGCGCGAGCTTGAGGTCGGGTTGACGCCTATGCCATCCCGCCAGGCTGAGACGTCGCCTGTCCCGGAATTGCCACAGGCGCTGCGTCCGGTGCGTCCACGCCCAATATCCGACGCGCCGCTGTTTACCCGCGATCTGCCGGCGCGCGACCAGCCCCGCGATCCTGCTCCGGCGCGGGGTGATTTCGCCGACGCACTGGCGTCGTCGCTCGACCTCGACTCGGAGGCGCCACCCCGGTCCGAGGAGCCGGTCATTCGTCCGCATAACCCGGAGCCCGCCGAAGCGCCGCCGGAGCTTGAATCCGCGCCGCGCTCGCGCCGCAACATCATGTTTGCATCACACCGGCGCAGTCCGCGCCCCGAACCCGACTTCAAAGAGGCTTCTTTGCGCGAGGCTTCGCAGCCCGGTCCCGAAGCCGATGAGGCGCCACCTGCGTCCGGCGATGCGCCTGGCGAGCCTGAGGCGGATCAGGAGCGCGCGGTCGGAAGCTCATGGCGCGAGCGGAGCGCCGCGCAGCGCCGCCGGCGGGACTCGCTTTTTCCGCCTCGCGAGCCCAGCGAGGCGCTGCCGTCCGAACCGTCGCCTGAGCCGCTGCCACCGCCGCCAGAGGTCGGAAGCAATGCGGTGACGGTGGTGAAATCCGGCGTCGTCGATTCGATGGCCTACTCGCTCTATTCGGATGGCTCGATCGAAGCGCAGATGCCCGAAGGCATGGTGCGGTTCGCCTCCATCGATGAATTGCGCGCCCATCTGGAGCGGCGGTAGCTTGCGACGGGGCGTTCGCGCCCCCAACGAGCCTGCCAATAAAACCGACAGAATCGTCCGTTTTATTTGCCGGATGCCCAGTATCGCCCAGTTATTTTCCAGTATAGTTCGTCGAGTATAGTTGCGGCCCGTGAACGCCGCGCGGCGTCATCCCGATCCATGACGTCGGCCCTCGACCTCGAACGCCAGCGGAAGACATCACCATGAGCGATGCGGCCCCTAAAGGATTTGTCGAACTGACGGCCTCGATCGTGTCGGCCTATGTCAGCAACAATCCGACCACGGCCGCGGAGATTCCGACGCTGATCAGCCAGATCCACGCGGCGTTGACGCGGGTGTCCGGTGGCGTGCCGGAAACAGCCCCCGAGCCGGCCAAGCCCGCCGTCTCGATCAAGAAATCGATGACGTCCGAATATCTGGTCTGCCTGGAAGATGGAAAGCGCTTCAAATCGCTGAAGCGGCATCTTCGCACCCAGTACAATATGAGCCCCGAGCAGTATCGCGAGAAGTGGGGCCTGCCGGCCGACTATCCGATGGTGGCTCCCAATTACGCGGTGGCCCGCTCGCAGCTCGCCAAGAAGATGGGGCTGGGCCAGCAGCGCCGCCGGCGCAAATAACGGCTATCCCGTTGCCTTGATTTAAGAATATTTTCTTATCACCGCTGTCTGCGCGACAGGTCGAAAAATATTGGATTTTTGCCGGGGATCGCCATCCCCGGCGTTTGCGCCTCGGCTAGGATGTAGGTATTAATTCCTAGAGAGGTTGTTATGCTTGAAATCCCGTCGCCATCGTCCTGCGTTCCGCCCCCCGAACCACATCCCGCATCTCCCGATCCGGGTCTGGTCTGCGCTCTGGTGAGCCGCTGCGTCGCCTGCGACTTCGCGCTCGCAATCGAGGATCTTGACGCGGCCGTGCGCGGCTCGCGGCGCGCGGTGTTCGCGCGGCAGGTCGCGATGTATCTGGCCCATGTCGGTTTCGCGCTGAGCTTTGAGGTGATTGGCCGCGCCTTTGGGCGCGACCGCACAACGGTCGCCCATGCCTGCCGTGCGATAGAAGATCGCCGCGACGACATCTGGTTCGATTGCCGGCTGGCGACCCTTGAACTGATCTGCCGCGCCACGCTGGATGGGGACATGCGATGACGCGGAAAGAGGGCGGTTCGCGCCGGCCGAGGGCCGCGCGGCAAGGCGCTGCGCCGGGTGCGGACGAGGTAGTCGGCGCGTTCCGGGCGCGGCATCTCGACGTGTCGGTGCGGGACCTGATGACGGAGGCCGGCGTCGCGCAGGTGCTGGTCAACGACAGCGAAAGCCCGCTGGCGTGGCTGGCGCGACGCAAGGGCCGCGACGGCCGCGCCATGATCGCCGCCGATCAGTTCATCGCCGGGGAGCGGCTGCGTGCGGATTTCACCCGCGCCCATCTTGCACCGCGCGTCACATCAAGCTGGTCGGGCATCGGGCGCACGCGCGGCGCGGCGGGCAGCGCAGCTGAGATGACGGATATGATCGTCGCCGCCCGCCAGCGGGTGCGGCTGGCGCTGGAGGCCTGCGGACCGGAATTTTCCGGCCTCCTGCTCGATGTGTGCTGCTTTCTGCGCGGTCTCGAAGATGTCGAGCGCGAACGCGGCTGGCCGTCGCGCTCGGCGAAGGTGGTGCTGCAGCTCGCCCTCGACCGGCTGGCGCGTCACTACGGCCTGCGCAGCGAGGCCCGTGGCGATGCGCATGTGAAAATTCGCACGTGGTTCGCCGATGATGCGGCGTTCACGGCGTGAAAGGGATTCACGACGCTTCGGCGAGGGTCTCGCGCGCGTCGCGGTTGATGCGCTCGACCATCGCCCGCAGGCCGTTGGAGCGCTGCGGCGTCAGGTTCTGGCGAAAGCCCAGTTCATCGAACAGGGCGACGGGGTCGGCGGCCAGAATCTCGCGCGCGGTCCTGCCCGATTGCAGCGTCAGCAGGATCGCGATCAGGCCGCGCACGATATGCGCGTCACTGTCGCCCTTGAAGGTCAGGACCGGCTCTGGGCCGGAGCGGTCGACGGCGCGGGACAGCCAGACCTGGCTGGTGCAGCCCTGCACCTTGTTGGCTGCCGAATGCTCCTCCTCGGACATCGGCGGCAGCTCGCGGCCGAGCTCGATGACGTAGCGATAGCGGTCGTCCCACTCATCGAGCAGCGCGAAGTTATCCCTGATGTCGTCGATGGTCGTCACGGTCCGAGTCTCACCTGTCATGTCGGAACATTCGACATGAGCCTTATATGAGATCGTCGACCGCCGATAGCCATACAGATGGGTTTTGCCGGAACGGGCCTACGGAGCGGTCGCACCCACCGGTTCCCGCCATTCGATGCGCAGGTCGTCCTCGGTCAGGGTCTGTTGCGCGGAGGCGAGGTCGGTCGTGGCGCCGCTCTCGCGCGGGTCGATGGAGCCGGTGTGATCGGGAGCCTTCTTTCCGGGCTTGTCGGTTACGTCAGGCGACTTCTTGTCCGCTTTGTCGGTGATGAACTCGTAGACCTTCTTTGCGCCCGATTGCGCCCGCGCGCCGATCACCGAGGCAGCCTGACCGCCGACATTGCAGGCCGCGGGCTGGCGGGTGCAGAACTGGCTCATGTCCGAGACGGCGGCGCTCGCCGCCGAAATGGCGTCCACGGCGTCGACATGCGGAGCCTTGTCCGTATCGGGTGTCTTGTCGGTTGGCAGCAGCACGAGCACCAGCCCGAGCCAGAATGCCATGCGAAGCAGGAAAAACATCTCACGTCCCCGTCGATCAATCCCCCGGCGCGGCGCGTTGGTCTAGTGGGCGCATCGCCTGTTGCGATTGGTCTCGCAATCGCTATCCGTCGTATCAGGAGCGGATAAATCCCGGGTTCTGGCATTGGCTCCAATTTGCCTAAAATTGGAATCGTTTGCTTTGGCGTAAATATTTCATTGATGCGGCAGCGATTTTGAAACGCTGTGGCGGGACGCCGGCGCATCCACTTTTTCGAAACCATAACGGCCGTCGCCGTGGAAACCTTGCATTCACCATGCGTGGTGAATGCAACGGCGTTCTCTGCGCAAAACGGGGCGCAGGACGATTGTGATGCCGGATCGATCCCGCTCCTTAGCGTTCGCTTAAGTTCGCTCTGACACGATCCGCCAACGAAAATAAGGAGGCGTTCCGGCCATCATCGCTGCGATCGGCTGAACGTTGAGATCACGTGACAGTGTCTGCCATCCTGAGCGACCACCTCGATCAGCTGCTGCATCCGTCGGTGCGCGGCGATGCGATGACGAGCGCGCGGCACCGTGCGTTCATCGCGCCCCGGCTGCTCGGAAGCCTCGTCGCGTTGGCGGCGCTTCCGGTGTATCTCGCGGTGCGCGGCGCTCCCAAAGAGATCGAGGTTCTGTTCTTCGCCTGGCTGATCACCCCGATTCTCACTTCTTATTATCTGTCCCGGACCGGCCGGCTCGAAGTTGCGCACGTCCTGTCAGCGCTTGCGCTCGCCGCATTGGTGCTGGCCGTCTGTTTCAATACCGGCGGCATTTCGTCGGTCGCCATGATCTGGCTGATCGTCGTTCCGCTGGAAGCCGCGCTCTCCGCATCGCGCCGGGTGGTGGGCTTTGCCGTCGCGCTCGCGCTCGGCTGCGCGCTGACGCTGGTGGCGGTCGACATGGCCGGTGCGTTGCCGGCTTCAAAGATACCGACCGATCTCAAGCTGTCGTTCGGAGCGCTCGGCATCGCAGCCGCCACGCTGTATGCCTCCGCGCTGGCGTTCGGCGCGGAATCGCTGGCAGGCATGAGCAAGAAGCTGCTGGTCGTGGAGGAAGAGCGCTATCGTCTTCTGGCGCGCAGCATCAGCGACGTGATTTCGCGCCACAGCCGCAACGGCGCCATTCAGTTCATTTCGCCCGCCGCGGAATCCCTGATCGGGGTGCCGGCGGCGCTGCTGCTGGAGCATGGCCTGTTCGATCGCGTTCATGTAGCGGATCGGCCCGCTTATCTCACCGCCTTGTCGGAAGCGGCGCGCAGCCGCGAGGAGCGCAGCGTGGAATTCCGCCTGCGCCGCGATGCAGCGCGCGGAACGCACCACGAGCGCGCGCCGGCGGCGGAATTCATCTGGATCGAGATGCGCTGCCGCCCGATCGACGTCGCGTCGCGCTCCGTGGCGGGCGACAATGTCGAGGTCGTGGCGGTGATGCGCGACGTCACCGAGCGTAAGGCCCAGGAACAGGTCATCGAGGCGGCACGGATGGAGGCGGAACGGGCGGGTGCGTCCAAATCGCGCTTCCTGGCCACCATGAGCCACGAATTGCGCACGCCGCTCAACGCCATCATCGGCTTTTCCGAGATGATCGTGCGCGAGGACGACATGATGATCGATGCCGCGCGCCGCAAGGAATACGCGCAGCTCATCAATGAATCGGGCTTGCATTTGCTGTCGGTGGTCAACGGCATTCTCGACATGTCGAAGATGGAAAGCGGCAATTTCGAAATTCTTCCCGAGTTGTTCGCACCCCGCGAAGCGCTCACCGGCTGCTGCAACCTGATGGCGCTGAAGGCGCGGGAGAACGGCATCGATCTCGTGATCCGCGTACCGCACGATCTGCCGCAGATCACAGGCGACCCGCGCGCCTTCAAGCAGATCGTGCTGAACCTGTTGTCAAACGCCATCAAGTTCTCTGAGCGCGGCGGCACGGTGACGGCGGCGATCGGGATCGAGGGCGCGCGCCTCGCGCTGCGCGTCAGCGATACCGGTGTCGGCATTGCGCCGGACGATCTCAGACGCATCGGCGATCCGTTCTTCCAGGCCGGCAATACCTATCAGCGTCGCCACGAAGGCACGGGCCTCGGCCTGTCGATCGTCAAGAGCCTCGTCGGCCTGCATGGCGGCGACATGACGATCGACAGCGTGATCGACCAAGGAACCACGGTGACGGTGCTGCTGCCGCTGTCCTATGCCCCGCCGGCGATGACGCCGTCGAGCAACGTCACCCGGCTCACTCTGCCGCCGCGTGCGGATATTCCGGAACATCAGGTGAAGAAGCGTGCCTAGACAAATTGCCATGGACGACGAAAAACCCCGCCGCAAGCGCCGCGCCGCCGTTGCCGCCATGGCTGCGGAGCCCGAGCGGGGACTGATCATGCGCGTCCTGTTGCACAGCCCGAAGGATACGCTCGCGGCCGCGGCCGCAACTGCGGCGGTGATCGCCATCATCGCCAATGCGACGTTTCTGCAGGCCGGCCGCCATCCGTCGCCGATGTTCGGCACGGCTTCGGTTGTGGTGCCCGCGCCGATCCCGACGCCTGCGCCATTGCCGCGCGTGCGCCCGGCCGAGGCCGAACTACGCCCGGCCGAGACGCGCCCCGCCGATTCCCCCGCGGTTGCGGTGAAAGCGTCGGCACCGTCCGCGACGCCGCGTCCCCCTGCGCCGGTGGCGTCGTCGCATCACGATCCGCTCGGCGATCTGATCGATTCGACGCGGCGCATCGCCGCCGTGCAGCGTGCGCTCACCCAGTATGGCTATGGCCAGCTCAAGCCGACCGGCGTGATTGGCGCCGATACCCAGGCCGCCATCCAGAAGTTCGAGCGCGACCGCAAGATGCCGGTGACCGGGCGGATTTCAGACAAGCTGATCCGCGACCTCACCATTCTCACCGGCAAGCCTATCGAGTAGGGCGAACCGCCCCGAGGCCGCGCCCCGGATATTCACCGCGCCGCCGTCGCGCCGCTGGCTCTTGCCGCGCGCGTGGCCTAACGTTGCCGACATGAGACTGAAAACAGCGATTTGGGTGGCGGGCTATCTGCGGAGATGCCAGGGCGAGGGCGTATTCGGCGCGGTGACCCGGCGCGGAGCCGAGGAGGCGGGCGCGGTGTTCGTCAAGCTTGCGCTGATGGACGGCACGGCCATGCTGTTTGTGCCTGCGCCGCAGACGGCCTATGACGACAGCCGTCCCGTCGAGCGGGTGTTCGTGGCTTCGCCGCCGCAGGCCACCGATGAGCGGACGATCGATGCGCGTCTGGTCAAGGAAGTCGGTTTCGATCCGGACATCTGGATCGTCGAGATCGAGAACAAGGCCGGTCGCCACTTCCTCGATCTGGCAAAAAAATGAAGCCTCAACCGTTCGAGGCGTTGCGGGAGCCGACGGCTGCGCCGGGCTGAACCGCGGGACGCGACGGTGCGGTGGCGGCGCGCGGCCGCTGGCGTTCGTCGTCGTGCAAGGTCGGGCGATATTTCGCGCGGGTAACGGCCAGCGCCGTGCCGCGCCACGCCGCCAGCATGATGAGCGCGGTGCGTGGCTCGATCACGTCGTAGAGCCGGGCGAGGCGATAGACTTCCGTCACCGAGGCGCCGCGCAGCGGATCGAGGAACAGCAGCACGCGCTGATACGTCTCGCCCGGCATGCCGAGCGCCTTCAGGGCGCAGGCGAGCGGTTCTCCCCCCGGCTCCGCGACGATCTGTTCGGCCATGCGGGCAGACAGGATCAGCGCATCGGCCAGTTCCGCCGTGAAGCCCGGCACGTCGGATGCCAGCGCCGTGTGTTCGAGGCGCGCCAACGCCCGCACGGCGCGGCGGGGATCCACCGGCGCCGATGGCCGGAGCTTGGTCTCGCGCAGGCTGTGCAGGACCCGGGCGCGGTGACCGCTGTCCGCCGCCAGAAACATCTCGATCAGCCGGGCGGCATCGTCGGGCTGCATCGTCATGGTCGGGGCCGGGGCGAGCGGTTCGGAAACGATGGCGGTGTCCGCATCAGGCATGATCGTGACGTCCGGCATCCGATCGATGTCCGGCGCGGCGGCAAGGTTCAGCCTCTGCGCGATCTCGCGCGGTGTGTGCGGATAGATCGACAGGCGGGCGCGCACCGCCGCGCGCGTTGCGTCGTCGACCTCATCGATCAGGCGCGAGGCCAGTTCGACGAACTGCCGTTCCTCATCATGGGTATGACCGGCCGCCTGGACATAGAGGTCCGTCAGCACGCGCAGAAGCGTCGGGCGGATATCGACGCCCTCGCGCCGGGACAGTGTCATCAGGCCATCGAAGCCGCGAAACATGGGAGGTGCCGTCATGCCGGACGCAACAGGTTCAGTCTGGCCGCGACGTTATCCCGCGCTCTTTAACAACCCGTTAACCATGCTGTCATTAATTGTTCCGTGGTGTCCGCCGCATCGCAGATGCGTGGCGGCCAGGAGAGAGCGATATGAGCACCGTTGTTGAATTCCCGGCAGACGCGGCCTTGCGGCGCGCACGCCCGGGCGTGGCTGCGCGTGAGGGGACGGCGACAATCCTGATTCTTCCCGCGATCCGCATCGAGCGCTTCGCCGACGACACCGCCGGCGGCCGCGGACCGGAGGAGGGCACGGCGCCCGGCCGCCGCCGCAAGCGCCGCGCCCGCTCCTGACGGCGAACTGGTTTCACTCCGGCGCGCAATCAGCGGGCCGGCAACGCTTTCGTGACGGGCCGCGATGTGCAATCCGCTCTATGTTCTGCCGTTCGTAGCGAGCCTCGCCTGTCCAACCGGCGATTTCGGTCGTGCCCCGCCGGCTTTCAACAGCGACAACAGGAACGCCTGGGTCGGCGTGGAGGCCATCACCAGCGTGGGCGGCCAGCCGTCTCAGTTTCAGCTCACTGATGCGGAGCAGGAGCTGCGCACCCTTGCATACTATTTCATCAAGCCGCCGCATTCGCGCCCGGCGTGGAAGACCGCGTTCGGGGACTACAAGCTGACGCCCGCGCCATGGCGGCAGGCCGTGGTTTTCGACCACACCGCCTATGGCCGCCGCCTGATCGACGAATGGCGCCGCTCGCAGGTGTCGGCCTATGCGATCCTGATCGAGGATGTGCGCAACGACGGGGTGATGCTCGATCAGTTCATTCCGGTCGCGGTCCGTGTCAACGATCTCGATATCAAGCGCCAGAAGGCGCTTGCCATCGTCCCGGAACTGTCGCGACGCGAATACGATGACGCCCAGGCGCGGATGCGTGAGAACGTTCTCGTGGTGCAGTGGGTGCAGCAGAGCCTGCAGCAGCGGGTGGCGGCCTATCGCTGGGCGCTCGAACGGCTGGTGATCCATGTGCCCGACCCGATGGCCGCGGATGCCGACCGCCTGATCGGCCATATGTCGGCGCGCGCGTCGGAGGCGTGGATCGCCGCGCCCGCCGTGGTGGGCCGCGCGTTGCGTGTCGGCGGCTAGAGTTCCGCCGCGCGCAAGGCCGGTTCCCGACGCAACTTCATATCACCGTGAAAAACGTGCGGCCGAAGGTCACGTTGTCTCCGCGCGCGATCAGATGTTTGTTCCAGTATCGGTGCATGTGATCGATCGTCGCAGCGGATAGGGGGATGATATGATGATGTCCCCGTTCGGACGACTACCTGGTTCAGACGGATCTCTTGGCGTCCTCGCGATGCTGAGCGTGCTTGTCGTGGTCCCTGCGGCGCTGATCGTCAGTGCGCTCGAAGCTGATCTGGTGTTGCCGGCGCTGAGTGTCCTGCTGTTTTCTCTTGCTGCAATCGCCGCCGGCGTGGCGGGGCTGATCAAGGCGGAGAAGCATGTGCAGTACGTCACGCTATGGGATATCGCCGGCGGCCTGGCCATTACTGGCTGCGCGGCGACGGTGTTCGGGGAGCCGGATCAGGCTGTTCAACTGTTCGAGCATCTGTTCGAACGTTCAACGAAGAGGCAATAGCAGGAGTTAGACGACCAGAACCACCAGGCCGGGCCCCTCTGGCAGCCGTGAGGCTGTGATGTCGGACTGGAATTCAGTTGGAGTGGCCCCTTTTTTGAGACGCGGCACGGCATGCGAGCCAGTGGCTGACAGCCAGCAGGTCTGGTCGTGGTCCGAACCTCGCGGCGTTTCCGCATGTCTTGCGAACCGTGGCCGCTCTTCCTCAACATAGGAAAGCCCGGTCCATGTTCGATTTTCTCACCGCAGATATTCTCACCGCACTCGTTCAGGTCATCCTGATCGACCTTGTACTCGCCGGCGATAACGCCGTGGTCATCGGTCTCGCCGCCGCCGGTTTGCCGGTGGAGCAGCGTGGCAAGGCCATCCTGATCGGCGTCGCCGCCGCCACCGTGCTGCGCATCGTGTTCGCCGGCATGGCCACCCAGCTTCTTGCCATCGTCGGGCTGCTGCTCGCGGGCGGCATTCTGCTGTTATGGGTGTGCTGGCGGATGTGGCGCGAACTGCGCGCGATGCAGCCTCATCACGATGCGGAACGCACTGCTGCCGAACCGGGCGAGGCCGTTCCGCGCAAGACGCTGGCACAGGCCACATGGCAGATCGTCGTCGCCGACGTCTCGATGTCGCTGGACAATGTGCTGGCGGTGGCGGGCGCGGCGCGCGAGCATCCGTGGGTGCTGATTTTCGGACTGGGGCTTTCGGTGGTGATGATGGGCGTCGCGGCGACGTTCATCGCCAAGCTGCTCAACCGGCATCGCTGGATCGCCTATGTCGGCCTTGCCGTCATTCTCTATGTTGCGGTCGAGATGATCTATCGCGGCACACTCGAGGTCTGGCCGGCGTTGGCGCGCGGATTTTGATCAGCGCGCGGCCGCGGGCATAGGCTGCACGGCGCAGCGCGCGGCGGCGAGGGAGGCCTGCGCCTGTGCCATCAGGCCGGGCTCCGCAGCCAGCGCCTTGAGCACGATCAGGCCGGTCGCGGTCGGCGAATCGATGATCAGCCGGTCGGCGGAGGTGACGTCTTCCTCCTCCGGCAGGCCGGCATGCTGGGCCTCGGTCATCAGGTCGAGCTCGATGACCCGGCGTCCGGCCGAGCGGTCGTTGATCGCGTAATAGGCGACGTCGTTGCGGGTATAGAACGAGACCGACGTGTAGGCCTGACTGACCGGCACGGTAAGCTTGATCGGGCCGTCCGACAGGTCGTAACGGCAGGCCGCGGTTGCGAACGCCGGGTCCATGAAGGGCATCGGTGCGCCGTTCGGTGCCGCGGGCGGCACCGCGGTGACGGCATTGACCCGGGTGATCGGGGCGAGGCGCGCATAGGCGTCCATCGTCGCGACGCGCGGCAGCGCCAGTACGCTGACGAGGTGCACCACGGCGCCGAGCAACACACCACCGAGAATTGCGAACAGCCAGCGGATCATGGGCAGCCCGCCGTCTTGATCGAGGGCATCGGAGCGTCCTTCTGCGTCCGGGTGCCGACGCCCACCGGGGTATCGTAAAGCCGCAGCATCAGCATGTAGCGCTCGATGCCGCCGGTCGGCAGCCAGTTGCCGGCGCGGGCGCGGGGCGCGATCCGTACCTCGAACGTGCCGTCGGATTCGCGCACGATTTCCTGGCTGGTGAAGCCGTAGCGCTGCAACGTGTTGGCGACGAGCTGCCCCTTGGTGTCGTATATCGTCAGCGTCCAGAATCGCGCCGGCGGCGTGACGCCTTTCACGATCACGTCGCAGCGGCCGTCGAGCGGGCGGCGGGCGTCGTCGGTCTTCGCCGTGAAGGTGATGCCGTCGCCGGTGCCGACCGGCAGTTCGCCGCTGCGGGCGACGGAGGCGCGGGAGTAGGGATCGATGTCGCTGGTGCCGGCCTTCGGGCGTGCGGTCCACGGGCCGATCTCGATGGTGCCGACGGCGACACCGCGGGTAGCCGTCATCCATGTCGCGCCAAGGCCGACAATGGTTGCGACTAGCAGGGTCACGATGGTGAGGAGGATCAGCCGCACGTGCGAAGCGCCATCATCAGGTCAGTTCTTGCGTGACGGCGCGGGCGCCGCCGGTTCATCCGGCGTTGCCGCGGCGAAGCTGTCCGGGAAGGTCGCCATCGACGGCGCGACAGCCTTGCCGCCGTTCGAGGATGTCTTGTCCGGCGCGCCCGCGATTTTTGCCGCGTCGTCGAACATCTTTTCGATGCGGATCAGGATGTTCGCGCCCCGCCGCGTCAGCACCGGCGGCGGGCCGGGATTGATCTCCGCGGGCTTGGCTGAGGCCGATGCCGACGCCAGCGCGTCCGGCGGCAGTTTCTTGCCACCGCCGACGCCGGGAATGTCGCGGATCTCCACGCCCTGATGGGCGACGACCATGATGTCGTGCCAGGTCTGGGCGGGCAGCGAGCCGCCGGTCATGCGGTTGGTCGAGGAATAGTCGTCGTTGCCGTACCACACCGCCATGGTGAAGTTGCCGGTGTAGCCGACGAACCACGCGTCCCTGAAGGCGTTGGTCGTGCCGGTCTTGCCCGCGGCCGGAATGCCGTCGAGCCGGGCGCGGCGCGCGGTGCCTTCATCGACCACATGGCTCATCATGCCCGCCATGTCGGCGGCGACGGAGGCCGGGATCGCCTGCGTCGGCTTCTTGCCGTCGCGGTCCCAGCGCCAGACGAGGTCGCCCATGCCGGTGCGCACTTCCAGCACCGCATGCGGCTTCACCGCTTTGCCCCTGTTGGGGAAGGTGGCGTAGGCGACGGCGTGCTCGAGCACGCTGACCTCGGTGGAGCCGATCGGCAGCGACGGCGTGTCGATCAGGGGCGCGGTGATGCCCATCTTGCGCGCGGTCTCCACGATCTTGGCGCGGCCGGCTTTGGGGCCGGCCTTGCCGCCCATGGCGATGGACAGCTTGACCGGAACGACGTTGATCGAGCGCGTGATCGCCGTGGTCAAGTTGACCGGGCCGGAGTAGGAGCGGCCGTAGTTCTGCGGACACCAGTTGCCGATGCAGACGGGGCCGTCGATAACGATGGAGGTCGGCGTGAAGCCGTTCATCAGCGCGGTGGCGTAGACATAGGGCTTGAACGACGAGCCGGGCTGACGCATCGCATCCACGGCGCGGTTGAATTGGCTCGCGCCGTAGTCGCGGCCGCCGACCATGGCGCGCACGCCGCCGTCGAGATCGGCCAGCACCACCGCGGCCTGCGTCGCGTGATAGTCGCGGCCGAACTGGCGCAACTGGTTTTCGACAGTGGCTTCCGCGGCGCGCTGCACGTTCATGTCGATGGCGGTGCGCACCACGAACACGCGCTCGGTGTAGGATTTCGGGAAGGTCTGCACCAGCTTGCGCATCTCGTCGAAGGCGTAGTCGAGATAGTAGTTCGGCGAGTTCTCGTCGCGGCGGTCGATTACCGAGGCGGGATTGCGCCGCGCGCCGAACACCTGGCCTTCGGTCATGAAGCCGGCGTCCACCAGATTGTCGAGCACCACGTTGGCGCGGGCGCGGGCGGCGGGCAGGTTGATGTGCGGCGCGTATTTGGTCGGCGCCTTGAACAGGCCGGCCAGCATTGCGGCTTCCGCGAGGTTCACGTCGCGCGCTGATTTGTTGAAATAGAAATGCGCCGCGCCGTCGACGCCGAAGGTGCCGCCGCCCATATAGGCGCGGTCGAGATAGAGCTTGAGAATCTCGTTCTTGGTCAGCCGGGTTTCCAGCCAGATGGCGAGGAAGGCTTCCTTCACCTTGCGCTCAATGGTGCGCTCGTTGTTGAGGAACAGGTTCTTCGCAAGCTGCTGGGTGATCGACGAGCCGCCCTGGCGCACGCCGCCGGCCTGGGCGTTGGTCATCAGCGCGCGCGCGGTGCCGGCGACGTCGATGCCGAAATGCTCGTAGAAGCGGCGGTCCTCGGTGGCGAGGGTGGCCTTGATCAGGTGATCGGGAAACTCTTCCAGCGGAATCGAGTCGTTATGCTTGATGCCCCGGTTGCCGATCGGGTTGCCGTAGCGGTCGAGGAACGACACCGCGAGATCGGACTTCTTCAGCCAGTCGTCGTCGGAGGTCTCGCGGAAGGCGGGGACCGCCAGCGCCAGCATCAGAATCATGCCGGCGAGGCCGATGGTCGCCATCTCCGACAGCGGTTCGATGAACACCCAGCGCTTCCAGCGCCCGACATAGAAGCGGTCCATGAAGGTCGAGTAGCGCTCGTACAGTTCGCGCAGGCCAACCGCCGAGGAAAACAGCGTCGAATCGATGCGCGCGTCGAGGTCCAGCAGGAAATGCCGGAACCGCTTTTTCAACTCGCTGGGCACGATCTTGCGCACCGGAACCTTTGGTCGAATGACGCGACGACTGACTCGCCGGATAACGAAATGCTTGCCCGACGATGCTGATCTATTTACGGCATCCCCATGGCGGTCTTGATCAAGGCGGACCGTCGGGAGGCCCTGGGCAGCGGTTTCGCCATCGGGAATCCGCAACCTTCTAGCCGACCATAAGCGATAAACCAATGGTTGCGCTGGTTTTTTCATGACGAGCGCGTGAGCCGTCCACGTTTTTGGAACGTCGCGCGTGCGCCCGCCACTTGCCGCTTGCGCCGCCGGCGTGAGGGGCCATAAAGCTCTGAAAACACTCCGTGATCCGCACAGGTTCGATGCCATGACGACCCGGCCGCGGCGGCCCTCGCCGCAGGATGGATTCTTTTGGAAAACCAAGACGTTGGAGGAGATGTCCGCCAGCGAATGGGAGAGCCTGTGCGACGGTTGCGCGCGCTGCTGCCTGGAAAAGCTGGAAGACGAGGACACCGGGAAAATCTATTTCACCCACATCTCCTGTACTCTGCTGGATGCCGGGCTGTGCGCCTGCAAGGATTACGCGAACCGGTCGGACAAGGTGCCGGACTGTGTGCGGCTGACCCCGGAGAACGTCCGGACCCTGACCTGGCTGCCGCCGAGTTGCGGCTACAAGCTCGTGGCCGAAGGACGCGACCTGTACTGGTGGCATCCGCTGATCTCCGGCGATCCCAACACGGTGCACGAAGCCGGAGTGTCGGTGCGGGGCAGGGTGTGGGGCAGCGAAGACGAGGTCGATGACGCCGATCTCGAAGACCACATCGTGCAATGGCCCGGCGTGCTGCCGAAGCGCGCGCGCCTCAAGAAGCGTCCCGCACGATAACGCGCACGTGATGCCCGGCTCGCGCGGTGCACCCATGCGCGACGGCTTCTTATGAAACGCGGCGAACCAGTCTAGAGTGTCTGCATTCGTCAAGGATTGCTGCGGACGCTGTGGCTGTCCGCGCGTGCCCGTTTCCCGGATCATTCCAGTTCGCCGATCGCATGAGCGAGACCCACCGACAGCGCGTCGATGACGCGCAGACGCCGGACGAAACCGATGCCATCGCGGGCTTCGCGGACGAGGTGATCGATCTCGCCGAAGCGCCGCCGATCGTGCCTGCGCCGCCGCTGTCGAAGACCGAGGTGCGGACCATCCTGCTGAGCCTGATGCTCACGATGTTCCTCACCGCGTTGGACCAGACCATCGTCGCCACCGCGCTGCCGACCATCGGTCGTCAATTTCAGGACGTCAGCAATCTGTCGTGGATCATCACCGCATATCTGCTGTCGGCCACGGCGGTGGCGCCGGTTTACGGCACGCTGAGCGACATCTACGGCCGGCGCGCGATGATCGTGGTGTCGATGACGCTGTTCCTGATCGGCTCGGTGCTGTGCGCGGTCTCGCCCAACATCCTGACGCTGATCCTCGCCCGCGCATTGCAGGGCATCGGCGGCGGCGGCATCCTGCCGCTGGTGCAGACCATCATTTCCGACGTGGTGACGCCGCGCGAACGCGGCCAGTATCAGGCCTATTTCAGCTCGGTGTGGGTGGCGGCCGGCATTGGCGGGCCGGTGCTCGGCGGCCTGTTCGCCGAGCATCTGCACTGGTCGGTGATCTTCTGGATCAACCTGCCGCTCGGCGCGGTGTCGCTGGCGCTGCTGCTGCCGAAGATGGGCAAGATCCCCGTCTTCCATCGCAAGCGCAGGGTGGACTGGCTCGGCGGCTTGCTGCTGATGGCGGCGGCGGTGATCGTGATGCTGGTGCTGACATGGGGCGGCAATCGCTTCGCATGGGCTTCGCCGGAAATTCTCGCGATGATCGGTTCGGCCGTCTGTCTTGGCTCCGCCTTCGTCTGGCATGCGCGCCGCACCAGCGAACCGTTCCTGCCGATCCCGCTGCTGGCGGGGCCGGTGGTGCCGTTCGCGATGGTGGCGGGCGGCTGCGCCATCGGCGCGATGATCGGCCTCACCGTGCACATGCCGCTGTACTATGAAGTGGTGTATGGCCTCAGCGCCAGCGAGGCTGGCATGGCGCTGATCCCGCTCGTCGCGGTGTCGGTGCTCGGTGCCTGGGCGGCGGGCCGTGCGATGATGTACACCAAGCACTACAAGCGCGCGGCCATCGGCGGCGCGAGTTGCGCGACGCTCGCAGCCGCGGTGCTGGCGCTGGCGACGCCGCTGCCGCTGTGGCCGTTGCTGGCGCTGCTGTCGCTGTTCGCGGTCGGCCTCGGCACCATCTTCCCGGTGAGCGTGGTCTCGATCCAGAATGCGGTGCCGCGCGGACAGATCGGCACCGCCACCGGCGCGATGAATTTCTTCCGCTCGCTGATGGCGTCGTTCGCCGTCGCGGCGCTCACCGCAATCCTGCTGATGGTGCTCGGCCGCAACATCACCATCGGCGCCGAGCACGGCGCGAGCATGGCTCACGCCATCGCACCCGCTGACATGGTGGCGGCGTTCCGCTATGTGTTTGCCGCGGCGGGCGCGCTGCTCGCCTGCGCCGCGATGCTGTTGATGTTGATGGAGGAGCGGCCGCTCGCCGGTCCGCCGCAGGGGGCGAGCGCGCCTGCCGAGTGACCGGACCGGCGCGGTGCGTCGCAAAAGGCGAAACGGTGACGGACTTCGGCGCATAAGGCGAACATGCGAACGGCGGTGCGCGGCGCGCGAATCCCGTTCTTGCCGACCCGGCCAGTCCGTTTGCAAACGGGCCGAAGCCTGCTTAACTTCCGCAAATCTTTCGGGGAGAGACGGATGTGGCGGATCGGATTGGGCGTGTTCGTTGCAGTGATCCTCGCGAGCACGGCGCAGGCGCAGGTGCAGAAGAGCAAGGCTGCTGGTGCGGGTGGCCCAAGTTGCACCCATGAGCGCTGTATGGACAGCTGCCAGCGGCTTGGCGGCAAGTACTGTGCCGCCTATTGCGAAAAGACCCTTAAGGAACGGCGCATGACGGGAGTCTGCAAGTAGGAGCGGATGGTGCTGCCGGCGGGATGGCTGATCCTGAATCTGATCGTCGGCGCGTTGGCCGGGCCGCCAGCGGTGGCGGCGGTGCAGCCGCCGGGCATCAGTTGCACCTATCGGGCCTGCATGGCGAAGTGCGACAAGCTGAGCGGCCTGACCTGTAACAGCTATTGCGAGGCCAGGGTCGCGCAGCGGGTGGCCGCGCGGATCTGTCCGGCGGCGCAGGCTGCTGACGACCTCGACGCCGCCGCTGCACCAGTTGCGTTCGTCGCGCCGCGGTGACGGCCGCTCCCAAGCCGCGTGCCGCTCCGGATTTTTTGCGACTGCTCGCGCGTCAGTGATCTTCCATCAGGAAAGTGCCGCGCACCCAGCCCTCGGTGGCGAGATGGCGGACGTGACACCAGC
>JAFKES010000175.1 GCA_017308495.1 Afipia sp.
ACCGCAGGCCATATCGATCACGGCAAGACCTCGCTGGTACGGGCGCTGACGGGCGTCGATACCGATCGCCTGAAGGAGGAAAAGGCGCGCGGCATTTCGGTCGATCTCGGCTTCGCCTATCTGCCGGTGCCGGACGGCGGCATTCTCGGCTTCATCGACGTGCCGGGGCACGAGCGCTTCGTCCACAACATGCTCGCCGGCGCGACGGGGATCGATTTCGTGCTGCTGGTGATCGCGGCCGATGACGGCGTCATGCCGCAGACCATCGAGCATCTCGCGATCGTCAATCTGCTCGGCATCGGCGCGGGCGCGGTGGCGATCACCAAATCGGATCTGGTCGACGCTGATCGTCTCGCCGAAGTTCAGGTCGAAATCGCCAACCTGCTGGCCGCGACGCCACTGCACGATGCGCCGCTGTTTCCGGTGTCGAGCGCGACCGGCGCGGGCATCGCGGAGTTGCGCGCGCATCTGTTCGCGGCGGCGACGGCATGGTCCGGCCGCTCGGCGCAAGGCCGTTTTCGCCTCGCGGTCGATCGCTCCTTCACGCTGCCGGGCGCGGGCACCGTGGTGACGGGAACGGTGCTGTCCGGCAGCGTCGCGGTCGGCGATCAGGTCGTCGTCAGCCCGTCGGGAAAGGCGGCTCGGGTGCGCGCCATCCACGCGCAGAACCGCGCCGCCGAGCGCGGGCAGGCGGGAGACCGCTGTGCGCTCAATCTCGCCGGCGAGCAGATCAGCAAGGATGCGATCCATCGCGGCGACGTGGTGCTCGATCCTGCGCTGCATGCGCCGGCCAGCCGGATCGACGCGATCCTGCAGGTGCTCGCGTCGGAAATCCGCCCCATCGGCCAGTGGATGCCGGTGCGGCTGCATCATGCCGCGTCCGAGGTGGGTGCGCGCGTGGTGTTGCTGGGCGATGGCCCGGTGCCGCCGGGCGACGAGGATTTCGTGCAACTGGTGCCGGATCAGCCGATCGTCGCGGCGGTCGGCGATCGTTTCGTGCTGCGTGACACCACGGCGCAACGCACCATCGGCGGCGGCCGGTTTGTCGATCTGCGCGCGCCCGCGCGCAAGCGGCGCACGCCGGAGCGCCTGGCGCAGCTCGCGGCCGGCGCGCTGCCGAGCCCGGAGCAGAGCCTGTCGGCGCTGCTCGACGCCTCCGGCTATCTCGATTTCGATGCCTTCGTCCGCGACCGCGCGCTGTCGGCCACCGAGCGCGAGACGTTGATCCAGCATCTCAGCCTGTTGCGGCTGCCGACGCCGAAGGCCGAATTCGTCATCGCGCCGGCGGCGTGGCTGCGCCTGAAGACCGCGATCGAGGCGACGCTGACGACGTTCCACACCGACTTTCCCAACCTGCCGGGCATCGGGCTCGAACGGCTGCGGCTGCAGCTCGAACCGCGGTTGCCGACGCCGGTGTTCGTCGCGCTGCTGCAGGGGCTGGCGCGGCGCAAGGACATCTCGCTCGACGGCGCGTGGATTCGCCTGCCGGGCCACGAGGTGCGGCTGTCGCCGGCCGACGAAGCGCTGTGGGGCAAGGTCGGCCATTACATCGGCGGCGAGGGGCGTTTCCGGCCGCCGCGGGTGCGCGACATCGCCGGCTATACCGGCATCGCCGAACCGGAGGTGCGGCGCATCTTCAAGCTGCTGGGTCGGATGGGCAAGACGGACGAGATGGCCCACGATCACTTCTTCCTGCGCGGCACCGTCGCCGAGATCGTGCAGATCATGGTGCGGGTGGCGGCTGACGCGGATGGCGGCTGGTTCACCGCGGCGCAGTTGCGCGACCAGCTTGACAATGGCCGCAAGGTCGCGATCCAGATTCTTGAATTCTTCGACCGGCATGGTGTCACCATCCGGCACGGCGACTTGCGCCGCGTCAACCGGCATCGGCTTGACCTGTTCGGCCAGCCATCAGACGAGTTGTCGGCGTCGGATAAAGTTGCCAAGATCGAAACTAACGGAAGAGCATCGTTCCCGGTGGGGCGTCCGGACTTCAAATCCGGGAAGGGCCGCGAGACGGTCCTTGGTGGGTTCGACTCCCATTCTCTTCCGCCAAATTCCTCTCCGCCAGATCCCCTCCCGCCGAAACTGGGTGTGCGATGACGACGCAGCAGCTTGCCGATTTTCTCGACGGTTTCGAACGCACCGCGCATCAGGCCAGCGTCAACGAAGAAACCTACCAGCGTGAAGCCGCGGCCCGCCTCAGGCAGCTTGCGGAGGAACGCGCCTTCGGTTTTCGCCGGCTGAATCTGATGCGGACGGTTGTGGCGGCGATCCGGGATTGCGAGAGCGAGGACGACGCCATCGTCAAAGGCTCGGCGGCATTCCTTCATGAAGTCGGCTGGTCGACCGAGAACGAATCCCAGCAGGAAGCGCTGGAGCAATTCCAGCCGGTCATTCGCGCCTGCTGGCAGATGAAGCAAGCCGACGCCGAGGGTGAGGCGGACAGCGGAGCGACGCCCGCAGCGACCTCGGACGAGATCGGCAAGCAGTTGAGCGAGTTCGAAAACTGGTTCGGCAAGGCACGCAACGGGCCGTTCCTCAGCGTGCTCGAGCGGGAGATCCTGGAGTTGCCGCTTGTCGAACCCTGCTAGACGACAAAAGAAGCTGGACGACTTCCTGTTCGACGACTGGATCGTCAAGGAATATCGGCGGACCAAGGGCTTCACCGCCCTGATCGTGCTGGTCTCCACCGCAAATCTCGGCGTGGTGCCGCTGCGCTCGACGTTCACGCATGTGATCGGCGACGAACTCGACTGGCATCAGTTCAGCATGCTGATGCGTGGCGCGGGGGTGGCGTGGGATGGCGTGCTGATCATGCCGGTCAGCGACGAGCGTGGTGGACCGCTCGAAGATCATCGCGCGGCGGAGGAATTGCATGCGCTGGAAGATCGCGTCAACGAGAACCGCATGGT
>JAFKES010000176.1 GCA_017308495.1 Afipia sp.
TCCGCCGATGGACACCGTCAGCACCACTGCGAGCACGACGCGGATCATGACAGGGGCTCCGGTTTGATCGCACCGGACGATGTCGCAACATGCGCACTGACAATGCGTTGCGCCTCGCTCCAGGTGGCCTGATCGGCGACGAACGTCGGACGCAGCAGCACGATGGTCTCGTCCCGGGTCCTCAGCACTATCGCATCGGGGTCGATGCGCGCCGCGAGGAAATGCGCCCAGTCCATGCGCGTCTCGGCGGTGGCGGTGCTGAGCCGCAATCCGCTCTCATCCAGAACGAACGCCTGCGGATGGCTCAAGGCCGCCTCCTGCATCGGCGACCGCTTGGCGGACAGCCGCCAGGCGCCGGCGCTCACCAGCACGATCGCGCCGCAGGCCGCGCCCCACGCCGTGAACTCGGACACGGCAGGAAAAACCGGCTGCAACACCTTGGACAGCAGCGTAGCGACGCCAAGCCCGATCACTGCGCCGAGACAGGCGAGCGCGCAGGCCCCCTTCCACAACGCCAGCGGCTGCGCCTGCGAAAACGCGCCCTGGGACAGCGCGAAATCCCCTTCCGTATACTGGATCGTTCCCGACACCATGGCGCGCGCGTCTCCACCGTCTCATTCCCACAGCCCGACATGAGCCGCGCGGGCGCGCGCCTCGATCTCCTGATAGTCGCCGCGCGCCTTGGCAAGACCTTCCTTGACCAGAAGCGCGCCAATGTCGAGACCGGCGATGCGGCATAGCTCAAGCCCGGCGGCCTTTGGCTGGCACACGATCCCCTCACCCGCGATGAGCGAGCGCAACTGGTCGCGCACCCGCGCACCGCACGGCCACGCGCGCCCGGCCGTGGTCGTGCAAGTCTGCCCCGCGGCGGGCGCCTCGATTCCCCAGAACCGAACCGTGCGGCCGTCCACCACAAGCGTTCCGCCGTCGACGACCTGGACATCCGTGGCCGCGGCCGGATTCACCACAAGAAACAGGCCGGCGAGCAGCGCGCCGACCGACAGGAGATGGAAGCGGGTCACGACAGACATGATCCTTCACGAATCGCCATCCCCTCACGGAGACGCCGAGCGCAGGCTAGAACCATTTTTCTGACGACACTATCGCATTGCGCGATCACGGCCGGATCGCAGCGAGCTTCCGACGTCCCCCATCGCCCTACCTGTCGAAGCCGGCGCTCGCGCCGTCGACACCGGCCTGCCGCGCCAGCCACCGTTGCACGCGCGGGTCCTCGCAGGTGGTGACGTTGAAGCGCATCCATGGCGACCGCTCAAGATGCGGCCGGAACACCGCGCCCGGCGCCAGCATGATGCCCTCGCGCTGCGCCGCCTCGGCCAGGTCGAGCGTCGCGCGCGCGCCGGCGAGCCGCTCATGCAGTCGCGACAGGTATTTGCGGTAATGACCGTCGACGAGGATCAGATAGACCAGCCGCTCCGTGAACTGCGATGTGGTGATGCTGGTCAGCATCTTGATATCGGCCAGTTCGTTGGCGATGCCCTGCGCGCAGGCGATGAAGCCGACGCGCAGGCTGCCCGACAGCGTCTTGGAGAAGCTGCGCAGATAGACGACGCGCCTGAGCTGGTCGAGGGTCGCGAGCCGTGGCGTGACCTGGGTCTGCAGGTCGCAGAAGATATCATCTTCGACGACGGTGAAGTTATGGCGCTCCGCGGCCTGCAGCACGCGGAAGGCGATATGCGGACTGATGTCGCCGCCAGTGGGATTCTGCATCACCGATTGCGTGAAATAGACCTTCGGCCCGTGAGCCGCGGCGAGCTTGTCGAGCATGTCGACATCCGGCCCGTCGGCATTGCGGGGCACCGCCAGCATCCGCACGCCATGCAGGCGAAGATTGCCGAACATGTTGTAATAGCCGGGATCGTCGACGAGCGCGGTATCGCCGGGCCTGAGCAGGTAGCGGGTGATGAGCTCAAGGCCCTGGCTCGCGCCCTGCGTCAGGAGAATCTGCCCGGCGCTCGCGGTGATGCCAAGCTGCGACAGCAGGAGCGTCAGATGCTCGCGCAGCGGCAGATAGCCGAACGGGCTGCCGTATTCGAGCAGATAGGCGCCGTTCTTGCGGGCGAGCACATTGAGGCTTTGACGGATGCCGGTCTCGTCGAGCCATGAATTCGGCAGCCACGGTCCGCCGGCGAGAATGGTATTTTCATCGGCCTGCAGCAGCCGGCGGATGAGCCAGACCAGTTGCTCGTTGTGCTGATGGCCCTCCGGCGCGGACGGCAGCACGGCCGCCTGATCTGGCGCGGCGCTGGTGTAGAAACCGGCGCCCCGCCGCGACTGCACATAGCCCATGGCAACCAATCGGTCATAAGCCTCGACCACGGTGAAGCGGCTCACCTTGTGACGTTCGGCGAAGCTGCGGATCGACGGCAGCTTGGTGCCGGGCCGCAGCAGCCGATCATCAATCTGCCCCTTGATACCGGCGACGATCTGATCAGCCAGCGACACCGCGCTGTTCTGACTGACGGTGAGCGACAGCATGATGGCCCCTCCACGCGCCTGGACCGGCCGCACCACCAATACAGTTCGGCCAGCCGACAGATAAACTGTCTATTACCGTCTCCCCACCTGTCCGGCAGAGTGAGGCCGTGCCAAGCGGAGTGACTGAAAGCAGTCCGACCGCTTCATACACCAGCGAACCATCCAGCCGGGAGTAGCCCAATGCCTCTCATTCAGGTCCGTGTGATCAAGGACGTGTTCAGCAAGGAACAGAAGAAGCAGATCGTCAGCAAACTGACCGACGCCATGGTCTCCATCGAAGGCGAGAACATGCGCGGCGTCACCTGGTGCGTGATCGAGGAGGTCGAAAGCGGCGACTGGGGCATCGGCGGTCAGGCCCTCACCACCGCAGACGTGCAGGCCCTGGCCCGCGGCGCGGCCGCATAAACAGCCTGAGGCAGGCGCATCGAAAGATGTCGGACCGCGCCGTTCCGTCACCCCCGCAAGGATGAGATGATCGGCATGATCGAGGACGGGCGGGGGCGCATCGACTACGAGGAATTCGGGCGCGGTCCGACCATCATTTTCCTGCCGGGATCATGCAGCACCGGCGCCGCGTGGCGGCCGGTCATGAGCGCCCTGAACGGCCGGTTCCGCTGCGTCACCACAAGCCTTCTGGGCTATGGCGGCACCGCGGAGCGCCGCACCGCGGACGATGCCTCCATCGCGCATGAGGTCGACGCCATCGAGCAGGTCATCGCCAGGGCCGGCGGCGGCCGGATCCATCTCGTCGGCCATTCCTTCGGCGGGCTGGTCGCTCTCGCGGTGGCGCTGCGCAATCACCGGCAACTCGCGAGCCTCACCGTACTGGAGGCGCCCTTGCCGGAACTGCTGCGCGAATATGGCGAAACCGCGCACTATGCCGCCTTCCGCCAGTTGACGGACGGCTATTTCGCCGACTTCGCCGCCGGCAACGCCGAAGCGGTGGCGCGGATGATCGACTTCTACGGCGGCGCCGGAACGTTCGCGGCGTGGCCACCGCGAGCGCGCGCCTATGCCGTCGAAACGACCGCGGTCAACACGCGCGACTGGGACAGCGCCTACGGCTTTCCCCTCGCCCGGACCGCGCTCGCGGCCGTCGACATTCCCGCGCTCGTGGCCTGGGGCGGCGTCAGCCATCGCTCGGTTCAGCACGCCAACGCCTTGCTCTGCGAGGCGCTACCGCGGGCGACGGCGGCATCGATCGCGGGTGCCGCACATTTCATGATCGCGACACATGCCGAACAGGTCGCGCGGCTGATTGCCCGGCATGTCCTCGACGCAGACGCGGCGGAGCAACGGAGCGGATGCCTCTGACCGCACCGCGACCCGCCGCGCTTGGCCTGCGCGTCTCGACGGCAGCGATTGAGGACGTGAGATCGGGAAGCTGGCGGAGAGAGCGGGATTCGAACCCGCGATACGGTTTCCCGTATACACACTTTCCAGGCGTGCGCCTTCAACCACTCGGCCACCTCTCCAGCGCGCCTGTCATGACGGGGCCGGCGCGATTTTGCAAGAGAGC
>JAFKES010000177.1 GCA_017308495.1 Afipia sp.
GCGAAGGCGCGCGACAGGAACGGATGATCGCGCATCAGTTCGGCGGCCAGCGCCGGGATGCCCGCAACGCCGAGGTCGCCGCCCGGCAGCGGCGTGGTCCCGGTCCAGCCCGCGGGCCGCTGCGCGCCCGGCAGATGGTCGCGCAGCCGCTCCAGCGCTTCTTCAGCGAGGCGACGATAGGTGGTGATCTTGCCGCCGAAGATCGACAGCAGCGGCAGCCCGTCCGGCGCATCGAACTCGAACACATAGTCGCGAGTCGCCGCCTTGGCCTCGCTCGCGCCATCGTCATAGAGCGGGCGCACCCCGGCATAGGCCCACACCACGTCGTCCGGCGTCACCGGATTCGCCAGATAATCGTTCACCGAGGCGCACAGATAAGCGATCTCCTCCGCTGTGGCCTTCACGTTCGCCGGATCGCCGTGGTAGTCGCGGTCGGTGGTGCCGATCAGCGTGAAATCGTCCTGAAACGGGATCACGAAGACCACGCGGCCGTCGCCGTTCTGGAAGGTGTAGGCGCGATCGTGGTCGTAGAGACGCGGCACCACGATGTGCGCGCCCTGCACCAGCCGCACCTTGGCCTTGGCGTCGATTCCGGCGCGGCGGGTCAGCACGTCCTCCACCCAGGGACCTCCGGCGTTCACCAGCGCGCGCGCCCGGATGTTGCTTTGCGCGCCGGTGACGGTGTCTTCCAGCATCACCTGCCAGCAGCCGTCCTGCCGTCGCGCCTCGACGGCACGGGTGCGGGTGCGGATCACCGCGCCACGGTCCGCCGCATCGCGGGCGTTGAGCACCACGAGCCGGGCGTCGTCCACGGCGCAATCCGAATATTCGAATCCCTGAGTGTATCGGCCCGGCACGAGCGGCCGCCCGACCGGATCATGCGCGAGATCGACGCTGCGGGTCGCTGGCAACAGCCGCCGGCCGCCGAGGTGATCGTAGAGGAACAGGCCGAGCCGCAGCAGCCACGCCGGCCGCAGTCCGGCGTGATGCGGCAGCACGAAACGCAGCGGATGGATGATGTGCGGAGCGATCCGCCACAGCACCTCGCGCTCCATGAGCGCCTCTCGCACCAGCCGGAACTCGTAATATTCGAGATAGCGCAGGCCGCCATGAATCAGCTTGCTCGACCACGACGAGGTGCCGCTGGCCAGATCGTTCATCTCACAGAGAAACACGGAATTGCCGCGGCCCGCCGCATCGCGCGCGATGCCGCAGCCGTTGATGCCTCCACCGATGATCGCGAGATCGAAAACCTGTTGCAACGCGCTTCTCCAGCGCCATGACGTCTAGAGATAGAGCCCCTAAAGATAAAGGCCCTCGATCTCGTCGTGATACTTCTTGTGCACGTTGGCGCGGCGCACCTTCATCGTCGCCGTCACCTCGTCGTCATCGTGGTCGAGTTCCTTGGTGAGGAGATGGAAGCGCCGGATCTGCGACACCTGCGCCAACTGGCGGTTGGCGGCGTCGATCTCCGACTGGATCAGATCACGCAGGCTGGCGTTCTCTGTCAGGTTCCTGAAATTGGTGTAGGCGATGCCGTGTTCCTCGGCCCACTTGCCGGCGAGGTCGTAATCGATCTGGATCAGCGCCGAGACGTATTTGCGCGACTCGGCGATGACGATGCACTCCTTGATGAAGGGGCTGGCCTTGACGGTGTTCTCGATCTCCGACGGGCTGAGATTCTTGCCGCCCGCCGTGATCATGATGTCCTTGAGGCGATCAACGATGCGGAAATGGCCGTCCACGAACTCGGCGACGTCGCCGGTGTGCAGCCAGCCGTCGCGGATCGCCGCCTGCGTCGCCTCGTCGTTGCGATAATAGCCGGCGAACACCGTGTCGCCGCGAATGAGAAGTTCGTTCGACGGCCCGAGCTTCGCCTCCATGCGCGCGATGCCGCCGCCGACGGTGCCGACGCGCCGGTCGGCCAGCACCTGCCCGAGCGCGATGCCCGAACTTTCGGTCAGCCCGTAGACTTCGACCAGCGGCACGCCGATGGCGCGGAAGAAATGCACGATGGCCGGCGAAATGGGCGCGGCGCCTGTCATGGCGATGCGGGTCTTGCGCAGGCCGATGAAATTCTGCAGGGCGCGGAAGATCAGCCAGTAGGCGAGCGCGAACCTGATGCGCTCAGTGAGCGTGCGGTCGGACGGGTTCTTCTCGGCGAAGCCCTCGCAGGCGGCATAGGCGCGCGCAAACAGCGCGCGGCGGATGCGCCCGGCTTCCAGCAGCTTGATGTGGATGGAAGCGTGCAGCTTCTCCCAGATGCGCGGCACACCTAAGAACATGCTGGGCGCGACCTCGCGCAGGTCTTCCTGCACGGTGCGGATCGACTCGCCGAAATTGACCAGCGAGCCGAGATAGACCGGCACCATCACCGTGGTCATCTGCTCGGCGACATGGCACAGCGGCAGATAGGACAGCATGCTGTCCGAGGGACTAAGGCCGAGCTTGTCGGTGGCCGCCATGGCCTGGGCGCGGATGTTGCGGTAGCTCAGCATCGCGCCCTTGGGCTTGCCGGTCGAGCCGGAGGTGTAGATGATGAGGGCTATCTGCGAGAGCTGCTGGCGGTCGACGATCCCATCAACGAGCGCCGCATGGTTCCGCGCCTCCTTCGCGCCGAGTGCTTCCAGCGCGTCGAATGCCATCACCTGATCCGGCGGATAATCCCGGATGCCCTTGGTCTCGATCACCACGATCCGCCGCAGCTTCGGCAGTTCGTCGCGCCGCTCCAGCACCTTGTCGACCTGCTCCTGATCCTCGCAGACAATGACCTCGGATTCTGAGTGCGCCACCACATAGGCGACTTCGTTGGCGGGGCTGGTGGGATAGACGCCGACCGCGATGCCGTCGACG
>JAFKES010000152.1 GCA_017308495.1 Afipia sp.
CGGGAATGTCCGCGCCGAAGCTCTCGCCGTCCTTCAGCGCGGCTTCCGCGCGTTCCAATTGCTGTTTGCGCCCGAGGTTCTCGCGTGCGGCGACATAGATCATCTCCTTGGTGATGATGCCGGCGCGGGCGAATTCGAGCTGGGTGATCGGCGCATCACCGACGCCGCGCAGCGGCTTGTGATGGGCCTTGAACGCGGCGGCGGCGTGAGACGCGCCGACATTGCCGTTGTCTTCCGGCTTGATTGTGCGTCCTTCGTATGCCTCTACGCCGCCACGCTCCTTGACCCAGGCGAGACGATGGCGGGGCAGGCCGGCGTTGACGTCGATGATCACGTTCGGATCGGTGTAGGGGCCCGAGGTGTCGTAGACCGGCAGGTTCGGCTCGTTCGCTTCCTTGCTGAGAATGATTTCGCGCAGCGGCACGCGCAGGTCGGCCGCCTCGTCCGGGGTGACGTAGATTTTGCGCGACGACGGCAGGTTGCCGGTGGTCACGGCGGGCTTCAGATCGGCCGTGTTGATCTGCTTGTTCATGGCGTCCTCCTGTGGGTCGCAGGGCGTTATTGATTAAGCTGGTTGAGCAGTGTGATCGAGCCACGCCTTCACCCGCGCATCGGGATCCGGGTTCTGGGTCACGTCGCTGACCACCGCGATGGAATTCGCGCCGACAGTGAAAATCATTTCGGCCTGTTCGAGCTTGATGCCGCCGATGGCGACCAGCGGAATGTCGCCGATCAGAAGTTTCCACGCGGTGATGCGCTCGATGCCCTGCGGCGCGAACCGCATTTTCTTCAGCGTGGTCTCGTAGATCGGGCCGAGCGCAATGTAGTCCGGCGCGTAGGCGAGCGCGTTGTCGAGTTCGGTCTCGTCGTGGGTCGAGACGCCGAGCGTCAGCCCCGCCTTGCGGATCGCGGGAACGTCGGCGGTGTCGAGATCTTCCTGGCCGAGATGCAAATGCTGTGCGCCGGCATCGATGGCCGCGCGCCAGTAGTCGTTGACCACGAGCCGGGTCGGCGTGCCGTTGGTGACGGCCAGCGCCTCCCGGACGATGGCGAGCGCGGCCACCTCATCAAGGTTCTTGGCGCGCAACTGCACGGTGCCGACGCCGAGCTTGGTCAGGCGTTCGACCCACGCCACGCTGTCGACCACGGGATAAAAACGATCAGGATACGGCATGCCAGAACGGTGTCCCAACGACTGGAGTGGACGGAGAAGCGAAATCGCGCGCGCCCATCAGCCCGGCCTCGAAGCCGGCGCGGCCGGCCTCGACGGCGAGGCGGAAGGCGTGCGCCATGTTCACCGGGTGGTCGGCCTTGGCGACGGCGGTGTTGAGCAGCACGGCGTCGAAGCCGAGTTCGAGCGCCTCGGCCGCGTGCGACGGTGCGCCGAGGCCGGCGTCCACCACCAGCGTGATGTCTGGCAGGCGAGCGCGCAGCAGCTTGAGCGCGTCGCGATTGACGATGCCGCGCGCGCTGCCGATGGGCGCGGCCCAAGGCATCACCACCCGGCAGCCGGCATCGACCAGCCGCTGCGCCACCGACAGGTCGTCGGTGCAATAGGGGAACACCTCGAAACCGTCTTTCACCAGCACGCCTGCGGCTTCGACGAGGCCGACCACGTCGGGCTGCAGCGTCTCGTCGTCGGCGATAACTTCGAGCTTGATCCACGGCGTGCCGAACAGTTCACGCGCCAGCTGCGCGGTGGTCACGGCTTCGCGCACGCTCTTGCAGCCCGCGGTGTTCGGCAGCACGGTGACGTCGAGCTCGCGGATCAGCGACCAGAACTGGTCGCCGGTCTTGCCGCCGGCGCTTTCGCGGCGCACGGACACGGTGACGATCTGGCTGCCGGCGGCGCGGATCGAGTCCTGCATGATCTTCGGCGAGGGATAGAGCGCGCTACCGATCAGCAGGCGCGAGGAGAATTCGCGGTTGTAGAATTTCAGCTTGCTCATCTTGCTCTCACCCTCCCTGCCGTGGCGTGAGGATTTCCACCTGATCGTTGTCGTTGAGCGGCGTCTCGGCCCATCGCGCGCGCGGCACCACGTCGTAATTCACCGCGACGGCGAGGTGCGAGCCGGCGTAATCGAGCTCGGCGAGCAGCGTGTCCACGCGCGTCGCCTGCGTCTCGATCTTCTCTCCGTTGACGATCAGGAACATTGCATCACCTCGTTGTCGATGGCGCCGCGCGTGACATAGGCCAGCGTCAGTTCCGCCAGCGCGGGCGCCAGCAGGAAACCGTGACGATAGAGTCCGTTCACCGCGATGCGGCTGTCGTCGATGGTGACGCGCGGCAGGTTGTCGGGAAAGGCGGGGCGCAGGCCCGCGCCCAGCTCGATGATGCGCGCTTCGCCGAAGGCGGGATGCACGGCATAGGCGGCGCTGAGCAGTTCCAGCGCCGAGCGCACGCTGACGCCGGTGTCCTCGCTCTCGATCGAGGTCGCGCCGAGCATGAAGCGGTGGTTGTCGCGCGGGATCACATACAACGTCCAGCGCGGATGGATGAAGCGCACCGGGCGCGCAAGCTGCACCTCGGCGGTCTCGATCATGATCATCTCGCCCTTGACGCCGCGCAGGCGGGTGTTGAGACCCGGCGGGGCGGTCTCCCGCGCGGCGAGGCCGCGGCAGTCGATGACGAGGCCGTCGAGATCGGCGGGATTGCATTCGGCCTGAAAGCGGATGGTGCCGCCCGCTTCCGCCAGCTTGGCGTGCAGTTGCGGCAGGACGCGGCGGGGCTCGACGTGCCCTTCGCCGGCGAAGAACAGAGCTTCGCGGAAGCGGCCGTCCAGCGCGGGTTCGAGCTTCGCAATGCCGTCGGCGTCGAGGCGTTCGTGGTCAGTGGTGAGGCGCGCGAAGCGCTCGAAATCGGCGCGGTCGCGCGGATGCGCCACGACGAGCGAGCCGTTGAACGGCGTATCGGGCAGGTGCTCGCGCCACAGGTCGAGCGAACGGATGCCGAGGCGGGTGATGACGGGCTCGGAGCCTTCGCGCTCGCACCACGGCGCCAGCATGCCGCCGGCCCAGTGGCTGGTGGCCTGGGTCATCGCCGCGTCATCGCGCTCCAGCAGGGTGACACGGTAGCCCGCACGCGCGAACAGGAGCGCCTGCCAGCTGCCGGCCACGCCCGCGCCGATGACATTGACGGATGATTCTCCTCGCGGAGACGATAAATCTCCTCGCGGAGACGATGTGTTCTGTAACATCCCTGTCCCTTCGCCGGCATGACCCGGATCAGGTTCAAAGGGTCACCGCGCCATCGCGGTATCTCAGCTCCCGACCGGAGCACCCCTCGGAACAAACATTTACGATAAGCTTGGAATCCGCCGTGTCAATGCCGGCTGCGGCAGGCTGCCTTGCGGTTCCGTGTGGGACGCCGGGTTCCGTGGCTCGTCCCTCTGCTTAACGATTCGTTGTCCTTACGGCGGAGGCCGGAATTTACCCGACATTATGCCGCCGGTGCTTATGTCGCGGAACTTGGAAGAGAGGCGGGACGGCAGATGAGCATCGCCGGTTGCGACGGCATCGACAACAGGCAGGGTGCGATCCGGCAGGCGGTGGGAGAAATCCCGGCTTGGCTGTGGTTCGGCGCCGGGCTGTTCGTGCTGTCGGTAATCGCCGGCAACCGCGCGCTGCAGGATGCCGACACCTATTGGCAGATCGCCGTCGGACAATGGATCATCGACCATCGCGCGCTGCCAACCGTCGATGTCTATTCCTTCACCCGGCCGGGCGCGCCATGGATCTCGTCGTCCTGGCTGGCGCAGGTGCTGTATGCCGCGGCCTACGGGCTCGCCGGCTGGGCCGGGCCGGTGATCCTCGCCTCGCTGGGGATTGCGGCAGCCTATGCGCTGCTGCTCAACATCCTCAGCCGGCATTTCGCGCCGGTGCACGCCACCATCGTGGCAATGGTCGCGACGGTTCTGTCGGCCAGTCATTTTCTCGCCCGCCCGCATGTGCTGGCGCTGCCGGTGATGGTGGCATGGGTGCAGGGCCTCGTCAGCGCCAGCGATGACAAACGGGCACCGTCGTTTTGGCTGCTGCCGCTAATCGCGCTGTGGGCCAATCTGCATGGCGGGTTCGTGCTCGGGCTGGCGCTGGTCGCGCCGTTCGCGCTCGATGCGCTGTGGAACGCGGAAGCCGACCGGCGGCTAAGGCTGGCGATAGCGTGGGTGGCGTTCGGTGTCAGCGCGGTGGCGGCGAGTTGCCTCACGCCCTATGGCTGGCATTCGCTGCTGGCGGCCCGCCAGATCCTCGATCTCGGCGGGGCGCTGGCGCTGATCCCGGAATGGCAGCCGATCGATTTCAGCCATCTCGGCCCGTTCGAGATCGGTCTGCTCACGGCGGTGGCGCTGATGCTGTGGCGCGGGATCGTGCTGTCGCCGCCGCGGATCCTGCTGGTGCTCGGCCTGCTGCACATGGCGTTGTCTCACACCCGCAACATCGAGGTGCTCGTGCTGTTGGCGCCGCTGGTGCTGGCGAAACCGCTGGCTGCGCAGTTCGCGCCTGCCGCGGTGGCGCGGACGCCGTCCCGGTCGGGCTGGATCGGCGTCGCGGCCGTGGTGGCGCTTGCCGGCGTGGCGACGGGAGCGTTCGCCGCCCGTTATCCCTTCTCGCCCATGGTGCCGCAAACACCGACAGCCGCTGTCGAGGTTCTGAAAGCGCGCAAGGCGCAGCGGATTTTTCATGGTCCCGGATTCGGCGGCTATCTGATCTGGTCGGGGCTTCCCGTCTTCATCGACGGCCGCGCCGAACTTTACGGTGAAGCCTTCGTGGTCGACGCGCTCAATGCGCTGACGCTGAAAAACGTCGGTGCGTTTTTGTCCCTGCTGGAAACATATCGGATCGACGCGGTGCTGCTGTCTCCGGCGGCGCTTCCGGTGCAACTGCTCGATCGCCTCGACGGCTGGGAGCGCATTCATGCCGACGACAAGGCCGTCGTCTATTTGCGTAACCCGGCTGCCACGCATGCGCAGGAGCCGCGGGTGAGGGCGGAGGGCGTGGCGCGATGACGGCGCAAGCGACGGCGATGGCGGAACCGGCAACCGCGGCGCGTCGCAGGGCGCTGCCGCTGTGGACCGGTGCGGTGATCTACGCCGCGCTGCTGCTCGCCGGCAATCGCCTGCTCAACGATCCCGACACGTTCTGGCAGATCCGGATCGGCCAGTGGATCATCGACAACAGGGCGTTGCCGCACGCCGACGCCTTTTCGTTCACCGTGCATGGCCAGCCGTGGATCTCGACCCAGTGGCTGGCGCAGGTGCTCTATGCCACGGCGTTCAATCTCGCCGGATGGCCGGGGCCGGTGGTGCTCGCGGCTTCGGCCATCGCGCTGGCTTTCGCGCTGCTCGCGGGTTTTCTGATCCGGCGGCTGGATGACGTACCGGCCATCGCGCTGCTCAGCGCGGCGTTCGCGATCGCAGCCGGGCATTTGCTCGCGCGGCCGCATGCGCTGGCGTTGCCGGTGATGGTGGTGTGGATGGGCGTACTGCTGTCGGCGGCGGAGCGCAGGACATCGCCATCGCTGCCGTGGATCGCGCTGATCGTGCTGTGGACCAATCTGCACGGCAGCTTCCTGTTCGGCCTCGTGGTGATCGCGCCGGTTGCCCTCGACGCGCTCGTCAATGCCGCGCCGGCCGCACGCAAAACGCTGGCGGTGCGCTGGGCGGCATTCGCGCTGGCTGCGCTCGCGGCCAGCATGGTCACGCCTTACGGATGGCACTCGCTGCTGGCCGCGCGCAACATTCTCAGCCTCGGCGCGGCGCTGCCGCTGATCGGGGAGTGGGCGCCGGCGGATTTCTCGACATTCGGCGCGCTGGAAGCCGGCGTTATGGCGCTGCTCGGCTTCGCGCTGGTGACGCGCGCGAAGTGTCCGCCGGTGAGGATCGTGCTGTTTCTCGGCCTGCTGCACATGGCGTTGTCCCATGTCCGCAATGCCGATGTGTTCGCGCTGCTGGCGCCGATGGTGCTCGCCGCGCCGCTTGCGCAATACGTGACGGGACAGGGTGCGTCGCGGCTCGTGCTGCGCTCGAGCGTGCCGATGATTGCGGTCGCGGTGGCGCTGATGGGGGCTGCAACCGCCGCGGCGGTGTCGTTCGCGCCCTATGCGCCGGCGGCGACGACCGCTCCGGCGGCGGCCGTGGCGGCTCTCCGGCAGCATCGGGCTGCGCGCGTGTTCAACGATTACGACTTCGGCGGCTATCTGATCTGGCAGGGCATGCCGACCTTTATCGATGGCCGCACCGAACTGTTCGGCGAGACCTTGATGGTGCGGCACGATCGCGCCACATCGCTGAAGCAGGTTGATGCGCTGATCGATCTGTTGGATCGATACCAGATCGATGCCACGTTGCTGCGGTCGTCGACACCCGCCGTGCATTTGCTGGATCGTCTCGACGGCTGGCGGCGGGTTTATGCCGACGGTGTCGCCGTGGTTCATGTCCGCTCGCCGGGCGCCCCGGCCAAAAAATAAAGCCGGCCTCGGGACGAAGCCGGCTTCTTGTCCGCGGCAGGGGGCGATGCGCCTCGCCCGTTCGCGTCAGCGGGGAGTGGGGAACGGGTCCGGACCCTGCTGCGGTGTTTCCTCGGCATTGGCGTTCAGCAGCGTGGCCCGCGCGGCCTGCCGGCGCTCCAGCTGCCCCTGCCGCTTCGCCGCGTAATAATAGCCGCCGGCATAATAGGACACCGCGCGGTGCATGTTGCCATTGGCGGCGCGATAGGCACCGGCGAGATACTTCACGGCGTAGGTGAGGTTGGTTTCGGGGTCGAGCAGACCTTGGGCGGTGCCGGTGTAGCCGAGGCCGCGCGCGGTCGCGAGCTTGATCTGCATCATGCCGTAATTGCCCTTGCTCACGGCGCGGGGATTGTAGCGGCTCTCGCGCATGATCACGCGATGAACGAGTTCGGTCGGGACGTTGTTGGCGGTGGCGTGCCTCTCCACCATCTGCTGGTAGGCGGCATGCTGGGCGGAGGCCGGCTGGATCAGGAAGAGTGCCGCAATGGCGGTGAACGCGAGACGCTTCACGATGGGATGTCCTGGCGTTTGACGAGGGGTTTGGCGCAGGACGCGATGCCGGCGCGGCGCAGGGCCCGGCTCAGCGGCGGCGGGCACATGATGCTGCTTGGCGGGCAAATGTGGAGAGATCGTGTCGGGAAAATTAACGAGATAAATAAAAGACTTAGCGGTGTACGGCGGATGTGCGCCGGCGGCGGGGCAGGCCGGCGCAGTCCAGAGGGCGCTAGCGCACGTCCGAAGGCAGCGGTTTGAGCTTCTGCACCGGCGGCAGCTTTTTCTGCACCGACGGCAGCGCCGGCTGGCCGCCGCGCGGCAATCCCGGCAGGTTCTGCGCCGGCATCTGCGGCAAGCCGAGCCGGCCGCCGCCGACACCGAGCCGGTTGAGCAGACCGCCCGCGCCACCGCCGCCCGCGGCCGCAGGCATCGACGGCATGGCGGAGCCGGCCGGCCGCGGATAGCCCGCGGGCAGCCCGGGGCGCGGCTGCGCTCCGACCTGATGAGGTAAGCCGCCGGGTCGCTGTCCGAACTGGTTCGGTAGTCCGGGGGACCGTTGTGGTCCGCCCTGATGCGGAAGCGCGGGCCGTCCCTGCTGTCCGGGGCCCGGCTGGAGGCTGCCGCGCTGTCCGGGCGCATTCGGCAGGCCCGGCCGTTCCGGCTGGTTGAGGCCCGGTCGTCCGGGTTGGTTGAGGCCCGGCTGTCCCGGTCGTCCCGGCTGGGCCGGTTGCTGGAGGCCGGGGCGGTTCGGCAGGCCGGGCTGGCCGCGCGATCCGGGCTGGTTGAAACCGGGCTGCCCGCGCTGGCCCGGCTGATTGAGACCGCCGCGCGGGGTGTAGCCCGGCCGCCCGAACGCCGGCGGACGCTGCGGGTTGTGCAGGCGGTAATCGCGCTGCTGCATGACGATGTTGCGGCCGACCCCCTGCATGGTTTGCACGCGCTGTACCATCCCGTGGTCGCGCGCCATCATCTGCGGCGACATCATCATCGGCATCGCCGTCATGCGCATGCCGCCGCTGACCATGACGCCGCGCACGGTAAAGCCGCTCGCACCCTGGGTCAGGGCGCCGAGCCGCGCGCCGTCGCGTCCCATGACGTCGATGTGGCCGACCCGGCCGTCGGCGTCGGGATAGAGCCTGATCCCGACATTTCGGGTGCTGGCGGCGCTGGCGCTTGCGCCGTCGGGCACCTCGACCACGCCGGTAGTGCCGCGGATGCCGAGCGTCGCGGTCGGCGTTTCGATTTTCATGTTGCCGGTCTTGGCGACCGCAGCGGCGACGAAAGCCATCGTGCCGCGCGTGACGTTGATCAGCGCCGCGTTGTCCTTGCCGCCGCTCCGATAGATGAAATTGTCCACCACGATGCGGGAGTTGGCAGACAGGTCGAGGGTGGTGTCATCGGAGAAGGTCACGGTGAGGGTGGCGTTCTTGCCGGTCTGGAGAACGTCGCCCTTGAAGATGTCATCCTTCAGCGCCAGCGGGCCGGTCATGCCGTTGCGTGTCACCGTGGCGCTGCCCTGCAGCTTGGCGACGTTGCCGGCCGGCTCGTCGCTGTCGGCGGCGGCCGGTTGCGCCGTTGCCGCGGCGGGGGGTGGGGCCGGTTGATCGGCGGAGCGTGCGGGAGTGGGCTGCGGCGCGTCGGGCTGCGGCGTTTGAGCGGTCTTGGCCATCCGCACCGTGGAGGCCGCGCCGGCTGCCGCGGGCAGGGCGCAGCACATCAGCAATGTTGCAGCGAGTGCAGCAAATCGACCGGCACGGCTTTTCACGGAACACCTGATCAGGGCACGGAGGAGGGCGAAGACAGGATTTCTGGCAGGGCGGCCCCGGCATTGCAAGGTGCAAAAATGCGGCAAATCCGGTGATGGCGCTATCGCGATCCCGTGAGCGTGCCGCGAGGACGGGTGCACCGGGATGGGTTTGCCCGGGGTGTCGTGGTTAAAAAAACGTGAGCCGCACCGCGTTGATAAGTTTTTAATTCTCTTCGCCGAGCGTGCGGGCATGACGCGTGGAGTGAGTTGGTATCTCGTCGGCTCCCTTGTGCTTGTCTCGCTGGCCGGTTGCGGGCGCGGTTTCTTCACCGCGGAGCGCGAACCGTGGCGGGCCGAGGCCGAGAAGGTGTGTCTGCGGTCGGGTGCGGTGAAGGAGAGCGCCGACCTCGTGCGCATCGATCCGATTTCGGGGCCCGGCGCTTGCGGCGCGGAATTCCCGCTCAAAGTCGCGGCGCTCGGCGACAGCAGCAGCACGCTTGGGTTTGTCGATGACCTGCGGCCGCCGGCCGGCATCGGCAACCAGCCGCGCTGGCCGGTGTCGCAACCGCCGACTTATTCGCAGCCGGCTTATCCGGCGCAGCAGACCTTGTCGGCGCAGGCCGCGGCCCGGCCTTATCCGTCCGCCCAGCAGCCGTCCTATCCGGTGGCTGCGGGTGCGCCGATGCCGCTCGATGCGCAGGGCGACGCGCTGCCTGACGCCGCCGAACCCGCGGCGCTGCCGCGCCTCGGCCCGGCGCGGGGCTCGCCTGTCAACGGTTTCGGACCAGTGGCGCTCAAGCCGACGGCGACGCTGGCGTGTCCCATCGTCTCGATGCTCGATCACTGGTTGGCGGATTCGGTGCAGCCGGCGGCGCGGCGCTGGTTCGGCTCGCCGGTGGTCGAGATCAAGCAGATTTCCGCCTATTCGTGCCGCGGCATGAATGGTAATTCGCGCGCCCATATTTCCGAGCATGCCTTCGGCAACGCGCTCGATATCGCAGCCTTCACGCTGGCGGACGGGCGGCGGATCGTGGTCAAGGATGGCTGGAAGGGATTGCCGGAAGAGCAGGGCTTTCTGCGCGACGTGCAGGGCGGCGCCTGCCAGATGTTCAACACCGTGCTCGCGCCGGGATCGAACGTCTATCACTACGATCACATTCACGTCGATCTGATGCGCCGCGCCAGCGGCCGGATCATCTGCCAGCCGGCCGCGGTGTCCGGCGAGGAGATCGCCGCCCGTGCCGCGCCGCGCGGCTACGCGGTTCGCGGCACGTCGCAGGACTACGGCGTCACCGGCTCGCTTGGCCAGCGCGTCAAGCGCATCTTCGCGCGTGGTCCGCTGTCGAAGGAAGACCGCGATTCGATCGAGGATGAGTCCCGCGTCAGGGAGCGATAACGAAGCCCCACTGTCCGATCAGGGTTTGGCGCGATAGCCGGCGAGGAAAAGCCGGACCGCGCTATCGACCACCGCCGCGACCTGCTCGGAAGTAGGCACCGGCTTGGCCTGGAAGATGTAAGGCTGAAACAGCGTCGCCTGGCACATCAGCATGAACTGCATGGCCGCCAGTTCGTAATCGTCGATCACCAGTTCCTTCGCCTTCACCCGGGCTCGGAGGTAATCGGCCAGCCGTTGATTGGTGTGAGCGATCACCCGGTCGTAGAACCGGCGGCCGACATCGGGCATCCGCTCGGCGATGGCCATCACGGTTCGCACCGCGGAGCCGCCGTCCGGCCTGCATACGATCTCCATATAGGCTCGTCCGAAATCGCGCAGCACAGTCTCGGCGGCGCCGGCGGGATCGAGATTGAACGAGACCTTCCCCTGTCGCAGGCACTCCCTTTCGACGATCGACTCGAACAGCGAATGCTTGTCGGCGAAGTAGACATAGAGAGTGCCTTTGGAAACGCCGGCAGCGCGGGCGATCTCGTTCATGCTGGCGCCGTCGAAGCCCAGATCCATGAACACCCGCCGCGCGCCGTCCATGATCTGGTGGCGTTTGGCGCTGTCGTCTTCGCCCGTAGGGACGATGGCGAGAGGAATCGATGAAACCATTCGTTCAGCTTGCCAACGTGAATTCCGCTTCACAACCCCGTGCAGCCGGGACTGGCGCGCGGGAAAGCGGTATCTCTATCTTCTAAAATTACCATTGACCGAACCGTTCGGTCAATGGTAATTTTGTCGCAACTTGACCGTCGGCCGTCCGGTCCTTTGGAAGGCGGAGCCCGGCGTCGAGGACTGTCGTCATCCATGGAGGCCTCAATGGCCGCGCCTGCCCGAGACCAGCTCGCACGGGTCGTTCACTCCGAGTCCGAGACATCGGATGCTGCTGTGCAGCGCCCCGGTCAGGCCGGGGAGCCGGAGCATCTGCGCAGTCGTCCCGCGCCCGTGCCGGTCGATGAGGCGGCCGCGCCGCGCGAACCTGCCGCCGCGACGGAACGCGCGAAACCCGGCCGCCGCAGGCTGGTGCTGATCGGCGTGGGGGTGCTGGCGCTGCTCGCCGGCGTCTATTTCGGCATTCATTATGTCCTCGTCGGCCGCTTCATGGTGACGACCGACGACGCTTATGTCCGCGCCAACAATTCGACCATGGGCGCCAAGGTTCCCGGGCACATCGCCGCGATT
Source organism: Afipia sp. (assembly GCA_017308495.1). Taxonomy (GTDB): domain Bacteria; phylum Pseudomonadota; class Alphaproteobacteria; order Rhizobiales; family Xanthobacteraceae; genus Afipia. The sequence continues at coordinate 11,371 of JAFKES010000152.1, forward strand.
CTGGTGCGGGACAATTCACGGGTGGCTGCGGGCAGCGTGCTGTTCAGGATCGACGACGGCGATTACCGGATCGCGGTTGACAACGCCCAGGCCCGGGTCGCGACCCAGGAAGCCACCATCGCGCGCATCGGCCGCCAGATCGCGGCTCAGGACAGCGCGGTGGAGCAGGCGCAGTCGCAGCTCGATTCGGCCCAGGCCGCGACCAAGCGCGCGCAGGCCGATTTCGAGCGACAGGAAGAATTGTCGAGCAAGGGCTTCGCCTCGAAGGCGACGTTCGATGTCTCGCAGGCGGGCCGCGATCAGGCGGTGGCGGCGGTCGCCGGTGCGCAGGCCGCACTCGATGCGGCGCGGGCGCAGGTCGATGTCATCAAGGCGCAGAAGACCGAAGCCGAGAGCCAGTTGCGGGAGCTGCACGCGGCGCTCGCCAAGGCAGTCCGCGACCTGTCGTTCACCGAGGTTCGCGCCCCGGTCGACGGGCTGTTCTCCAACAGGCTGGTCAATGTTGGCGATTACGTGCAGCCGGGCCAGCGGCTCGCCAATGTGGTGCCGCTCGACGAGGTCTATATCGACGCGAACTACAAGGAGACGCAGCTCGGCCGCTTGAAGCCGGGCCAGCCGGTGGAGATCACGGTGGACGGTGTCAGCGGCCGCACCATCACCGGCGTGGTGGACAGTCTCGCGCCGGCGTCGGGCTCGGTATTCACGCTGCTGCCGCCGGACAACGCCACCGGCAACTTCACCAAGATCGTGCAGCGCGTGCCGGTGCGCATCCGCGTGCCGGCGTCGGTCGCGCGCGAGAACCTGCTGCGGCCGGGCATGTCCGTCATCACCTCGGTCAACACCAAGCCGGCGGCGGAGAGCACCGCTCCGGCCGCCGCGCACTGATGGCGGCGGCAACGAACCCCTGAGATCCGCTCGATGGCCAGCAGCGCATCGACCACCATGAACGACATCCCGGCAGCGCCGGCGTTGCCGGAGACCATCAGCACCCGCAGGCTGATCGCGTTCCTTATCATGGTGTTCGGGATGTTCATGTCCATCCTGGACATCCAGATCGTCTCGGCGTCGCTGTCGGAAATCCAGGCCGGCCTGTCGGCCTCTTCCAGTGAAGTGTCGTGGGTGCAGACCGCGTATCTGATCGCGGAGGTGATCGCGATTCCGCTGTCGGGCTTCCTGTCCCGGGCGTTTGGCACGCGGCTCTTGTTCGCGATTTCCGCGGCCGGCTTCACCGGCGCGAGCTTCATGTGCGGCCTGACCTCGACCATCGAGCAGATGATCCTGTGGCGCGCCGTGCAGGGCTTTCTCGGCGCGGGCATGATCCCGACCGTGTTCGCGTCCGCCTACACCATCTTCCCGCGCAGCAAGATGCCGCTGGTGGCGCCGATCATCGGCCTCGTCGCGACGCTGGCGCCGACCATCGGGCCGACGGTCGGCGGTTACATCACCGACCTGATGTCATGGCACTGGCTGTTCTTCATCAACGTGGTGCCGGGCATCGGCATCACCCTCGGCGTGCTGGCACTGGTCGATTTCGACAAGCCGAATTTCAAGCTGCTCGACCATTTCGACTGGTGGGGACTGCTGTTCATGGCGGGTTTTCTCGGCGCGCTCGAATATGTGCTTGAGGAGGGTCCGCAATACGACTGGTTCCAGGACACGTCCGTTTTCATCCTCGGCGTCGTCTGCGTGGTCTCGGCCGTCTTCTTCTTCTGGCGGGTGCTGACGGCGAGAGAGCCGATCGTGGACGTCCGCGCCTTTACCGACCGCAACTTCGCCATCGGCAGCACGTTCTCGTTCTGCATCGGCATCGGCCTCTACGGCCTGACCTATATCTATCCGCGCTATCTCGCCGAAGTGCGCGGCTACAGCGCGGTGATGATCGGCGAAACCATGTTCGTGTCGGGCGCAGCGATGTTCTTCGCGGCCCCGCTGGTCGGGCGCATGACGACCAAGATCGACCTGCGCTACATGATCGCGGCCGGCCTCGCCATCTTCGCCCTCAGTTCATGGCAGATGACATGGATCACCAAGGATTATGATTTCTACGAGCTGCTGATCCCGCAGATCCTGCGCGGCGTCGGCATCATGATGGCGATGGTCCCTGTCAACAACATCGCGCTGGGAACGCTGCCGCCGGAGCGCATCAAGAACGCCTCCGGCCTGTTCAACCTGACGCGCAATCTCGGCGGCGCGGTGGGGCTCGCCGTCATCAACACCGTGCTCGATACCCGGACCGATCTGCACATCGCCCGGCTCCATGAGAAGGTGCACTGGGGCAACGCCACGGCGGTCGAGACCCTCAACATGCTGACCCAGAAGTTCCAGGGCATGGGCGACGCCTCGCTAATGGCGCTGAAGCAGTTGTCGCAGATCGTCCACCGCCAGGCCGTGGTCATGAGTTATGCCGACGCGTTTTATATCCTGACCGTGTTCTATCTGGCGCTGACCGTGCTGGTGGTGTTCGTCAGGAAGCCGAACATGGCCGGACCGGTCCCCGACGCGCATTGATGCGCGCTCCCGTTATGGCGAGGGGCCCGGCGTGTGCCGCCGAGCCCCCCATGGTTTCGAAAGAAAATATCAGCCGGCCTGTAAGCCGGGTTCTGTAGGGCCCGGACGATTCGCATCGTCCGGACGTGGCGGCCATTCCTCTGGGGCGCAAGTCGCCTTGCGTCTCGAGCAACCTACCCGGACGGCGGGCCTGACATCGCGCCCCGCGGAGTTATCGCCCCGGACACGTGTTCCGGAAGCGAACTGTCCGCCATGCCGTCCCTATTCGGTTTTGCTCCCGGTGGGGTTTGCCATGCCGTCTCCGTTGCCGGAAACGCGGTGCGCTCTTACCGCACCTTTTCACCCTTACCGCGCCCGCGGACGCGGCGGTTCGTTCTCTGTGGCACTGTCCCTGGGGTCGCCCCCGCCGGACGTTATCCGGCACCGTGTGTCAATGGAGCCCGGACTTTCCTCCCCGGCGACCTTTCGATCCCTGCCGGAGCGGCCGCCCGGCCGACTGATGCCGCAGTGATGGCTATAGCGGGCGGCAAGGTCAAGAGGCCAGCGCGGCGTCCTGCGGCATCAGCGCCAGCAGACGGTGCAGCGTGGTCAGGGTCGAGGCATCGGCAATGCCGTCGATGCGCTCCGGCCGGAAACGGCGCTGGAACGCCACCACTACGTCCATGGTCGTGGCGTCGTACTGTCCGTTAAGGGGGACGCCATAGCCGAAGCTCGCCAGCCCCTGCTGCAAGGCCAGCACGTCCTCACCGGATGCGCCGAGCATGGTCTGCTCGCCGCCGACGATGGGCTCGGGCTCGACCCACAGGCCGACGCCGGAATCCGCCAGCAGCCGCCACGGAAACTTCTCGCCGGGATCCTTCTTGCGGCTTGGCGCGACATCCGAATGGCCGACGATGCGGTGCTGCGCGATGTTGCGCCGGATCACGATGCCCTTGCACAGCGCAATCACCGCCGCGATCTGACGCAGCGGAAATTCGGGGTAGCCGAGGTCGTGGCCGCGGTTGACGATCTCGATTCCGATCGAGCGGGAATTGACGTCGGTCTCGCCGGCCCAGGACGACGCGCCGGCATGCCAGGCGCGGTCTGCTTCGCGCACGCATTGCACGATGTTGCCGTCCTCCAGCACGACATAGTGCGCCGAGACCTCGGTGCCGGCCGTGCACAGCCGCACGATGGCGCTCGCCGCATCGGACATGCCGGTGTAGTGCAGCACGATCATGTCCGGCGACAGCACGCCTTTGCGTTCGCCGTAGTTCGGCGACGGGGTCACGGTGGAAACGACGGAGGAATCCGGCAGAAAGGTCAGCATGTCGGCAGGCACTCCCGAGGGCGAAATGGGACGCTGACGCCTGGAAACATGGTCGGCCGACTCAAACGATCCTTGGGTCATTACAAAACTCGAAAACGGGCAGGAGCAGGGCGGAGGGTCGGGCAGTGTCGGGGGACGGCCATGCCGACGCAATCCGCGGCGGCGGTGCGGCGGCCTTTTACCCCCAAGGAAGCGCGCATGACACGGTTGCGCCGAAAGCGGTCTTAAAATCGGTTGGACGCGTCAACCATTCCTTAACGATAACTGCCGCTACTGGAGGATCAAGAGCCGCGCCGGACATGGGGCGGCTGCGGTTCCATCGATGTGCAAAAGCCCATGGCTGGCCACAAGATCCCATGCGGAACTTCGAATTTGCGACACGTTATCGCGAGCGCCTCCGCGGTCAGGGCCATCTGGGCGAGCCCGTGCGCCGGTGCGATGCTGTTCGGCCGCAATCCCGGGAACCTGCCGGGGTATTCACCACGGCATTCAGCCGCCTTCCGCGTGCGGGGATTTGATATGCCGTCCGACGATGCGCCTGTCCGTCATATCCCGGTGCTCGGCCGCGAGGCGGTGGACGCGCTCGCCCCAAGCGCCGGCGGTGTCTATGTCGACGCCACCTTCGGCGCCGGCGGCTACAGCCGCATGATCTTGCAAACCCCGGGCACGCGCGTGATCGGGATCGACCGCGACCGCACCGCGATTGCCGGCGGCTTCGACCTGGTGGAGGCGTCCGACGGCCGCCTGACGCTGGTGGAAGACCGCTTCTCCCGTCTCGTCGAGGTCTGCGAGGCGCAGGGGATCGGGGCGGTGGACGGCATCGTCATGGATGTCGGCGTCTCGTCGATGCAGCTCGATCAGGCCGAGCGCGGCTTCTCATTCCGCCTGAACGGCCCGCTCGACATGCGTATGGGTCACGACGGGCCGAGCGCCGCCGACGTGGTGGCCAAAGCCTCCGAGACCGATCTCGCCAACATCATCTATATCTTCGGCGAGGAGCGGCATTCCCGCGCCGTCGCCCGCGCCATCGTCGCCGCGCGCCGCGAGGCCCCGATCACGACGACGCGCGCGCTCGCCGACATCGTGTCGCGCGTGGTGCGCAGCAAGCCGAACGAAATCCATCCCGCCACCCGCACGTTCCAGGCGTTGCGGATTTTCGTCAACGAGGAACTGGACGAACTGCACGCGGCGCTGGTCGCCGCCGAGCAGATGCTCAAGCCCGGCGGCCGCCTCGCGGTGGTGTCGTTCCATTCGCTGGAGGACCGCATCGTCAAGACGTTCCTCAACGAACGCGGCCGCCGCGCCGGCGGCTCGCGGCATCTGCCCGAAGTCGATCAGACGCTGCCGAGCTTCGAGATTGTGACGAAGCGTCCCGTGGTCGCCGATGACGACGAGGTCGCCGCCAATCCGCGGGCGCGCTCGGCCAAGCTGCGCGTCGCGGCGCGCACCGGAGCGCCGGCCCGGCCCGGGACGGCGTCGTTCGACTGGCCGCAACTGGCCGACGTGATGAGAGGGGGCTGACGTGCGCATCGTCCACCTCTTCGTCATCTGCGCGCTAGTGTTCGCGGCCGCCTATGTCTACCGCGTCAAGATGGAATCCACCGTGCGGACCGAGCGCGTGATGCGGCTGCGCGCCGATATCCGCGAGCAGCGCGACGCCATCGCCAGCCTCAAGGCGGAATGGGCCAAGCTCGAATCGCCGCGGCGGTTGCAGGATATCGCCGCGCGCCACCTGTCGCTGCGCCCGATCCAGGCCACCCAATACGACACGCTGAAGAACCTGCCGCCGCGGCCGCCGAGCTTCGTCAAGCCCGGCGATCCCGATCCGATCGGCACCATGATCGAAAGCGTCGATCAGGAGGCGCTGGCCTCGGCCGCGCAGGATCAGGAGACGGTGACCGGCTCGGTGCCGGCGCCGGAGGGGGCGCAATGACCGATCAGGCGGTTGAGGTGACCAAGCCTGCCGAACCGTGGCGTCAGCGGATGATCCGCACGCTGCTCTACGGCCGCAATGTCGACCGCTCGGCCAAGGCGCGCGCGCGCGTGGGGCTGGCGATGATCGCGTTCGGCGCAGTCTATGTTGTGATCGCCGCGCGCCTCGTGATGTTCGCGGTGGGGGGCGACAGTCATGGCGCGCGACGCACCGCCTCGCAGGACGCCATCGCCACGGCGCGCCCGGACATTCTCGATCGCAACGGCGCGATCCTCGCCACCGACGTCAAGACGCCGTCGCTGTTCGGCGAGCCGCGTCGCCTGATCGATAAGGACGAGGCGATCGAACTCTTGACCGCGACCATGCCGGACATCGATGCCGGCGAAGTGCGCGACCGACTGTCCTCGAAGAAAGGTTTCGTCTGGCTGAAGCGCGAAATCACGCCGCAGCAGCAGAAGGACATCTATCGCCTCGGCATCCCCGGCATCGGCTTCCTGCGCGAGAACAAGCGCGTCTATCCGAGCGGGGTGGACGTGTCGCATCTGATCGGCCTCGTCAACATCGACAACCAGGGCATCGCCGGCATCGAGAAGTGGCTCGATGGCAACGGGCTTGCCGATCTGCACCGCGCCGGCTTCGCCACCGATCGCCAGCAGGCGCCGGTTGAACTCGCCGTCGACCTGCGGGTCGAACACGCGCTGCGCGACGAACTGATGAGGGCCAAGGAGAAATTCCGTGCCAAGGCCGCTTCCGGCATCGTCAGCGACGTGCGCACCGGCGAGGTGATCGCGATGGTCTCGCTGCCGGATTTCGATCCGAACAATCCCAAGGAAGTGCACGACCCCGACCGCATCAACCGCCTGACCACGGGCGTGTACGAAATGGGTTCGACCTTCAAGGCGTTCACGCTGGCGATGGCGCTCGATTCCGGCAAGGCGACGCTGAACTCGCTGTGGGACGCGCGTGGGCCACTGCACTACGGCAGGTTCAAGATCCACGACGACCATCCGATGGGACGCTTCATCAACACCAAGGAAGTGTTCACCTATTCGTCGAACGTCGGCGCGGCGCGCATCGCGCTTGGGCAGGGCGTCGAGGCGCACAAGGCATTCCTCGCCAAGATGGGACAGACGACGCGGCTGCGCACCGAACTGCCGGAAAGCGCCTCGCCGCTGGTGCCGAAGCGCTGGGGTGAACTCAACACGGTGACGATCGCGTTCGGCCACGGCATGGCGGTGGCGCCACTGCAGGCGGTGATGGGCATCAACGCGCTGGTCAATGGCGGCTATCTCATTCCGCCGACCTTCCTCAAGCGCAGCGAGCAGGAAGCGATGGCGGTGGCCAAGCGGGTGATTCGCCAGGACACCAGCGAGAAGATGCGCTTCCTGATGCGGCTCAACGCCGAAATCGGCACCGCGCGCAAGGCCGACGTCAAGGGCTACTATATCGGCGGCAAGACCGGCACGTCGGAGAAGGTCATCAACGGCCGTTACGCCAAGAAGCGGGTGTTGAATTCGTTCACGGCGATCCTGCCGGCCGACAATCCGCGCTATCAGTTGCTGGTGATGCTGGACGAACCGCAGTCGCTGCCCGAAACTCATGGCTTCATCACCTCGGGCTGGAACGCGGTGCCGACCGGCGGGCGGGTGATCGAGCGGATCGCGCCACTGCTCGGCGTCACGCCGCGGTTCGATCTGCCGCCGTCCGAGCGCCTTATTCTTGCGGCATCGAAGGAAAGCCGCTAACCGGCCCGCTGCAGGGCGCCGCGTAAGGTCATGCACGGGTTTTGCGGCTTGGCGCGCAACATTGCTGGGATCAGATGACGCTGGGCGACCTTTTCAGTGACGATGCGGCGGTGGCGGCGAAAGACGCCGGCCTCGCCGTCACCGGCCTCGCCATGGACAGCCGCGTGGTCAAGCCCGGCGACGTGTTCTTCGCCCTAGCCGGCACCAAAACCGACGGCGCGCGATTCATCGATCAGGCCATCGCTTCGGGCGCGGTGGCGGTCGTCGGCGAGCGGCGGCCCGAAAATCTCGCAGGCGTGGCGTTCGTCATCGTCGCCAATCCGCGCCGCGCGCTGGCGCTGGCCGCCGCACGTTTTTTCGCGCGCCAGCCCGCCACCATCGCTGCCGTCACCGGCACCAGCGGCAAGACTTCCGTCGCCGTGTTCGTGCGGCAGATCTGGCAGCGGCTCGGCCATGCCGCCGCCAGCATCGGCACCATCGGGCTGGTGTCGCCGACGCGCTCGGTTTACGGCTCGCTGACCACGCCCGATCCGATCGCGCTGCATCGCTCGCTGGCCGAACTCGCCGACGAGGGCGTGACCCATCTGGCGTTCGAGGCGTCCTCCCACGGCCTCGATCAGTACCGGCTCGACGGCGTGCGCGTCAGCGCCGGCGGTTTCACCAACCTGTCGCGCGACCACATGGATTATCATCCGACGGTCGAGCACTATCTCGCCGCCAAGCTGCGGCTGTTCACCGATCTCGTGATCGATGGCGGCGCTGCGGTGATCGCTGCCGACCATGATCACGCGCAAGCGGTGATCGAGGCGGCGCGCCAGCGCGGACTGCGCATCATCACCGTGGGCTGCAACGGCGACGGCGTCCGGCTGCGCGACGTCGCGGTCGAAGGCTTCGCGCAGACGCTAACGCTCGACCATCGCGGTAAAACCTATCGGGTACGGTTGCCGCTGGTCGGCGCGTTCCAGATCGAGAATGCGCTGGTCGCCGCCGGCCTCGTGATCGCCACCGGCGGGGAGCCGGCGGCGGTGTTCGCCGCGCTGGAAAAGCTCGAAGGCGCGCCGGGGCGTCTCGAACTGGTCGGCGCGCGCAACGGCGCGCCGGTGTTTGTCGATTACGCCCACAAGCCGGATGCGCTGGCGAAGGCGCTCGAGGCGCTGCGGCCTTATACCAAGCGCAAGCTCGTGGTGGTGTTCGGCGCCGGCGGCGACCGCGACGCCGGCAAGCGCGCGCTGATGGGCGCCATCGCCGCGCAGAACGCCGACGCCGTGATCGTCACCGACGACAATCCGCGCTCGGAGAATCCGGCGGCGATCCGCGCCGCGATCCTGGCGGCGGCAGCCGGCGCAAGAGAAATCGGCGACCGCGCGCAGGCGATCCGCACCGCGGTCGCGGCGTTGCAGGCGGGCGATGCACTGCTGATCGCCGGCAAGGGCCACGAGACCGGACAGATCATTGGAGACAGGGTTTTGCCGTTCAGCGATCATGACGCCGCGCTTGCGGCGCTGGCGGAGCACGCCGCATGAGCCAACCCTTGTGGACCAGCGCCGCGATGGCGCAGGCGATGCGGGCCACGGTACGCGGCGCGCTGCCGCAGGACGTCACCGGCATCTCCATCGACAGCCGCACGCTGACGCCGGGCGACGCCTATTTCGCGATTCTGGGCGACGTGCATGACGGTCACGCTTTCGTCGATGCCGCGCTCGCCAATGGTGCGGCGCTGGCGGTGGTGGCGCAAGCGCAGGCGGACAGCTTCGCCCCGGACGCGCGGCTCCTGATCGTGGATGATGTGCTGGCGGCCCTTGTCGCGCTCGGCTGTGCCGCGCGCGCGCGGCTGACCGGGCAGGTGATCGCGGTCACCGGATCGGTCGGCAAGACCTCGACCAAGGAAGCGCTGCGCGCGGTGCTCGGCGCGCAGGGCGAGACCCACGCCTCGGTTGCCTCCTTCAACAATCACTGGGGCGTGCCGCTGACGCTGGCGCGCTGCCCGGCCTCGGCCCAATTCGCGATCTTCGAAATCGGCATGAACCATGCTGGCGAGATCACCCCGCTGGTGAAGATGGTGCGCCCGCACGTGGCGATTATCACCACGGTGGAGCCGGTGCATCTGGAATTTTTCTCCGGGGTCGAGGCCATCGCCGACGCCAAGGCGGAGATTTTCCTCGGGCTCGAGCCCGGCGGTGCGGCGGTGCTCAATATCGACAATCCGCAGTTCGCTCGACTGAAAGCCAGCGCGGACAAAGCGGGAGTCGTCCGCGTCGTGTCGTTCGGCGCGGATGCGCATGCCGATGCGCGGCTGATCGACATGTCGCTGCATCCGGCCTGCTCCGCGGTGCATGCCGACATTCTCGGGCAGGCCATCACCTACAAGATCGCCGTGCCGGGCCGCCACATGGTGATGAATTCGCTCGCGGTGCTGGCGGCGGCGACGCTCGCCGGGGCTGACCTCGCGGTGTCGGCGCTGGCGTTGTCGCGGCTTCAGCCGGCGGCCGGGCGCGGCGTGCGCCACGACCTCGGCCTTGCCGATGGCTCCGCCATCCTGATCGACGAAAGCTACAACGCCAACCCGGCCTCGATGGCTGCGGCGATCTCGGTGCTTGGCCAGGCCGGCGTCGGCCCGCGCGGGCGGCGCATCGCGGTGCTCGGCGACATGCTCGAACTGGGCGCGCAAAGCCCGGAGCTGCACCGTGGCCTCGGCGAGGCGATCACGGTCCACGGGGTCGACAGCGTGTTTTGCTGTGGTCCGCTGATGCGCAATCTGTGGGAGGCTCTTCCGTCAGCCAAGAAGGGCGGCTATGCCGAGACCTCTGCGGCGCTCGCGCCGCTGGTTGCCGACGCGATCGGGCCCGGCGATGCGATCATGGTCAAGGGATCGCTCGGCTCGCGGATGAAATTGATCGTGACCGCGCTCGAGAAGCGCTTTCCTGTTAAAGACGCGCTGGACGACGTCAGTGTCTGACGTGCGGCGCATAAGGCGGTTTGCATGTTTTATTGGTTGACCGAACTCGTAGGCACCATCCCGGGCATCAACGTGTTCCGTTACATCACGTTCCGCACCGGCGGCGCGATGGTGACGAGCGCACTGTTCGTGTTTCTGTTCGGGCCATGGATCATCGCGCACCTGCGCGTGGCGCAGGGCAAGGGCCAGCCGATCCGCGCCGACGGCCCGCCGACGCACCTCGTCACCAAGAAGGGCACGCCCACCATGGGCGGGCTGATGATTCTTTCGGGGCTTGTCGTCGCGACCCTGCTGTGGGCCAATCTGCGCAACGCCTATGTCTGGATCGTGCTGTTCGTCACTCTCGGCTTCGGCCTGGTCGGCTTCTATGACGACTACCTGAAAGTCTCCAAGCAGACCGACAAGGGCTTCTCCGGGCGCTCGCGCCTCGCGGTCGAGGGCCTGATCGCGGTGTTCGCCTGCGCCTGCATCGTGTGGTTCGGCCGCGACGCCACGGTCACGGCGATCTCCATTCCCTTCGTCAAGGAATTCCTGCTTCATCTCGGCTGGTTCTACGTGCTGTTCGGCATGTTCATCATCGTTGGAGCGGGCAACGCCGTGAACCTCACCGACGGCCTCGACGGCCTCGCCATCGTGCCGGTGATGATCGCGGCCGCGAGCTTCGGCATGATCGCCTATCTCGTCGGCAACGCGGTGTTCGCCGAATATCTGCAAATCCGCTATGTGCCCGGCACTGGCGAGCTGGCGGTGCTGTGCGGCGCGGTGCTCGGCGCCGGCCTCGGCTTTCTGTGGTTCAACGCGCCGCCGGCCTCGATCTTCATGGGCGATACCGGCTCGCTTGCGCTCGGTGGCATGATCGGCGCCATCGCGGTCGCGACCAAGCACGAGATCGTGCTGGCGGTGATCGGCGGCCTGTTCGTGGTCGAGGCGCTGTCGGTCATCGTGCAGGTGGCCTCGTTCAAGCTCACCGGCAAGCGCTTCTTCCGCATGGCGCCGATCCATCATCATTACGAGCAGAAGGGCTGGACCGAGCCGCAGATCGTGATCCGGTTCTGGATCGTGTCGGTGATGCTGGCGCTGGTCGGTCTGTCCACGCTCAAGCTGCGGTGACCCCGTGATCCCCATTACGTCTTTCGCCGACAAGACCGTCGCGGTGTTCGGCCTCGGTGGTTCGGGTCTCGCCAGTTGCCACGCCCTGAAAGCGGGCGGCGCGCGGGTGATCGCCTCCGACGACAGCGCCGCGAAACTTGCGGAAGCAGCCGGCGCCGGCTTCGTCACCGCCGACCTGCGCAACGTGGCGTGGAACGAGATCGCGGCGCTGGTGCTGACGCCGGGCGTGCCGTTCACCCATCCCGAACCGCACTGGACGGTGCTCGCCGCCCGCGCTGCGGGCGTCGAGGTGATCGGCGACATCGAACTGTTCTGCCGCGAGCGCCGGCGTCTTGCGCCGGACGCGCCGTTCGTGGCGATCACCGGCACCAACGGCAAGTCCACCACCACGGCGCTGATCGCGCATCTGATGCGCGCGGCCGGCTTCGACACCCAGATGGGCGGCAATATCGGCACCGCGATCCTGTCGCTCGCCCCGCCAGCGCCCGGCCGCGTCCATGTGGTCGAGATGTCGTCGTTCCAGATCGACCTCACGCCGTCGCTCGATCCGAGCGTCGGCATCCTGCTCAACGTCACCGAGGACCATCTCGACCGTCACGGCAGCATCGACCACTACGCCGCCGTGAAGGAGCGGCTGGTGGCCGGCGTGCAACGCGGCGGCACGGCGCTGGTCGGCGTCGATGACGATTTTTGCGCCGCCATCGCCGACCGCGTCGAGCGGGCCGGGCAGAACGTGATCCGGATTTCGGTCAAGCGTCCGCTGGCGCGTGGCGTCTGCCTCGACGGCGACACCATCGTCCGCGTCGATGGCGAGGCGCGCGAAGCGGTCGCCGATATCGGCAATATCGGCGCGCTGCGCGGGCGGCACAATGCCCAGAACGCGGCGTTCGCCGCGCTCACCGCGCGCGTGCTCGGCGTTGCGCCGGAGGTGCTGCAACAGGGATTGCGGAGCTTCCCCGGCCTGGCCCACCGCATGGAGCAGCTCGGCCGCAACGGGCGGGTGCTGATCGTCAACGATTCCAAGGCCACCAACGCAGATGCGGCGGCGCGGGCGCTCTCATCCTTCGGAGATATTTTCTGGATCGCCGGCGGCAAACCGAAGACCGGCGGTATCGAGTCCCTGCGCGAATTCTTTCCCCGAATCCGCAAGGCCTATCTGATCGGGGAGGCGGCGCAGGACTTCGCCGCAACGCTCGGCGACGTGCCGCACGAGATCAGCGGCACGCTGGAACAGGCGCTGCCCACGGCCGTGCGCGACGCCGAAGCCTCGGGTCTTGCCGAGCCGGTGGTGCTGCTGTCGCCAGCCTGCGCCTCGTTCGATCAGTTTCCGAATTTCGAGAAGCGCGGTGACCGCTTCCGCGAGATCGCGCGCGCGCTGCCGGGTGGATTGACGGCGGTCTAACGGGATTCCTCATCTTCCCCTCTCCCACAAGGGGAGAGGGAAGGAGCGCGCGCCGTCGGCCTTTCCGCGCATTTCGACGACATTTTTTCGCGTATTCGCCGATCCTTAACTGTCCGGAAACCATGATCGGGGAGCAATAACCCGTTAATCTTTAGCGCAGGAGCGCCCATGATTTCCCGCGAGCAGCGCACGCCTTTCAGCGAATGGTGGTGGACGGTGGACCGGCTGCTGCTGGCCGCGTTCATGACGCTGATGCTTGCGGGCGTGATCCTGTCGCTGGCCGCGAGCCCGCCGGTGGCGGCGCGCATCGGCCTCGATCCGTTCCATTTCTTCAATCGCCATGTCCTGTTCCTGGCGCCGTCCATCGTGGTGATGCTGGCGGTGTCGTTCCTGTCGCCGCGGCAGGTGCGCCGCAGCGCGCTGGTCGTGTTTGCCGTCAGCGTGGTGCTGATCGTGGCGACGCTGCTGTTCGGCCCGGAGGTCAAGGGCGCGCGGCGTTGGATCACCATCCTTGGCGTCAACATCCAGGCTTCCGAATCCTTGAAGCCCGCCTTCGTGGTGCTGGTGGCGTGGCTGTTTTCGGAATCGGCCAAGCGGCCGGAAATGCCGGCGACGTCGATGGCGCTCGTCATGGTGCTGATGACGGTGACGCTTCTCGTGCTGGAGCCGGATTTCGGCCAAACCATGCTGCTGCTGATGGTGTGGGGCGCGCTGTTCTTTATCGCGGGCATGCGCATCATCTGGGTGTTCGGGCTGATGGGGACCGGCGCGGTCGGGCTGTTCGGCGCCTATCTGATGGTGCCGCACGTCGCCGCGCGCATCAAACGCTTCATGGATCCCGCCTCCGGCGACACCTTCCAGGTCGACATGGCGATGGAATCCTTCAGCCGCGGCGGCTGGTTCGGACAGGGGCCGGGCGAGGGCACGGTGAAGCGCATCCTGCCCGACAGCCACACCGATTTCGTGTTCGCGGTCGCGGCCGAGGAATTCGGCATCCTGCTGTGCCTGATGCTGCTGGCGCTGTTCGCCTTCATCGTCATCCGCTCGCTGACGCGCGCCTATCAGAGCGAGGATCTGTTCTCGCGCTTCGCCGCCGCCGGCCTCGCCATCATGTTTGGCATCCAGGCCTCGATCAACATGGCAGTGAACCTGCATCTGATGCCCGCCAAGGGCATGACGCTGCCGTTCATCTCCTATGGCGGATCATCGATGGTGTCGCTCGCCTATGGCGTCGGCATGCTGCTGGCGGTGACGCGGCAGCGTCCGCGCGTCGAAATGGAATCCATCGGCGCGGCCAACGTCGCCCACAGCTTCGCGTAAGGCGCGGGGCTGGCTATGGCTGACGCGCCTCTCATCGTGCTCGCGGCGGGCGGGACCGGCGGCCACCTGTTTCCCGCCGAGGCGCTCGGCGTCGCGCTGGTGAAGCGCGGCCTGCGCGTGCGGCTGATGACCGACCGCCGCGCGGCGCGCTATGGCGGATTCTTCTCAAGCGACATGATGGACGTGGTGCCGAGCGAAACCGTGCGCGGGCGCTCGCCATGGGCGCTGGCGCGCACCGGCGCGGTGCTGGCGGCGGGCGGCGCGACTGCGCTGGCGCTGCTGTTGCGGCACCGGCCGAAAGCGGTGATCGGCTTCGGTGGCTATCCGACGCTGCCGCCGCTGATCGCGGCGCGGCTGCTCGGCATTCCCACCATCATCCATGATTCCAATGCGGTGCTGGGCCGCGCCAACCGCCTGCTGTCGCGGCGGGTCGGCGCTATCGCCACTTCGCTGCCCGGAGTGCTCGACCGCGATCCGGAACTGGCCGGCAAGGCGACGGTCACCGGCACCCCGATGCGCCCGGCGGTCCTCGCCGCCGCCGCGGTTGCGTTCGATGCGCCCGCTGCGGGCGAGCGGCTGCGCCTGCTGGTCACCGGCGGCAGTCAGGGTGCGCGGATCATGTCGGACGTTGTGCCGCCGGCCATCGAACGGCTGGAGCCGGCGCTGTGGGCGCGGCTCAGCCTGGTGCAGCAGGTGCGCGAGGAGGATCTGGCGCGGGTTCGCGCGATCTACGACCGGCTCGGGATCGAGGCCGAGCTGGCGCCATTTTTTGCCGACCTGCCGGCCCGGCTGGCGGCGAGCCATCTGGTGATCTCGCGCTCGGGCGCGGGCATCGTGGCGGAACTGGCGGCGATCGGGCGGCCGTCGATCCTGGTGCCGCTGCCCGGCGCGATCGATCAGGATCAGTTCGCCAATGCCGGCGTGCTGGCACAGGCCGATGGCGCGATCCGCATCCCGCAGGACGAATTCACCCCCGACCGCCTCGCCGCCGAATTGTCGTCGCTTGCCGCCGAGCCGTCGCGGCTTGCGGCCATGGCGGCGGCGGCGCGCGGCGTCGGCCGGCTCGATGCCGCCGAGCGGCTGGCCGATCTGGTGATGAAAGCGGCTGGAATCGCTGTGGATTTGCCTTG
>JAFKES010000153.1 GCA_017308495.1 Afipia sp.
TTCCAGCGCCGCCTTGATCTGGAGGTCGCGTTTCTCGCCGGCGAGGGCGACGAGTTCGGCGAAGCTGTCCAGCCGCCGCACTGGTATGGTCTCGACGGGCGTGGGGGCAGGGGCGGGTGCGCTCATCCGCGCCGGCATCGCGCTGTCGCCACCGGAGCGCAGGGTCGGGGTCGAGGCCACCGCGCGCAACGGCGCGCCATTTTGGCCGGCGGGTGCGTGCATCGCGGAGATGCCGCGCGGCGCGGCGCTGCCGCCACTGTTGCCGCCCAGCGCGGGCGAACTGCCGCCGTTCTGCTCGATCATGCGGATCGCTTCGTCCGGCGTCGGCAGGTCGGCGGCATAGGCGATGCGCACCAGCACCATTTCGGCGGCGGCCTGTGGCCGCGTCGCGTCCTTCACCTCGGTGATGCCCTTGAGCAGCATCTGCCACATCCGCGACAGCACGCGCATCGACAGCTTGGCGGCGAAATCGCGCCCGCGCGTGCGCTCGGTCTCGCCGAGCGCGAGGTTGTCCGCCGTCGCCGGCACGATCTTCACGCGGGTGACGAAATTGACGAATTCGGCGAGGTCGCTCAGCACCACCACGGGGTCGGCGCCGGTGTCGTACTGGTCGCGAAATTCTTTGAAGGCGGCGGCGATATCGCCGCTGGCGAGGGACTGGAACAGGTCGATGATGCGGGTGCGGTCGGCGAGGCCGAGCATCTGACGGACGTCTTCGGCGCGCACCAGGCCCGCGGCGTGCGCGATGGCCTGATCGAGCAGCGACAGCGAATCGCGCACCGAGCCTTCGGCGGCACGCGCGATCAGGCCAAGCGCCTCGGGCTCAGCCTGCACGCCTTCTTTCGTCGAGATGTTGGCCAGATGCGCCATCAGCACGTCGGTCTCGACGCGCCGCAGGTCGAAGCGCTGGCAGCGCGACAGCACCGTGACCGGCACCTTGCGGATTTCGGTGGTGGCGAACACGAATTTGGCGTGCTCGGGCGGTTCCTCCAGCGTCTTGAGAAAGGCGTTGAACGCCTTCTCCGACAGCATGTGGACCTCGTCGATGATGTAGACTTTGTACCTTGCACTGGATGGCGCGTAGCGCACGCCATCAGTAATCTGGCGCACGTCGTCGATGCCGGTGTGGGAGGCGGCGTCCATTTCGAGAATGTCGATATGGCGGCTTTCCATGATCGCCTGGCAGTGCACGCCTGGCACCGGCATGTGGATGGTCGGTCCCTTCACCGAGCCGTCCGGCAGTTCGTAATTCAGGGCGCGGGCGAGGATGCGCGCGGTGGTGGTCTTGCCGACGCCGCGCACGCCGGTGAGGATCCACGCCTGCGGAATCCGCCCGGTCTCGAATGCGTTCGAGAGGGTGCGGACCATGGCCTCCTGGCCGATCAGGTCGTCGAAGGTGGCGGGGCGGTACTTGCGGGCGAGGACGCGATAGCCCGCGCCGGTGGTGGAGGCGGCGGCTGCAATGGCGCCGCCCTCCAGCGCGAAGCCGGCCTGGTCCAAGCTCGCCTGCTCATGGTTTGGAGGCGTTATCGGAGCGCCGGCGTCAGGCATCGAACGGTCCGCGTTTCTCGTCTGGCTTCAGTTGCCGAAGGCCTCGGACGCCGCAGGCTTGGGTTGCAGACAGCCCGCACGACACGGGGTCGCCGGACAGCCGCTATCCGGCACCGTTCCGGCGTGCGCGAAAAGAGGTAGGAGACTGACGAGCGACCCGATCCGGACCTCGTTAGGGCTGCTTCCTTCCGGATCTGACCCGGTTGGCGAGTGGCTCGTCCACCGCCAATCTCCCGCCCCCTATTTGGAGGGAAAAGCGCCGGAAAGCAAGCGCGCGGCGCTGGCATGTTCGCCCCGCGGTTGCATTCGGCGAAAACCCTTGGTTACCGTCTGCGCAGGGCTTATTCCAGATGCGGCGGTGGCCGCGTGCGGATCCGCCGCCCGTTCAATTGCTGTCACGACGCCGTTTTTACGAAATTCCGAGATACCGCCTCCATGCCCGCCGCCTGGTCGCTGCACGCGACCCTCGAAAAAGACACCGTCTCCATCGGCGACCTGCCGCTGTCGCGCGTGCTTGTCATCAAGGACGCCAATTATCCGTGGCTGCTGCTGGTGCCGCGCCGCCCCGACATCATCGAGATCATCGATCTCGACGAGGTTGCGCAGGCGCAGTTGATCGTCGAGATCAACCGCGTGGCGCGGGCGCTGCAAGAGGTGACGAAGCCGGACAAGCTGAACATCGCAGCGCTGGGCAACGTGGTTCCGCAGTTGCATGTCCATGTCATCGCGCGGCGCACCACGGATGCGGCTTGGCCGCGTCCGGTGTGGGGCGTGGTGCCGCCGTTGGCGCACGATCCGCAGGAACTGGACGCCTTCATCGCGGCCTTGCGCCGCAAGATCTGGTTGGGCTGAGACATCGCAATGCCGAATGACTCCTTTCCGCTCGGGCAGCCGGGCTTCGTGTCCGATCCCATCGACCGCGCCGCGCATCTGCGCACCAGCGACGACACGCTGTTCGCGCTGGAGGGCCATCGCGACGCGCGGGCCTATGTCATCCACCGCGATTCGCTGGTGATGGCGCGGGATGCGGACGGGCTGCGCGCGCTCCTGACGCTGGACGAGGCACGCAAGTTCGGCGCCAATCCCGGCACCATCTTCCTTGGCCTGCGCGACGGCGCGGCGGTGTTCGGCATGGGCATCAGCCCGGCCGGCGCCGAGGATCTGCTTGGCCGCCCGGATGTCGGCGTCGAGAACCTGCGCGCGGTGGCGGCGCGGGGCACGGTCGCGGCGCGCGAACTGTCCACCATCGCCATGGCCAAGTCGCTGGTGGGCTGGCATCAGCGCCATGGTTTCTGCGCCAATTGCGGCGTGCGCACCAAGATGGCCGAGGGCGGCTGGAAGCGCACATGCCCGAGTTGCAAGGCCGAGCATTTCCCGCGCACCGATCCGGTGGTGATTATGCTGGTAACGGCGGGCGACAAGTGTCTGCTCGGCCGGCAGGCGCAGTTCCCGCCCGCCATGTGGTCGTGCCTCGCCGGATTTGTCGAGGCGGCGGAGACCATCGAGCAGGCGGTGGCGCGCGAGATCTTCGAGGAGGCCGGGGTCCGTTGCGAGGACGTGCGCTATTACATGACGCAGCCGTGGCCCTACCCGTCGTCGCTGATGATCGGATGCATCGCGCGCGCCACCACCACCGACATCGTGGTGGACCGCTCCGAGCTCGAGGACGCGCGCTGGTTCAGCCGCGACGAGGTGGCGGCAATGCTGGCGGGAACACATCCGCAGGGCCAGACCGGCCCGCATGCGGTGGCCATCGCCCATCATCTGCTGGCGCAGTGGCTGCGCTGACGCGCCTGCGCGGCTGGACTCGGTTCCGGGCATGGCAGTGGAACCGGTCGCAGCGCACGCCGTTGTCCATAAGGTCCGGGACGGCGGGCCACGACCACGTGGGGCATTGCATTGATGGCTTCTGACGACCGCGGGCGGGACAAGACGCCGCCGCGAATTCTGTGCATCGGGATGCCGGTACGCGACCTGATTTTCCGCGTGCCGGTCGTGCCCGCGCGCGGCCACAAGGAATATGCCAGCGCGTTTATCGAAGTCGCCGGCGGCAATTCCCCCAACGCTGCCGTCGCGATCGCGCGGCTGGGCGGCCGTGCGCTGCTGACAGGCCCGATCGGCGGCGCGCATGCTGCAAGCAACGCCATCATCGCAGATCAGTTCAAGGGCGAGGGCCTCGACACCAGCGGCCTTGTGGTGGTCGACGATGTGGTCACGCCGATCTCCAGCGTCCTGATCGATCCGAGCGGGGAGCGCACCATCGCCACGTTCCGCGATCCGAAGTTGTGGACCGTGAGGCTGCCACCGCCAGACATTCTGCTCGCCGATTGCGCGGCCGTTCTGATCGAAAGCCGCTGCGCCCCGTTCGGGACCGAGATGTGCGCGGAAGCCCGGCGCCGTGGCCTTCCCGTCGTGGTCGACGGCGACCGGATGATGTCGCTGCGCGAGGGGCTGTGGCAGGTCGCGTCCCACATCGTTTTCTCGTCGGAAGCGCTGCGCGCCACCGCGGGGGTCGACGACGATGTCGCGGCGCTGCGCAAGGTGGCGACGCTCACCTCCGCGTTCCTTGGCGTGACGTCCGGAGCTCGAGGCGTGGACTGGCTCGACGGCCACGGCGAGCCGCACCACATGCCGGCGTTCCCGGTCCACACCGTGGACACGCTGGGGGCGGGTGACGTCTTCCACGGCGCCTTCACCCTGGCGGTGGCCGAGAGCCAGCCGCTGGAGCAGGGCCTGCGTTTCGCCTCGGCGGCGGCGGCGCTGAAATGCACCCGGTTCGGCGGTGCGTTCGGCTCGCCGCAGCGCTCCGAGGTTGCGGATTTTCTGACCTCGGGCGTGGTCGGGACGCCCGCCTGCCCCTCGCGCTGACGAAAAGGAAGGTTGTCAGAGAATGATTTTCTATATATCAGATAATAAATCTCTATTTATGGAAGAAAGTTCTTTTCATGTCGGATGCTGCAGTCCCCGTTCTTGATCCGCCGCGCCGCCTCGACGCCATCGACCGCAAGATCCTGACGGTTCTCCAGGATGACGCCTCCCTGTCGGTGGCCGAGATCGGCGACCGGGTCGGTCTGTCCTCCACCCCGTGCTGGAAGCGCATCCAGCGCATGGAGGCCGAGGGCATCATCCTGCGCCGGGTGGCGCTGGTGGACCAGAACAAGATCGGCCTTGGCATCACCGTGTTCGTGTCAGTGGAGAGTGGCGATCATTCCGACGCCTGGCTGAAGAAATTCGCCGACGCCGTGAGCGCCATGCCGGAGGTGATGGAGTTCTACCGCATGGCGGGCGATGTCGATTACATGCTGCGCGTGGTCGTCGCCGACATGCAGAGCTATGACATCTTCTACAAAAAGCTGATCAGTGCGGTGGCGTTGAAGAACGTCACCTCGCGCTTCGCCATGGAGAAGATCAAGTCGGTCACCGCACTGCCGGTGCCGGCCCTGACGGCAGCCTGAGGACGCGCTCGCAGGCCGCGGTCGCGTCGAGGCATTTCGGATCGGCGAACGGCGGCCTATTGCTTCGGCAGATCGGTGCAGGTGCCTTCCGCGACTTCGGCGGCCAGCCCGATGGTCTCCCCGAGGGTGGGGTGGGGATGGATCGTCCGGCCGATATCGGTGGCGTCGGCGCCCATCTCGATGGCCAGACAAATTTCGCCGATGAGATCGCCGGCGCTGGGCCCGACGATGCTGCCGCCCACGATACGGTGGGTATGCTGGTCGAACAGCAGTTTGGTCATGCCGTAGCTGGCGCCATTGGCGATGGCTCTCCCCGAGGCGGCCCAGGGGAAACGGCTGACCTTGACCGCCCGGCCCTCAGCTTTGGCGCGCTGCTCGGTTACGCCGACCCACGCGATCTCCGGATCGGTATAGGCGACGGAGGGAATGACCAGCGCGTCCATGTGGCTTTTCAGGCCGGCTGCCGCCTCGGCGGCGACATGCCCTTCGTGCACGGCCTTGTGCGCCAGCATCGGATCGCCGACCACGTCGCCGATGGCGAAGATGTGCGGCACGTTGGTGCGCATCTGCCGGTCCACCGGAATGAATCCGCGCGCGTCGGTGGCGATGCCGGCGGTGGCGAGGTCGACGGTCTCGCCGTTCGGCCGGCGCCCGGCCGACTGCAGCACGAGATCGTAGCGCCGCTCGCCGGAGGTCGCGCCAGAAAGCCGGACGGTGACGCCGTCCGCGTCGGCGACGGCGGCTTCGACGCGGGTGTTGAGCATCACCTCGCCGAAGCGATGGGCGTTGCGCTTGCGCCAGATGTCCGCCATGTCCCGATCCACGCCGGGCAGCAGGCTGTCGAGCCGTTCGACGATGTCGATGCGCGCGCCGAGCGCGCCGTAGACGGTCGCCATCTCGAGCCCGATGATGCCGCCGCCGATCACCAGCATGCGCCGCGGAATAAACGGCAGATTCAGCGCGCCGGTCGAATTGACGATGCGCGGGCTGTCGGGAAGGAAAGGCAGCGCGACGGAGGATGATCCGATGGCGACGACGCCGTTCGCGAACGAGATTGCGCGGCTGCCGCCGTCCGCCAGTGTCACCGCCAGTGTCGTCGCCGATGCAAAGCGTGCCGTTCCGTGCACCACCTCGACCTTGCGCATGCGGGCCATGGTTTTCAAGCCGTCGGTCAGCCGGGCGACGACGCCCGATTTGAAGTCGCGCAGCTTGGCCAGATCGATCTGCATCGTGCCGAAACTCACGCCATGGGCGGCAAGGCGCTCGGCTTCTTCCTTTACGGCGGCGACATGGAGCAGCGCCTTGGAGGGAATGCAGCCGACATTCAGGCACACGCCACCCAGTGTGGCGTGTCGCTCGACCAGAATGACGCGCAGCCCGAGATCGGCGGCGCGGAAAGCCGCCGAATAGCCGCCGGGTCCGCCGCCGACGACCACGACGTCGCAGTCGTGGGCCGTCTTCGCGGCTGTGGTTGCAGGGGCCGGCGTGACTGGCGGAACAGGCGGTGCCGGATGAGCCGGGGTTGCAGCGGGCGGCTCGTTCGTATCAAACGCGGCGGCGGCTTCGACCGTCGCGATCAGGACGCCCTTGGAGACTCGGTCGCCGACGGCGATCTTCACGGCGGCGATGCGGCCCGAAACGGGCGACGGTACCTCGAGCGCGGCCTTGTCGGATTCCAGCGTCAGCAGCGTCTGCTCGGTGGTGACCCGATCGCCGGGCTTCACCGCGACGTCGATGACGGCAACGTCCTTGAAGTCGCCGATGTCGGGCACGTGGATGTCGATGATGTTGGTCATTCGTGCTTCACAGGATGGCGCGACGGAAATCGGCAAGCAGCATGGCGATGTGGCCGAGGAAGCGCGCGGCGGCCACGCCATCGACCACGCGATGATCCCAGGACAGGCTGATCGGCAGCACAAGGCGGGGCTGGAAGGCTGTGCCGTCCCACACCGCTTCGTGCGCCGCGCGGCCCGCGCCGAGGATCGCCACTTCCGGCGCGTTGATGATCGGCGTGAAGCCCGCGCCGCCGATGCCGCCGAGCGATGACACCGAGAAACAGCCACCCTGCATCTCGGCGGCCGTGAGCGTTCCGTCCCGGGCCTTGTCGGCGAGAGCGCGCAGGTCCGACGCGATTTCAAGAATGCCCTTGCGGTCGCAGTCGCGGATCACCGGCACCATGAGGCCCTGCGGCGTGTCGGCGGCGAAACCGATATGGACGTATTTCTTGAGCACCAATTCGTCGCCGTCGAGCGAGGCATTGAAGCGCGGATATGTCTTGAGCGCGATGGCCGATGCCTTAACCAGAAGGGCGACCATGGTCACCTTCGCGTCGGGCTTGTGCTTCTCGCCGTTGAGTTTGAGGCGGAACGCTTCGAGGTCGGTGACGTCGGCCTTGTCGAAATTGGTGACGTGCGGGATGGTCAGCCAGTTGCGTGTCAGGTTGGCGCCCGACAGTTTCTGGATGCGGGTGAGCGGTTCGCGCTCGACCGCTCCGAACTTCGCATAATCCGGCGACGGCCATGCGGGCAGGCCGGCGCCGATGCCGGAGCCGGTCGGGCCTGACGCTGTGTCACGGGCCAGCGCCGACTTGACGTGGGCCGAAACGTCCTCGCGCAGGATGCGGCCCTTCGGCCCCGATGGCTTGATCGCAGAGAGATCGACGCCGAGTTCCCGCGCGAATGCACGCACCGAAGGCGTGGCGTGCGCGGCCCCGGAGGGGGCCGACGCCGGGGGCGATGGAGGTGTCGACGGCGGCGGGGTTGCGGTGGCCACGGCCGGCGCGGGCGTCACCTCGCGAACGGACGGGCGCGCTTCGCTTGTGATCGGCGCGGCCTGTGGACGGGAAGCCGCGGCCGGCTCGAGCCACATCAGCAACGCGCCCTGCGACACCCGCGTGCCGACCGAAACCTTGAGTTCCTTGATCGTTCCGGCGGCAGGCGACGGCACTTCCATGGCCGCCTTGTCGGATTCGACCGTCAGCAGCAGGTCTTCCATCGCGACGGTGTCGCCCGGCTTGACCAGGATATCCACGATCGGAACGTCCTTGAAGTCGCCGATATCGGGCAGGGTGATGGCGATGGGCTCGCTCATGGGCTGGTCGTCCTCCGGCCTTCAAACTCAGATGATCGGTCTCAAATGGTCCACGGGGCCGCGGCCTGCGCGTCGATGCCGTAGCGCGCGATCGCTTCCGCAACCGTGCGACGGTCGAGCCGGCCGTCGTCGGCGAGCGCGGTGAGGGCGGCGACGACGATGTTGCGCCGGTCAACCTCGAAGAACGAGCG
Organism: Afipia sp.; assembly: GCA_017308495.1. Taxonomy (GTDB): domain Bacteria; phylum Pseudomonadota; class Alphaproteobacteria; order Rhizobiales; family Xanthobacteraceae; genus Afipia. The sequence goes on from JAFKES010000153.1 coordinate 8,288, forward strand.
GAGCGCCGGGCGCGTGTCGCTGCGGCCGAAGCCGTCGGTGCCGAGCGCGATCAGGCGCGCATCGACATAGGAGGCGATCAGTTGCGGCCAGGCGCGAACATAGTCAGAGGCCGCGACGATCGGGGCGCGGCCTGGCAGGCAGGCCGCGACATGGCTCGTCTTCTGCTCGCCCAGCGGATCGAGCCGGTTGGCGCGCTCGATGGCGCGGGCATCGCGCGCCAGTTCGGAATAGCTGGTCGCGCTCCACACTTCGGAGCCGACGCCCCAGTCCTCGTCGAGCATGCGCGCTGCGGCCATCACCTCCGGCAGGATGGCGCCGGAGCCGAGGAGGCGCAGTCGATCGCCGCCGCTGCGGGACGGATGCGAGGCGATACGATAAAGGCCCTTGACGATGCCGTCTTCCGCGCCGGCCGGCATCGATGGCTGGGCGTAGTTCTCGTTCATCGCGGTGACGTAGTAGAATTCGTCGCGGCCTTGCTCGATCATGGCGCGCGCGCCGTGATCGAGGATCACCGCCATCTCGTAGGCGAAGGTCGGATCAAAGGCGCGGCAATTGGGAATGGTCGAGGCGGTGAGCAGGCTGGAGCCGTCCTGATGTTGCAGGCCTTCGCCGGCCAGTGTGGTGCGTCCGGCGGTGGCGCCGATCAGGAAGCCTCTGGCGCGCTGGTCCGCCGCGGCCCAGATCAGATCGCCGATGCGCTGGAAGCCGAACATCGAATAGTAGATGTAGAACGGCAGCATCGTCAGATCGTGCACGCTGTAGGATGTCGCCGCTGCGATCCACGATGAGATGGCTCCCGCTTCGGTGATGCCTTCCTCGAGCAACTGTCCGTTGCGGGATTCCTTGTAGTACAGCATCGAGCCGGCATCTTCCGGCTCATAGAGCTGCCCGACCGGCGAATAGATGCCGACCTGGCGAAACATGTTGGCCATGCCGAAGGTGCGAGCCTCGTCGGCCACGATCGGCACGATGCGCGGACCGAGCGCCTTGTCCTTCAGCAGATTGCCGAACAGGCGCACCGCCGCCATGGTCGTGGACATCTCCTTGCCGTCGGCCTTGAGCGCGAAGTCGGCGTAGCTGTCGAGCGCAGGGATGGCGACGGGCGCGCTGGTGCGCCGGCGCGCCGGCAGATAGCCGCCGAGCGCTTCCCGGCGCGCGCGGAGATAGGTCAGTTCGGCGCTGTTTTCGGCCGGGCGATAGAATTCGAGATTTTCGACCTGGGCATCGCTGAGCGGTAGTGCAAAGCGGTCGCGGAAGGCGAGCAGCGCGTCGATATCGAGCTTCTTGGCCTGATGCGCGGTCATGCGCGATTCGCCGGCACCGCCCATGCCAAAGCCCTTCTTGGTCTTGGCCAGAATGACGGTCGGTCGCCCCTTGGTCGCCTTGGCCGCTGCGAGCGCGGCGAACAGCTTGCGGAAGTCGTGGCCGCCGCGCTTGAGCGCGTCGATGTCCTGATCGGACATGTGGGCCACCAGTGCGCGCACTTCCGGATCTTCGTCAAAAAAGTGCACGAGATTGTAAGCGCCGTCCTTGGCGCCGAGGGTCTGGTACTTGCCGTCCACGGTGGCCGCAAAGCGGCGCAGCAAAGCGTGGTTGGTGTCGCGTGCGAACAGCGCATCCCACTCGGAGGCCCACAACACCTTGATGACGTTCCAGCCCGCGCCGCGGAACACCGACTCCAGTTCCTGGATGATCTGGCCGTTGCCGCGCACCGGCCCGTCGAGACGCTGCAGGTTGCAATTGATGATGAAGGTCAGGTTGTCGAGCTTTTCACGCGCGGCCAGCGACAGCCCGGCGATGGATTCCGGCTCGTCCATTTCGCCGTCGCCGAACACGCCCCACACATGGCGTCTGGTCGTGTCGGCCAGACCGCGATCCGCCAGATAGCGCATGAAGCGCGCCTGATAGACCGCGCTGATCGGACCGATTCCCATCGAGCCGGTGGGCACCTGCCAGAAATCCGGCATCAGCCACGGATGGGGATAAGAGCACAGCCCGTTGCCGCCGATTTCCTGCCGGTAGTTGGCCAGATGGGATTCGTCGAGCCGGCCTTCGAGATAGGCGCGGGCATAGACGCCCGGCGCCGAATGCGGCTGGAAGAACACAATGTCGCCGCCATGGTCCGCGGAGGCGGCATGGAAAAAGTGGTTGAATCCAATCTCGAAGATTTCGGCGGCCGAGGCGTAGCTGGCGACATGGCCGCCCAGTTCGCCATAGGCCTTGTTAGCGCGGACCACCATCGCCAGCGCATTCCAGCGGATGATGGCGGTGAGGCGCTGCTCCATCTCGATGTCGCCGGGAAACGGCGGCTGCTTCTCAAGCGGAATGGAGTTCCGGTAGGGCGAGAACGGCGGCACGTCGGAGACGATGCCCATGTCCTTGGCGAATTGATCGAGCGCGGACAGCAGAAACTGGACCCGCTCACCGCCCGATTGCCTGAAGGTGCTGGAGAGGGACTCCAGCCATTCCATGGTCTCCACGGGATCGATGTCGGCGGGCGCAGTGCGGTCCAGCGCGTGCGGTTCGTTTTTTGCAAGCATGACAAGCCTCCGGGGGTCCCACCAACGCCGCAACATAACAGCGCGTCAACGGAATCTCCTGCCGTAGATGTTGTGCATTCAATATATTTCGGCATAATATTCTGTATGAAAAAAGTATCTCAGCATAAAAAGCCTGTTTCGTCGCTTGATGCGATCGACGTGCGCATCCTGTCGGAACTTCAGGAAGACGGTAGCCTGACCAATGTGGAGTTGGCGGAACGCGTCGGCCTGTCACCGTCGCCGTGCCTGTCCCGGGTGCGGGCGCTGGAGGACGAAGGCGTGATCCTGCGCCGCGTCACGCTGATCGACCCGGCCACGGTCGGCGCCAATGTCAGCGTGTTCGTTCAGGTGACGCTGGAGCGGCAGACCGAAACGCTGCTGGAGGTGTTCGAGACGGCCATGGCCGGTTTTCCCGAAGTGATGGAGTGCTACCTGATGACTGGCGATGCGGATTATCTGCTGCGCGTCGTGGTGGCGGACGTGCAGGCGCTGCAGGAGTTCATTCTCGGCAAGCTGTCCAAGACCAAGGGCGTGTCCAATATCCGTTCAAGCTTCGCGCTCAAACAGGTCAAGTACAAGACGGCGTTTCCCGTGGCGGAATTGCTGGGAGCCGGCGATCGCCGGCCGGCGCGGCGGCGGACGGCGTGAGGTCGCAGCGAAGCGTTCTCACCGTGAGCGTTTGCCGGCTCGCTTCGCCGGTTGGCGAGCCGGGGGCGTGGGCGGCTGGATCCCGTGCAGGGCCAACGCGACATGCTCGCGAACGAAGGCTTCCGACAGAGGCTGATGCCCGACGAGCAGCCGAAAATACAAGGGCGCATAAAGCAGATCGAGAATAGCGTTCGGGTCCGCCTCCCGGATCAGTTTTTTCTCGATGGCGCGCTGGACCAGCTTGATGCCCTGGTCACGCCGGGCGAAGATATATCCCTCGCGGAAGGCTTGCGCGATCTCCGGGTCCGATTGTCCTTCCGCGATGAGCGCGCAGATCATGCGGCCCATGCCGCCGTGGAATTCCATCGCCATGGTGTGCAGCCGCTCGACGATGTCCTCCAGCTCCAGTTCCTCCGGATATGGCAGCGCGCCGCGCGCCTCCCGGAGAAACGCCGACATGATCACCGACGCCCGGTTGGGCCACCATTTGTAGATCGTGGCCTTGCTGACCTTGGCCTGGCTCGCGATCGCCTCGACGGTCGTCGCCTCCAGGCCCTCGCGCTGGAGAAGATCATAGGCCGCGTCCAGGACGGCCTTCTCCGCGGCGGAGCTGCGCTTGCGGCCGCGTTTTTCCTGAGGTTCGGAGGTGGCGGGCTTCTCGATTGACGTCATGGTTCCGTTATTTTATAAACTGTACGTTTAGTTTAGAAAAGCCATCGGGCGAAGCGTCGTCCGAGCGGCGGCGGTCATCCGGCTGGAGCTCCCCCATTTGGCATGGGCGGGTGGAAATCCAAAGCGGCAAGTGCGCCTCGCGGTGCGCGACGGCCTCGACGAAAACGCTCGTAAAAACATTGGTTTGGGGAAACGACCATGATCTCGGATGCTATCGGCAAGGAAACGGTCAAGCGCGTCTACTGGCGCCTGATGCCGTTCCTTATTCTCTGCTACATCGTTGCCTTTCTTGATCGCGTGAACGTCGGCTTTGCCGCGTTGCATATGAACGGGGATCTGGGCTTCACACCGTATATCTACGGTCTCGGGGCCGGCATTTTCTCCATCGGCTATTTCATTTTCGAGGTTCCGAGCAATCTCGCCCTGCACAGGTTCGGTGCGCGCATCTGGATTCCGCGCATCATGATCACGTGGGGCATCATCTCCGCGGGGTTCGCGTTTATCTATAACGACACCTCCTTCTACGTGATGCGCTTCCTGCTCGGCGCCGCCGAAGCCGGCTTTTTCCCCGGCATCGTCTACTATCTGAGCAAGTGGTACCCGCATCGCCTGCTCGGCGGCGCGACGGCGGTCTTCATCCTCGGTCTTCCGATCGCGGTCCTGATCGGCGCGCCGTTCTCCACATTGCTGCTCGAAACAACCGGCGGCCTGATGGGCTTCAAGAACTGGCAGTGGATGTTCCTGATCGAGGGCGCGCTGGCCATCATCGTCGGTCTCTTCGCCTATTTCGTTCTGACCAAGGGACCGGAGGAGGCTCGCTGGCTGACCACCGAACAGCGCAACTGGCTGATCAGCACGCTTGCCGCCGAGCAGCGCGCCAAGGAGCAGGTCAAGAGCTATGGCGTCCTTGAAGCGCTCATGAGCGGCAAGGTTCTGCTGCTGGCCTTCGCGATCTTCTGCAACATCGGCGCGCTGTTCGGGGTGACGCTGTGGATGCCGCAGATCATCAAGGGCTTCGGCGGCCTCTCCAACACCCAGGCGGGCCTGCTCACCGCGGTTCCGTATTTCTGCGCGGGCATCGCCATGGTGTTCAACGGGCATCATTCCGATCGCACCGGAGAGCGGCGCTTTCATATCCTCATTCCCGCACTCATCGGCGGCGCGGGTCTTGCCGTGGCCGGCTTCTCGCAATCGCCAATGGCCGGCATGATCGCGATCTGCATCGGGGCGTCCGGCATTCTGGCCGCGAACATCCTGTTCTGGCCGCTGCCCGGCATGTTCCTGACCGGCGCGGCCGCGGCGGCGGGCATCGGTCTGGTCAACTCCGTCGGTAATCTCGGCGGCTTCGTCGGGCCTTACATTAACGGCTGGGCGAAGGAATATTTCGGCGACTACAGCGCGAGTATGTGCGTGCTCGGCGGCATGGTGGCGCTCTACGGCGTGATCCTCTTCACGTTCATCACGCTCAACGCCCGGGCGACGGCGCGTGACGCGGTGTCGGGGTTGCAGGCAGCCAAGGCTGACTGATTCAATGAAGATGGCGCTAGCGGGGCGGCCGACCGGCCGCCCCGCCGGACGCCCCTCGCCGCGACCGCAAAGGCATGTATGCGGCCCGTCTCGCCAGTGAAGATCAGGAAACGCCATGAATACGATCGCGCGCACCACCTCCGCTCATCCGTCGGCCACGCAAATCCAGGCCGTGATCTCTCTCTTGCGCGAACGGTTCGGCGATCAGCTGTCCTGCAACGGCACCATTCGCCAGCAGCACGCCAACTCGACATCCTGGCACCCGCTTGAAGTGCCTGATGCGGTGTTTTTCGCGACGTCGACGCAAGACGTCGCCGAAGTCGTCAAGCTGTGCGCCGCGCACGCCGTGCCGCTCATTCCGTATGGCACCGGCACCTCGCTCGAAGCCGGCGTCAACGCGCCGTTTGGCGGAATCACTCTCGATCTCGGCCGGATGAACGCCATCCTCCAGGTCAACGAGGACGACATGGATTGCGTGGTTCAGGCCGGCGTGACCCGAAAGCAGCTCAACACCTATCTTCGATCGACAGGGCTGCATTTCCCCATCGATCCGGGGGCGGATGCCTCGATCGGCGGCATGGCGTCGACCCGCGCCTCCGGCACCAGCGCCGTGCGCTACGGCACCATGAAGGACAATATCCTCGCGCTGACGGTCGTCATGCCCGACGGGACGATCTGCAAGACCGGAACGCGCGCGCGGAAGTCCTCCGCCGGCTACGACATGACGCGGCTGTTCATCGGAGCGGAAGGGACGCTGGGCGTCATCACCGAACTGACCGTGAAGCTCCACGGTATCCCGCCGGCGATCGCGGTCGCGGTCTGCGCCTTTCCCGATCTCGCCTCGGCCTGCAATACCGTCATCGCCAGCATCCGCTACGGCCTGACGCTGGGCCGTATCGAACTCCTCGATGCCGTTCAGGTCCGCGCGTGCAATGCCTATTCCAAGCTGTCGATGCAGGAAAAGCCGACGCTGTTCGTCGAGTTCGGCGGCACCGAGAATGCCGTCAGCGAGCAGGTCGAGATGTTCCGGCAGATCGCGGACGAATTCGGCTGCGAGACTTTCGAGAATGCATCAGCGCCGGACGAACGGTCCCGTCTGTGGACCGCGCGGCACGATGTCTATTGGGCCTGCCTGCAACTGCGGCCGGGGTCGAAGTTCATCGCTACCGACGTGTGCGTGCCGATCTCGCGCCTGGCGGACTGCATCGTCGAGACTCATGCGGATATCGAGGAAACCGGCGTGGTGGCGCCGATCGTCGGCCATGTCGGCGATGGCAACTTCCACGTCTCCGTCATGGCGAACACCGACGACGCCGAAGAGATGGAACGGACCAAGGACTTTATCGGCCGCCTCAACCGGCGCGCCATCGCCATGGACGGCACCTGCACCGGCGAGCATGGCATCGGCGAAGGCAAGCGTGAGTTCCTCAAGGAAGAGCTCGGCGCAACGGTCGGCTATATGCGCCAGCTGAAAGCCGCACTCGACCCCAACAACATCATGAACCCGGGGAAGATCTTCGATCTCTGATCGCCCCGCCGGAAAGCGAGCATCTCGCGATGTACTTCGTCGTTATCTGCCATGACAAGCCGGACAGCAGCGTGCTGCGCGCCAGCATCCGCCCGTCCCATCTTGCCTATCTGACGCCTTACCTCGACCGGATTGTTTTCGCCGGCCCGTTGCTCGCCGATGACGGCGAAACGTCCATCGGCGGTCTGGTGGTGATCGAGTGTGCCGATCTGGCCGCGGCCACCGCCTTCGCCCATGCCGATCCATATGCCGTCGGCGGCCTGTTTCGCAGCGTCGAAGTGCGGCCCTGGCGCAAGGTTTTCCCTGCCTCTCATAGCTAAGCCAACATGCCTGAGCCAGCCGGCTCGCTCTGCCCCGAAGGAGACTCCGCGATGTCGAATTTCAAGCGTGATCGTCACATCATGTCGCAAAAGCGCGAGGCGGGAGCGGCCGTTGTCGTCACCGGCGCGGCCGGCGGGATCGGCGGCGGCATCGCCAAGCGCCTGCTGGCCGATGGCTGGAGCGTGGTCGCGACTGATATCGATTCGGACAAGCTGGCGCAGTTCGCGGCCGAGGTTCAAGACAAGCGGCTCATCACCGCCCGTCTCGACGTCGCGCGGTCGGAGGATGTGCGCGCCGTCGCCGCATCGCTGCAGGAGAGGGAGGTGTCCATCGCCGGCCTTGTCAATGGCGCGGGCCTTCTGCAGGACGTCGGCCCGTTCATGGCGATGGACGAAACCGCCCAGCGCCGGATCTGGGACGTCAACTATTTCGGGGCGGTGGCCTGCACGCGCGAATTCGGCGCGCTCATCATCGCGGGCGGCGGGGGATCGATCGTCAACATCACATCGATCAACGAACTGCGCGTACTTCCCCTTCACGCTTACGGGCCGACCAAGGTGGCGCTCGGCTCTCTCACCACGCTGACCGCGGGTGAATTCGGCGCCGCCGGCGTGCGCGTCAACTCGATCGCGCCGGGCTTTACCCTGACGCCGATCCTGCGCGACAAGATCGCGGCCGGGAAGCGCGACGTCGGCGCCATCGAACATGCCACCGCCATGGGCCGCCTCGTGGAAATCGAGGAGATCGCGTCGGTCGCGAGCTTCCTGATGTCCGACGACGCCAGCGCGGTGAGCGGATCCTCGATCCCTGTCGATGCGGGCTGGCTTGCGACATCGTACTGGATGAATTTCGGCGACCTGCTGCGGAGTTCGTGACGCTCTCGCGCTGACGCGCCGGCGGGATGATCGGCGGCCGGTTGCGGCCGCCCGGGCGGAAAGCCGTTGTCTTTTCGCGGTCGCGTCGGTAAAACGCGCTGGCCCTACCGCAAATCCAGGCATGAAGTGAAGCGCGCCGCATGTCGAAAACGGCTCTGATTACCGGCGTGACCGGACAGGACGGCGCCTATCTGGCCGAGTTGTTGTTGCACAAGGGCTATTCGGTCCACGGCATCAAGCGCCGCACCTCGCTGTTCAACACCGACCGCATCGATCACCTTTATCACGATCCTCACGACAAGGGTTTCGACTTCACCCTGCACCATGGCGATCTCACCGACGCCTCGAGCCTGATGCGCATCATGCAGGAGGTGCAGCCCGACGAGATCTACAATCTCGCCGCCCAGAGCCACGTCGCGGTGTCTTTCGAGGAGCCGGAATACACCGCAAACTCCGACGCGCTCGGCCCGCTGCGTCTGCTGGAAGCGATCCGTATCCTGCGCATGCAGGACAAGGCGCGGTTCTATCAGGCGTCCACCTCCGAACTGTACGGGCTGGTGCAGGAGACGCCGCAGAAGGAAACCACGCCGTTCTATCCGCGCTCGCCCTATGCGGTGGCCAAGCTCTATGCCTACTGGATCACGGTGAACTATCGCGAGGCCTACGGCCTCTATGCCTGCAACGGCATCCTGTTCAATCACGAATCGCCGGTACGCGGCGAAACCTTCGTCACCCGCAAGATCACCCGCGCGCTCGCCCGCATCAAGCTCGGTCTGCAGGACAAGCTCTATCTCGGCAACATCAACGCGCGGCGCGACTGGGGCCACGCCCGCGATTATGTGGAAATGCAGTGGCTGATGCTGCAGCAGGACAAGCCGGAGGATTTCGTCATCGCCACCGGCGAGCAGCACTCGGTGCGCGAGTTCGTCGAACTCGCGGCCGCGCGCATCGGCATCCGCATCGAATGGACCGGCGGCGGCGTGGAGGAGAAGGGCCTAGATGCCGCCACCGGCCGCTGCATCGTCGCGATCGATCCGCGTTATTTCCGTCCCGCCGAAGTCGAGACGCTGCTCGGCGATGCCGGCAAAGCCCGCGACAAGCTCGGCTGGACGCCGCGCACCTCGTTCGCCGAACTGGTCGCCGAGATGATGGACGAGGACCTGAAGGCGGCGGAGCGCGACGAGGTCGTCCGCCGCCACGGCTACAAGCCTTTCGACTACAACGAATGACCGCGCGGCGCGCACCGCCGCCGCTGCTCCGGTCTTGATTTCCGTTGTCGTGTTGAACTTCCGTTGTTGTATCGAACGCGGCGCCCGCGCGTCGCGCGCCGTCCCGCCGTCGGCATACAGGGCGGGTTCATGTTGCCGCCGGTAGTGTCGCCGCAGATGAAATGCGCGGCCGCGTCCGGGAACGGGCCACGCCCGGTAACCAATTGTCAACGAATTCATGGTTACCAAACAGTGAACAGTTTCGGAGCGTTTCCATGACCGACCATTCCCTCGACGGCGACATCAAGAAGCCCGGCCCGCACGACGACGCCACGCTGGTGCCGAAGAGCGGCGACGAG
>JAFKES010000007.1 GCA_017308495.1 Afipia sp.
GCTCAATAAAGGTTCTTCTTCGCATCCCGCCCGATCGCAAAGTCGATCACTCTGGCGGGGATCAGCAACCTGAACTGATCGCGCACGATCTGGCCCAGCGTCGGAAACGATCCCTTGGGCAACCTCTTGTCGGGATTCCAGAGATCGGAGCGGCGAAGCGCCTTCGAGCAATGAAAATAGACTTCGTGCGTTTCCACGACGACCACGGAGCGCGGCGGTTTTCCATCGTGAACAAAGCGGTTCACCAAATCGTCCTGCAACGTGACCGAAGCAACGCCGTTGACGCGCAGCATCTCGTCCACGCCCGGGACGAAGAACAGCAGCCCGACCGCGGATCGGTGCATGATATTGGTCAGCGTATCGAGCCGATTGTTGCCGGGACGATCAGGGAATGCGATCCGCCTGTCATCCAGCACATGGGTGAACCCCGGTTCGCCTCCGCGCGGCGATACGTCGCCCAGACCATCAGGGCGGCTCGATCCAATACAGAAAAACGGCGAAAGCTCGATAAAGCGCTGGCTGTGCTTGTCGAGGGCCGCAAAACTTTTCTCGACGACAGGCTTCGACGGCTGTGCGTAAACCGTGCGCAAGGCGCGCTCGTCGGCCAGTTGCGATGGATCGTCCGTTGGAATGTCATCCATGTCGGTTTCTCCCGTCGCGGCCTCGCTAACAATGGTGGGGCGACCGGTCAATGCGAAACAGCCTTGAGGCGATCCAGCCTAAAGAGATTCCAGAATCGAAAACCGTTCGCCGTGCGGGCGCAGTTTGAGCATGTCCTCATTGGCAGGTTCGTCATCGACGGCGCTCACCTGCGCCATTCCAGGACCATGCCGGCACTTCTCGATCAGGGCCGCAACACTCTCCTGCGGGCCGCACAGCACCGCTTCCACGGTGCCGTCCCTGCGGTTGCGTGCCCAGCCGGCGAGATGACGCGCCACCGCTTCGCCCGCGATCCAGGTGCGATAGCCGATGCCCTGCACTTTTCCTCGCACGATGATATGGCGGATGATGTCGGCCATGCTCTATGTTTTCACCCCCATAAAATCGGCGATGCGGGTCTTCACCGTATCGTCGCGGGTGATACGCCGAGTCAGGTCGGCGGATGGCAGGCCTTTGAGGTCTTTTGGCGCGACGCCATCGCGCAGCGCTTTCTGCGTGGCGTAGACGGCCTGCATCGCCGCCGCGATCGGGTGATGGCCCTGATTGGCGACCCGAACGCGCTGGCTGGCGAGAAACGCCATGTCGGCCAGTTCGCCGTCGGCGCTCCCCATGACGATCGGCAACGTGGTCGCAGCGACAATGGCCTGCAATTCGCCGCGGGCTTTCAAGCCGGTGAAAAACAGTGCATCGACGCCCGCGGCTTCATAAGCCTTCGCGCGCGCGACGGTGTCGTCGATGCCGGTAATCGCCGCAGCCCCGGTGCGGCCCACGATCACCAGCGCCGGATCGGCTCGGGCCTCGAGCGCCGCCTTCATCTTGCCGACGCCCTCGTCGACGGAAATCAGCTGCGGCCGCGCCGCGCCGAACGCCTGCGGCAGCAGCGTGTCCTCGATGGTGAGGCCGGCCGCGCCTGCGGCTTCAAGTTCCTGCACGGTGCGGCGGACGTTGAGCGCGTTGCCATAGCCGTGATCGGCATCGACCAGCACCGGCAAATCAGCGGCGCGGCAGGTGCGGCGGACCTGTTCGGCCAGTTCCGACAGCGTGATCAGCACCACGTCCGGATCACCGAGGATGGTCAGCGACGCCACCGAGCCGCCGAGCAGACCCAGTTCGAATCCGACCTCCTGCGCGATCCGCGCCGAGATCGGATCGTAGACCGAGCCCGGGCAGACGAGTTGCGGCCCCGCAAGAATGGCCCGAAACGCGGCGCGCTTGTCGTGCGGAAGCACGGGGCCCTCAGGCGAATTCGAGGATCAGCGCATCGACGGCGAGCGTCGCACCGGGGGCGGCGGCGATCTTCTTCACGGTGCCGTCACGTTCGGCGCGCAGCACGTTCTGCATCTTCATCGCCTCGATCACGGCAAGCGTCTCCCCGGCCTTGACCTCCTGCCCCTCGGTGACCGCGATCGACACCACCAGCCCCGGCATCGGGCACAGCACCTTCTTGCCGGTGTCGGTAGCGGACACCACCGGCATCAGCCGCGCCGCCGCCGCTTCGGTTTCGGTGTAGACCTGAACCGGCACTTCATGGCCCTGATAGGCGAGCCTGAAGCCGTTCGGCATCGGCCGCACCTGGACCGCCACCGGATGACCGCCGATGCTGCCGTGCCAGACCGGATCGCCTGGCTTCCAGTTGGAAAGCAGTTGTACCGGCTGGCCCGGCTTGCCGCCGGCGCCGACCAGCCGCACCGAGATCCCCTCACCCTCGCGCCCGACCTCGAGCTGGATTTCGTCGCGGCCGAGCCAGACCGAACGGCGGCGCTCGCGGAACACGGCGCGGCCCTGCATCTGGCCGGAGATCTTGCGCTTGCGCTCACCCACAACGTGATCGACGGCCGCGCCCACCGCGGCGATGCGCACCGCGACATCGCCTTCCGGCGCGCGCGGGGCGAAACCCTTGGGGAACTCCTCGGCGATGAAGCCGGTGGACAGGTTACCCTCGCGCCAGCGCGGATGATTCATCAGCGCCGACAGGAATGGAATGTTGTGGCGGATACCGTCGACATAGAACGCATCGAGCGCATTCGATTGCGCCTCGATGGCGGCGGCGCGCGACGGCGCGTGGGTCACGAGCTTGGCGATCATCGGATCGTAGTAGATCGAGATTTCGCC
>JAFKES010000154.1 GCA_017308495.1 Afipia sp.
GGGACGGCGGGCTATTTCTCCAATCTGAGATTTCGCACCAAGATCATGCTCGGGTTTCTCGCCGTGCTCGGCATTTCCGCCGTCAGCATGGCGACCGCCTATTTCGGCTTCGAGCGGATCGCGGTGGGTGTTTCGGCCTATCACGATATCGTCGCCGAGACCGACCGTGCCCGCGACATTGACCGCGACCTCACCGCCTACCAGCTGCTGGCGCGCTATTACGCGGTGAGCGGACTTGACCAGGATCTCGCCGCCGCGCGTGCCGCAGAGACGGACCTTGGCAACGCGATCGATCGCGCCCGGCGTCTGGCGAGCGATGCCAACCGGCAGGACATCGCGCGGCTGTCGGAAACCTTCGCTGAATTTTCCAAGCTGTTTGGGCGTGTCGTCGCGATCAAGGGCGAGAACGCCAGCGTCGCGGCGAACCAGCTGAATCGTTTCGGCAACACCTTGCGCTACAAATTCGACGATCTGTCCGATACCGCGATCATGATGGGCGACAGTTCGCTGCAATCGACGCTGAAGGAGCTGCTGCCGCAGGCGGCGGCGATTTCCGCCAACATCAGCAATTATGTCGCGCGGCCGGATAAGGCCGTGGCCAGCGGCGTCAATGCCAGAATGCAGATGCTGAAGAGCAGCCTGTCGTCGCTCAACTCCAGCGATGGCCGCATCGCGCCGAAGATCACGGAGATCGCCGAGCAGTTGAACGTCTATCGCGCCACGTTCGCGACATTCGTCGACAACACCGCGCTGATCGACCAGTTGAACGCCAAGATGGGCGATGCGGCCAAGGCGATCACCCAGGACGCCAAGGCCATCAAGGAAGGGCTGCTGGCGCGGCAGGAGGCGCTTGCCGGCGAATCCGCGACCGCCGCCCGCACCACCGGCTGGTTCGTGACCATTCTCGGCATTGGCGGCTTGCTGCTCGGCGCGTCGCTGGCGATGATGCTGGGGGCGGGGATTTCGCGGCCAATGGTGGCGATGTGTGCCGCGATGCGCCAGCTCGCCGGCGGCGATTTTGCCGTGGTGCTGCCCGGTCTCGGGCGCCGGGACGAAGTGGGCGAGATGGCGGCGGCCGTGGAGGAATTCAAGCAACGCGCCATCGCCCGGGCCGAACATGATGCGGCCGAACGCGAAAACCATACCAGGGTCGCAAGCAACGCGCGCAGCGCCGAGCTGCATCGTTTCGCCGACAATTTCGAAGCGGCGGTCGGCGTGATCGTCACCAGTGTGTCGTCGTCGGCGAGCCAGCTCGAATCCGCGGCGGTCACCCTGACGCGTACCGTGGAAGCAGCGCAGGATCTGTCCGGCCGGGTGGCGAGCGCATCGGAAGAAGCCTCGTCCAACGTGCAGTCGGTCGCGGCCGCGACCGAGGAATTGTCGGCGTCCGTGAACGAGATCGGCCGGCAGGTGCAGGAATCGAGCCGCATCGCCGCGGAAGCCGTGCAGCAGGCCGAAGCCACCGATGCCCGGATCGTCAAGTTGTCGCGGGCAGCTCAGCAAATCGGCGACGTGGTCAAGCTGATCACGGCCATCGCCGAGCAAACCAACCTGCTGGCGCTCAACGCCACCATCGAGGCCGCGCGCGCCGGCGAGGCGGGGCGGGGCTTTGCCGTGGTCGCGTCCGAAGTGAAGTCGCTGGCGAGCCAGACCGCGCGGGCCACCGACGAGATCGCCTCGCACATCGTGGGCATGCAGGAGGCGACACAGGAATCGGTCGCGGCGATCAAGGAGATCGGCCAGACCATCGGCCAGATTTCCAAAATCGCCGGGACCATCGCCACCGCGATCGAGCACCAGGGCGTCGCCACCAGCGAGATCGCGAAGAATGTGCAGAGCGCGGCCGGCGGCACCCATGAAATCGCCGAGAGCATCATGGAGGTCAATCGCGGTGCGACCGAAACGGGAGTGGCCTCTGGCGAGGTACTGAATTCCGCGCAGACGCTCGCGGTGGAAAGCACGCGCCTTCGTCAGGAGCTCGACAGCTTCATGGCCAACATCCGCGCGGCATAGTTCGGCTGCCGGGCCCGGCAGACGACAAGAGCGCGGCGCGACAGGTGGGCTTCGTGCCCGCCGACAGCTATGAGCGCTTGAGATTGAGCAGGTTGCCGGTGAGGATCAGCGCTGCCCCGGCCATGGTGGCGAGGGTAAGTTGCTCCGAATACAGCAGCCAGCCGACCGTGGCCGACAGCGGCACCCGCAGGAAGTCCATAGGGACGACGACGGTGGCGTCGGCGAACCGCATCGCTTGCGTCATGCAGTAGTGCGAATAGGTCCCGCAGAATGCGACCACCAGGATCCACGGCCAGAGCTGCACCGACGGCGTTTGCCAGGTATAGAGCGCGGGCAGAAGCCCGATTGCCGACTGGATCACCAGCATCCAGAACACGATGCCGACCCCGGAATCCGTGCGCGTCAGCGATTTGACCAGCGCCACGGTGACGGCGAATCCGGCTGCGACCGCCACCATCAGCAACTGGCCGGGGCTGACCTGCGCTCCCGGTTGCACGATAATGAGCACGCCCACCAGCCCCAACACGATAGCGAGGATTTTCCACCTGTTGAGGCGCTCGCCGAGAAAGCTCGCGGCCAGCAGCGCCATCCAGATCGGCATGGTGAATTCGATGGCCACCACCTGCGTCAGTGGGATCAGCGTCAGCGCCAGAAACCAACCGTATTGCGCGCCGTAGTGGACCGTATTGCGGATGATATGGGCGAGCGGTCGCGTGGTGCGCAGAGCTGTGACGCCGCCGCTGGCCTGGATGAGCGGCACCAGCATGACCAGGCCGATGACCGAGCGCAACTCCATCAGTTGAAACACGCTGAGCTCGCGGCTGATCTCGCGGCCTGACACCATCACGAGCAGCATCGAGGCGAGCCAGCCCGCCATCCATAGTGCCGCGCGGGCGTTCGACGGTTGTACGGCCACGACCGACGACGTCATGCCCGTCCCCACCATGCCGCATTGCAACCTGTCATCGCCAGCCCCTGCTTCCGACCGGCGGCCTGCTTACGCAATCCGGCATCTGTGCGCAACCGCATGGGGCGTCCGCGCCGGCATGGCAGGCCACCATGTAGAGGGGGGAGCACACTTGCGAACTTTCGTTTTGACTTACGGGCCGAACCTGCAACGATCAGCCTATCCGCAGGCTCGTCTGTCGCGACCGCAGCCCAGAATTCCGGAACAAGGGAACGCATCTTGATTGATCTCGCTTCGCTGCCGTTCGACCTCGACGCCATGCTGGCGGGGCTGCGGCCCTGGATCGAATGCGAGAGCCCGACCTGGGACGCCGCGGCGGTCAACCGCATGCTGGCGCTGGCGGCGCGGGACATGGCGATCGCCGGCGCCACTGTCGAGACCATCGCCGGACGTCGGGGCTTTGGCGGGTGCGTCCGCGCCCGGTTTCCGCATCCGCGTCAGGGGCAGCCGGGCATCCTGATCGCCGGACACATGGATACGGTGCATCCGGTAGGCACGCTGGAGAAGCTGCCGTGGCGGCGCGAGGGCGGGAAGTGCTACGGCCCCGGCATTCTCGACATGAAGGGCGGCAATTACGCGGCGCTGGAAGCGATCCGGCAATTGCAGCGGGCGGCGGTGGCGACGCCGTTGCCGGTCACGGTGCTGTTCACGCCGGACGAGGAAGTTGGCACGCCGAGCACCCGCGATGTCATCGAGGCCGAGGCCGCGCGCAACAAATACGTGCTGGTGCCGGAGCCGGCGTTTCGCAATGCCGGCGTCACCACCGGCCGCTATGCCATCGCGCGCTTCAATCTCGAAGCTGCCGGAAAGCCGAGCCACGCCGGGGCGACGCTGAGCGCGGGGCGTTCCGCCATTCGCGAAATGGCGCGGCAGATCATCGCCATCGACGCCATGACCAGCGACGACTGCACCTTCAGCGTCGGCGTGGTCCATGGCGGGCAGTGGGTGAACTGCGTGGCGTCAAGCTGCCGCGGCGAGGCGCTGAGCATGGCCAAGCGTCAGGCCGATCTCGACCGCGGCGTGGAGCGTATGCTGGCGCTGTCGGGGACCACCGATGACGTCACCTTCACCGTCACCCGCGGCGTCACCCGCCCGGTGTGGGAGCCCGATGCCGGCACCATGGTGCTTTACGAAAAGGCCCGCACGGTTGCCGCCACCATCGGCCTCGATCTGATTCACGGCAGTTCGGGCGGCGGCTCGGACGGCAATTTTACCGGTGCCATGGGCATTCCGACGCTGGATAGCCTCGGCGTGCGTGGCGCGGACTATCATACGCTCAACGAACATATTGAGGTCGACAGCCTGATCGAGCGCGGCCGGCTGATGGCCGGCCTGCTCGCCAGCCTCGATTGATGCGCCACTCACGCGGCCACGCGTCGCGCCGTTTTCCTGACAGGACTCCTTCCGATGCCGAATATCGACCTGATCGACAGCTTCGCCGACGATCTGACCTCTATCCGCCGCGATCTTCACGCCCATCCCGAGATCGGCTTCGAGGAGCATCGTACTTCCGGCATCGTGGCCGAAAAGCTGGCGCAATGGGGCATCGAGGTGCATCGCGGTCTCGGCGGCACCGGCGTGGTCGGCGTGCTGAAGGGCAAGGGCGACAGCGGCCGGCGCATCGGCCTGCGCGCCGACATGGATGCGCTGCCGATGGAGGAGCACACCAATCTGTCGTGGCGTTCCACCGTGCCCGGTCGCTTCCACGGTTGCGGCCATGACGGTCACACCACCATGCTGCTCGGCACCGCGCGCTATCTGGCCCAGACCCGCAATTTCGATGGCACCGTCGCCTTCATCTTCCAGCCCGCCGAGGAGGGCCTCGGCGGCGCGCGGGCGATGCTGAAGGACGGGCTGTTCGAGAAATTCCCGGTGGACGAGGTCTATGGCCTGCACAACGATCCGGATCTCGACCTTGGCCAGGTCTCCGTCTTTCCCGGCGCCAGCATGGCGGGGGCGGATTTCTTCGACATCACCATCAAGGGCTATGGCAGCCACGGCGCGATGCCACACAATGCGCGCGATCCGGTGGTGATCGCGATGACGCTGGGGCAGGCGTTGCAGACCATCGTCAGCCGCAACGTCCATCCGCTCAAATCAGCGGTGCTGTCGATCACCCAGATTCACGCCGGCGCCGCCTATAACGTCGTTCCCGGCGAGGCGAAGCTCGCGGGCACCGTGCGCGCCTTCGACGACGGCGTCCGCCAACTGGTCCGCAAGCGCATGCGTGCCATCGCCGCCGGGATGGCGGCCGCCTTCGAGGTCGAGATAGAGGTGGATATCCGCGACATCTTTTCGGTACTGGTCAATCACGAAGAGCCCGCCCATGCCGTGGCAGAGGTCGCGCGCGGCGTCGTCGGCGGCGACAATGTGATCACCTCGCCGCGGCCCAGAATGGGCAGCGAGGATTTCGCCGACATGCTGCAGGCCGTACCGGGCGCGTATTTCTGGGTCGGCCATGGCGGCTCGGTGCCGCTGCACAATCCGGGCTACATTTTCGACGACAAGATGCTGCCGGTGGGCGCGAGCCTGTTCTCCCGCCTCATCGAGACGCGGATGCCGCTGGCGCAGGCGTAACCGCGCGCGAGGCGATCACGCCGGCCGGGCGAGGTCGCGGACCAGCGCGGTGAGGCGGCCTGCGGGCGAGGCCAGTTGCTCCAGAATGCTGAAGTGGTTGGCGCCGGGAATTTCCTCGTAAACCACCGGCAGTCCATGCCGCGCGCGGTGCGCGGCGAAATTGGCGGACTGGGCGCGCAGCAGAGGAAGTTCGGCGCTTCCCACCACGATGGCGGCAGGCTTGTCGATGCCACCCGCCTGCAACAGCGGCGAGTTGGCGCGGATGGTGGCATCGTCGAGATCGAGCTTGGCGTTCAGGTAGCTGTGGCGGATCGGTTCGAGATCGTAGACGCCGCTGATCAGCAGCGCGGCTCTGACGTGCGGATGACCGAGCGCCATCGCTGATAGATGCGCGCCGGCCGACCAGCCCGATACGATGATCCGCTGCGGATCGCCGCCGAGCGCCGGCAGTTCGCGGGCCAGATGGTCGAGGCCGGCGTGGATTTCCTCCACGATCTGGCCGAGCCGGACGTCGGGCGCGAGCGTATAGCCGATCAGCGCCACGTCGATGCCGTGCGCCAGCGGGCCGGCGGCGCAGAATGTGAAATCCTCCTTGGCGCGCGCCTGCCAGTAGCCGCCATGGATGAACACGAGGGTAGGGCCACCCCGGCCGGCCTGCAACAGGTCGATGCGGTTGCGCTCGCGCGGGCCATAGCGCAGGTCGAGATATTGGGGGTGGCGCGCGCGCAGCGCAACGGAGGGCGGATCCCATCCGGCGATGATCGCAGCCGAATCCGCGACGGCGAGGCTGTTGTTCAGCCCCTGATCGAGTTGCTCGCGGGTCAGCGTGCGCCAGTCCGGCGCATCGGCGGGCGTGCTCATCTGTCAACCTTTCGCAACGGCATGGCGGGAGATCCGGATCCGGCATGATCGCAACCGCGGTGCGCCGGCGCAAGCGCCATGGTCACTCCCGCAGCGCCGGAACCACGAGGAACGGAATCATGCCGAGGATGACGCTCGCCAGCGCGAATAGCAGCAACGCGTCGTAGCTGCCGGTGAGATCGTGAATGAGGCCGCCGCTCCATGAGCCGATTGCCGCGCCAAGGCCGCTGCCGATGAAGATCGCGCCGAAGATGGTGCCGACCCGCCGACCGCGGAAGATGCGCATGGCGGTGGCGGTGATCAGCGGGCCGCGCGAGCCCAGCATGCTGCCGAAGCAGATCACGAAGCCCGCCAGCAGCAGCGTATTGGGATAGATGCGCAACAGCCGCAGCAGCGCGATGCCGAGGATTGAGATGGCGTAGCTGACCAGCACCGAGCGGCGGCGGCCGATCACGCTGTCGAGCCATGTCACCGACAGCATGCCCGCCAGCATCACCACGCCGCTGAAGCCCCAGGCGGTTGCGGCCTGCAGCGGCGGAAAGCCCGCGTCCACCAGATAGGCCACGATCTGCGCCGAGATCGCGTACATGCCGACGGCGGTGAAGAAGAAGGTGCTGAAGAGCGCCCAGAACGCATGGTGGCGCACCGCGGCGAGCAGGGTCCAGCCCGCGTCGGACAGTTCGGCCGTGGCCGTTCGCGTCACCGTGGGCGATCCGGCCGCCAGCCGCTTCCACGGCAGCAGCAGCAACGGGCCGAGCAGCACCAGGACGGCGACGCCGAAGACCTGATAGGCACTGCGCCAGCCGATGCGCTCGATCAGCACCTGCGACAGCGGCAGCAGGGCGAGTACGCCCGCGCCCATGGCGGAATAGATCACGGCCATCGCCGAGGTCAGCCGCGCCCCGAACCAGCGCCCGAGCAGGATCGAGTGGGGCACGTTGCCGAGGCAGGCAACGCCGACGCCGACGCACAGGCCAAGGCTGAGCTGAAACTGCCACAGGCGCTCCGCCGAACTGGCGACGAGGAAGGCGCCGCCAATCAGGGTCAAGCCCAGCGCGAACACGATCCGCGGCCCGGAATGGTCGAACAGCCGTCCGATGACGGGGGCGGAGAATCCGCCGATCAGCGCCGCCATGGAATAGATCGACAACACCTCGGCCCGGTCCCAGCCGAAGTTCTGCGAAATCGGCAGCAGGAACACGGTGAAGCTTTCGCCCAGCCCGCGCCCGATCACCGCCAGCGCGAAGCACAGCGCGAGTACGAACAGGGCGGTCTGCGTCGGCTTCGCGGGGGTCATTCGGCGGATTCGGGACGGGAACGGCGCATCATGCGTTCTATGAACCGCATTTCGGCGGCAGGGAGCAGAGCAGTTTTCGAATGCGCCTATGCGCTGGTGCGCGGGAGGGCCTGCCGTTGGCCCCGCTTGCCGCGTCCGGAAAATGCCTGCAAGAGAGGGGGCCGGCAGGGCCGTCCTGTCGCGGGATCAACTGGTCTGGAGAGCGTCATGAGCGGAAACAGCGAACAATTCGAGAAGGGCCTTGCAGTGCGGCGCGAGGTGCTGGGCAAGGACTATGTCGACAACAGCCTGGCCAAGGCCGACGATTTCATGATGGCGTTCCAGAACATCACCACCGAGTGGTGCTGGGGCTATGCCTGGACCCGGCCGGGCCTCGAGCGCAAGACGCGCAGCATGCTCAACCTCGCGATGCTGACGGCTCTGAGCAAGCCCGCCGAACTCAAGCTGCACGTGAAGGGTGCTCTGGCCAACGGTCTCAGCGTCGACGAGATCAAGGAAATCCTGCTGCACGCCACGGTCTATTGCGGCATTCCCTCCGGCCTCGAAGCCTTCAAAGCCGCCCACGAGGTGCTGATCGCCGAGGGCGCGCTGGCGAAGAAGGGCTAGAGTCGTTCGTGTTTTGACGGCAACATCAATCCGTCATGGTCGGGCCAAGCCGTTCGAAGAACGGCGGCGCTTCCGCTTGCCTATGTCCCGGCCATCTACGTCGGACTTCGTTAAAACTTCCAAGACGTGGATGCCCGGCACAAAGCCGGGCATGACGAGTTGTTGATTCCGTCCAAACAAAGCCCGCTCTCACCGCCGCCGTGCGCCGGTCAGACCCCGAGATAGACCTGCCGGATGTACTCGTCGCCGGCGAGGTCCTTAGAGGTACCCTCGCGGATGGTGCGGCCATGCTCAAGCACATAGACGCGGTCGGTGATCCGCAGCGTCGAGGTGGCGTCCTGCTCGACGATCAGGATGGCGGTGCCGTCTTTCCGGATCTGCTGGATCGAATCGAAGATCAGACCCTTGAGACGCGGCGCGATGCCGACGCTCGGTTCGTCGAGCAGCAGCAGCTCGGGGCGGCCCATCAGCGCACGGCCGATGGCGACCATCTGCTGTTCGCCGCCGGACAGTGTGCTCGATTGCTGCCACTGCCGTTCGCGCAGCACCGGAAACAGCGTGAAGACGCGCTCCAGGTCGGCGTCGATCTCGGCGGTGTTCTTGCGCAGATAGGCGCCGAGCTGAAGGTTCTTCAGCACTGAAAGTTCCGAGAACAGCTTGCGGCCCTCGGGGCAATGGCAGATGCCGCGTGCCACCACGTCATAGGGCGCGACGTTCTCAAGCGACTGGCCCTTAAAGGTGAGCGTGCCGCCCTGCAGGGGAATGGAGCGGGAGATCGCCTTGAGCAGCGTGGTCTTGCCGGCGCCGTTGGGGCCGAGCACGCCGATGAGTTCGCCCTTCTCGACCTTGATCGAGACGGATTCGAGGGCGAGCGCCTTGCCGTAGCTGACGCGCAGGTCGGAGACGTCAAGCAGAGACATGCTCGTCCTCCGTCTTACCGATATAGGCCTCGACCACCTTCGGATTCTTGACGATCTCCTCCGGTGGACCGATGGCGATGACTTCGCCGAAATTCATCGCGATCACGCGCGAGACCAGCGCCATGAATTCGCGCAGCTTGTGTTCGATGAGCAGGATCGTCAGGTGTTCCTCGCGATGCAGGCGTTTGATGAGTTGGGCGAGAGGTTCGATTTCGCTCGAACCGAGGCCGGCGAAAGGCTCGTCGAGCAGCAGCAGGTCCGGCCGGGTGGCCAGCGCGCGGGCGATTTCGAGCCGGCGCAGGTCGCCGTAGGGCAGCGTTTCCACCGGCTCGGCGCCGCGTCCGCCGAGGCCGACCTGTTCCAGCAGGTGGCGGGCGCGCTCCTCCTTGTCGGCGTCGCCATGGGCGCGCGGTGACAGGCACGCGACCACGACGTTCTCCAGAAGGTTCATGCCGACGAACGGACGGCAGAGCTGGAAGGTGCGCGCCATGCCGCGGTTGACGATCTTGTAGGGCGCGAGGCCCAGCATGTTCTCGCCGTTGAACGTCACCGTGCCGGTGGTCGGCGGGATGAAGCCGGTCAGGAGGTTGAACAGCGTGGTCTTGCCGGCGCCGTTCGGACCGAGAATGCCGGTCAGCTCGCCTTTCTCCAGCGTGAAGGTGACGTTCTTGACGGCGGTGAGGCCGCCGAAGCGCTTGGTCAGTCCGTTGACTTCGAGAAGGGCGGTCATCGGAAACGCTCCGTCAGCCGTCGCCACATCGGCGCAATCATGCCGTTCGGCAAGAAGAACAGGATGAGCATCAGGGTCAGGGTGTAGATCCACAGGCGGTATTCGCCGAAGCCGCGCAGCATCTCGGTCAGGAGCGTGAGCAGGATCGCCGCCACCGCCGCGCCGTAGATCGAGCCGATACCGCCGACGTAGCACATGATGATGACGGTGATCGACAACACTACCGAGAATAGCGGCGGGCTGACCTGAAGCTGGTAGTGCGCGTAAAGCGCCCCGCCGAGGCCGGCGAAGGCCGCGCTGATCATCAACGCGGCGATCTTGTAGAACGTCACGTTGATGCCGGCGGCCTGACAGGTGGCCTCGTCGCCGCGGATGGCGCGCAGCAGCAGGCCCCAGTGCGAATGGGCGAGTAGGGTCAGCACAATGACCGTGACCACGAGGATCGCCAGTGTGAACCAGTAGAAATGCAGCGGCGAGCGCATCAGTGGTTCGAGGCCGTAAAGACCTTCCTCGCCGCCGGTGAATTCCCAGAAAATCAGGCAGAGGCGCTGCAGGATCGCCGAAGCCGACAGCATCGCCAGCGCGAAATAGGGGCCACGCAGGCGCAGCGTCGGAAAGCCGACGATGACGGCGAACGCCATCGCCACCACGACAGCCGTCGGCAGGCTGTACCAGGGATTGGTTTCCCATATCGTGGCAAGAAAGCCCGCGGTGTAGGCGCCCGCGCCGATGAACAGCGAGTGGCCGAAATTCTCGCGCCCGGTGAGGCCGGACATGAAATCCCAGCTCGACGCCCAGATGCCGTAGATGACGCAGACGGTCAGCACGCCGGTGAGATAGTTGGAGGCGGCGAACACCGGGGCCAGCGCCAGGATGGCGACCACCACGACGCCGCCGGCGATATCGATCAACGAAATGCGCCGCATGTCAGAACGCTGCCCGGCGTCCGAGAAGTCCGGACGGCCTTATCATGAGGGTCACGACGACTGCGACCAGCGACACCAGTTCGGTCCACGAGGTGGACACCAGATAGGCCACGATGGTCTCCGAATAGCCGAGAATGAGGGAGGCGATGATGCTGCCGGGAATGGAGCCGAGGCCGCCGACGATGACGATGGCGAACGCCTTCACCATCGGCAGCAGGCCCATGGTCGGCTGCACGGTCAGAAACGGCGACACCAGCACGCCCGCGAGCGCGGCGGTGCCGGCGGAAATCGCGATCACGATGGAGAAGATCCGATTGGTGGGGATGCCCATGTATTGCGCGGCTTCCGGGTCCTGCGACACCGCGAGGATTGCCGCGCCGAGGCGGGTGCGCTGAATGAACAGCCACAGCAGCAGCAGCACCAGCACGCTGGCGACCAGGGCGAGCAGCCGCTGACCGCTGATGTCGACGCCGCCGATGGACACCTTCTCCGCGACGAAGGACGGCACGTTGCGATACTCGGAGCCGAAAATGATGAACAGGGCCTGTTCCACCGCGAGCGAGACCGCGAGCGTAATCATCAGCACCGCGAGCTGCGAGGAGCGCAGTGGCCGCACCAGATAACGCTCCATCACCACGCCGAACAGTGCGACCACCAGCACCGCGAGCGGCGCCGCCACGATCAGCGGCAAGTTCAGGACCGAGGTGAAGACGTAAGCCGAATACGCGCCGAGCGCATAGAACGCGCCGTGGGCGAGATTGAGAATGCGCGCAACGCCGAAGATCAGCGTGAAGCCGACCGCGAGCATCGCATAGATAGCGCTGGACACCGCGCCGTAGATCAGGATTTGGAGCATAACCGCCTGCTGTGATCGAACGCCAAGAATCGAGCGCCAAAAGAATTGAGCGTCAGGAATCGAACGTCAGGAATCGAACGCCAAGATGAAGGCAGGGCCTTCGGCTTGCGCGGCCGGCAAACATGTCGCCGGCCGCACCTCTCGCGACGTCGACGAGCGGTTTACTTCATCCAGGGCGGCGGGATCATCTGGCCCGTGGCGGCGGCCTTCGGCCAGACCACGATACGGGCGCCGTCCTTCTGCCACTGCGCGAACAGCAGGTTCTGCAGGCCAGGTCCGGTCTTGACGTCATGGGTGTCGTCGAACTGGATCTTGCCGGCGATGCCGACATAGTCGGTCTTCTCGAGCTCCTTGATCACCGCGTCGGGGGCGACGGAGCCGGCGCGGCGCACGGCGTCCGCGTAGACGTGCACCGCGTCGTAGGCGCCGACGCCGGTGTAGACCGGAGCGGTGCCGAAGCGCTTCACGAACTCGTTCCAGAACGGCATGGTCTTCGGGGTCAGCGGAGCGGCGATCGCGAACAGGCCGACGGTTTCGCCGAGTGCCTTGCCGCCGACGCGGGTGAAGAAGTCGGCGTCCTGGCTCTTGACGTCGATGCCGCCGATCGGAACAGGAACCTGCGCGTCATGCCACTGCTTGACGAAGACGTCCGAGGAGGCGTGCGACAGGATCACGATCAGATACTGCGCGCCACTGGCCTTGACCTTGGCGAACAGCGGGGAGAAGTCAGAGGTCGAGGTGTCGAAGAACTCCGCCATCGGCACTTCCACGCCGCCTGCGATCGCGCCCTTCTTCAGGATCGGCACGAGGTCCTGCACCCATTTGGCGTTCTCGCCGACGATGGCGACCTTGTTCAGGCCCATCTCACCCTTGAGCTTGCCGCTGATGAAATCGACGAGCGCACGCGCCTGATGGGCTGCGTTGATCGGGGAGACGCGGAAGATGTATTTGTAGTTGTCGTAGTCGCTCTTCACCTTGGCGGTGATGGCGGGCGAGGCTGCGCCGACGCCGAGATAGATTGTTTTTGCGTTCGAGATGTGCGGCAACTGGGCCAGCGTCACGCCGCTGGTGTAGCCACCGACCAGCACGTCCACCTTATCGTCGGCTGTCAGCTTTTTGATCGCGGCAATGCCCTGTTCGGGGTTTTCGGTTTCGTCCGCCACCACGATTTCGAGCTTGCGTCCGAGCAGGCCGCCAGCGGCGTTGATCTCTTCGACCGCCATCTTGGCGGCGTTCTGGGTGTCGCGGCCCACCTGAAGCTGGACCGAGGTGGGAATGCCGATCTTGATCGGCGGCTGCTGGGCCTGGGCCGATGCCGGGGAGACGAACGCTCCGGCGCTGATCATGCTCGCGGCCGCGAGCAGGCTGAGAAATGGTTTCATGATGGACGGTCCTCCCTGGCGCATCGGTGTCCGATGCATTTTGTCTGCCGGTGCAGAGTGCCTAACGAAGCGAGAGTGAGTCAAGCAAAGATCGGATGTTTGAAACGGTGTGCGCATAGAGGTATTTCGACGTGGCTTGAACGGGTTGTGCGTGCTCGAAATCGGCGAAAGTTTTGCGCGTTGTTAATGTTGCGATGCCGCAAGGAGCGCGCGGGGCAACGTGCGGGCAATGGAAATTCTGGGTGGAATTATCCCTACGGATAGTTTGACTTTTTAGCGGAAGGTGATGTTGTGCCGCCGATGCTTCCAGACGAAGCCGCAAGAACAAACAGCCCGGAGGGCGGAACGCCATGCATGTTTCACGTCGTACTTTGTTGAAAGCCTCGACCGCCGCCACTGTGATGGCGGGGATCGGCGCGCCGCTGGTGGCGCGGGCGCAGCAGGCCGAATTTTCCTACAAGTTCGCCAACAACCTTCCCGACACCCACCCGATCAACGTGCGCGGCCGCGAGATGGCCGCCGCGATCAAGCAGGAAACCGGCGGCCGCGTTGATATCCAGCTGTTTCCCTCGAGCCAGCTCGGCTCCGACACCGACACGCTGAGCCAGCTTCGCTCCGGCGGCGTCGAGTTCTTCACCCTGTCGGGCCTCATTCTGGCGACGCTGGTGCCGGCGGCGTCCATCAACGGCATCGGCTTTGCGTTCCCCGACTATCCCGCGGTGTGGAAGGCCATGGACGGCGACCTTGGCGCCTTCATCCGCCGCGAGATCACCAAGGCCAACCTCGTGGTGATGGACAAGATCTGGGACAACGGCTTCCGCCAGACCACCTCGTCCACCCGGCCGATCAACACGCCGGAGGATTTCAAGGGCTTCAAGATCCGCGTGCCGGTGTCGCCGCTGTGGACGTCGATGTTCAAGGCGTTCGGCGCCTCGCCGGCGTCGATCAACTTCAACGAGGTCTATTCCGCACTGCAGACCAAGATCGTCGAGGGCCAGGAAAATCCGCTGGCGCTGATCTCGACCGCGAAGCTCTTCGAGGTGCAGCGCTATTGCTCGCTGACCAATCACATGTGGGACGGCTACTGGTTTCTGGCCAACCGTCGTGCCTGGGAGCGGCTGCCCGCCGATGTGCGCACCATCGTCGCGAAGAACGTCAATGCCGCCGCGGTAAAGGCGCGCGAGGACACCGAGAAGCTCAATGCCGGTCTGCAGTCCGAACTGGCCGGCAAGGGTCTCGTCTTCAATCAGCCGGACCTCAAGCCGTTCCGCGAGACGCTGCGGCAGGCCGGGTTCTACGCCGAGTGGAAGGCCAAGTACGGTGACGAGGCCTGGTCCATTCTGGAGAGAAGCGCGGGCAAGCTGACGTAACGCCGCATGAACGACGTCGGAACGTCACATGGCACCGCCGCTGCGGGAGAGGTTCATGCCTCGCCCGGCGGCGGGCTGATCGCGCGCGTCGAGGCGCTGCTCGGGCGCCTTGTCGAAATTCCGACCGCGCTTCTGGTGGTGGCGGAGATCATCATCCTGTTCGCGGGCGTGGTGTCGCGCTACGGCTTTCACCGCCCGCTGATCTGGTCCGACGAACTGGCGTCGATCCTGTTCCTGTGGCTCGCGATGTTCGGTGCGGTGGTCGCCTTCCGCCGCGCCGAGCACATGCGGATGACGGCGGCGGTGGCGCGCTGCGAGCCGCGCCTGCGTGCGTTCTTCGATCTCGTTGGTGTCGCGGCGGCGCTGGCCTTCCTGCTCATGGTGGTGGGGCCGTCGTTCGAATACGCCTACGAGGAAAGCTTCATCACCACGCCGGCGCTGGAGATATCGAACTCGTGGCGGGCGGCGGCGCTGCCGACCGGCATCGTGGCGATGATCATCTTTGCGCTGCTGCGGCTCGCGCGCCACCCCGAGCGGCGCTTGGTGCTGCTGGCGGTGGCCACGGTGGCGGCGATCGCCGCCGCGTTCTGGCTGGCGCAGCCGATGCTGCGGCCGCTCGGCAACCTCAACCTCGTCATCTTCTTCGTCGGCGTGGTCGGCCTGTGCGTGTTCGCCGGCGTGCCGATCGCCTTCGCATTCGGGCTGTCGATCTTCGGCTACCTGATCCTGACCACGAGGACGCCGCCGCTGGTGCTGGTCGGCCGCATGGACGAGGGCATGAGCCATCTGATCCTGCTGTCGGTGCCGCTGTTCGTGTTTCTCGGCTTGCTGATCGAGATGACCGGCATGGCCCGCGCCATGGTGAATTTCCTCGCCAGCCTGCTCGGCCACGTCCGCGGCGGGCTCAACTACGTGCTGGTAGGCGCGATGTATCTCGTCTCCGGCATTTCCGGGGCCAAGGCCGCCGACATGGCTGCGGTGGCGCCGGTGCTGTTTCCGGAGATGAAGGCGCGCGGGGCGCGGCCCGGCGATCTCGTGGCGCTGCTGGCGGCCACCGGCGCGCAGACCGAAACCATTCCGCCGAGCCTCGTCCTCATCACCATCGGCTCGGTCACCGGCGTCTCCATCGCCGCGCTGTTCACCGGCGGCCTGCTGCCGGCGCTGGTGCTGGCCGCGACGCTGTCGGCGCTGGTGTGGTGGCGCTACCGCCACGAGGATATGAGCGGCGTGACGCGCGCCAGCAGCCGCCAGATCCTGCGCGCGTTCATCATCGCGCTGCCGGCGCTGGCGCTGCCCTTCGTCATCCGCGCCGCGGTGGTGGAAGGCATCGCCACCGCCACCGAAGTCTCGACCATCGGCATCGTGTTCGCGGTGTTCGCCGGACTCCTGATCTACCGCCAGTTCGACTGGTCGCGGCTGATGCCGATGCTAATCGAGACCGCGAGCCTGTCCGGTGCGATCCTGCTCATCATCGGCACCGCGACTGGCATGGCCTGGGGCTTGACCCAGTCCGGCTTCTCGCGCTCGCTGGCTGCGGCCATGACCGGGCTGCCCGGCGGCCCGGCGGCCTTCATCGCGGTGTCGATTGTCGCCTTCATGATCCTCGGCAGCGTGCTGGAGGGCATTCCGGCCATCGTGCTGTTCGGGCCGCTGCTGTTTCCCATCGCCCGCGCGGTCGGCGTGCACGAGGTGCACTATGCGATGGTCGTCATCCTGGCCATGGGCATCGGGCTTTTCGCGCCGCCGTTCGGGGTCGGCTATTACGCCGCCTGCGCCATCGGCCGGGTCGATCCCGCCGAGGGCATCCGGCCGATCTGGGGCTACCTGCTGGCGCTGCTGATCGGCCTGATCATCGTTGCGGCGGTGCCGTGGATTTCCATCGGCTTCCTCTAGGCTTGGCGGGAGGGGGATGATTTTTCTCCCCCGCGCGGCCGTCCGAGAGAGACCTTTCCGTCATGCGAGGGTTGCTGGAAATTCATATCGCAGTTGCGGTATGTCATAGACGGAAAACGGTAATTTTGCTACGTGGCGGCGACCGTAAAGGGAGCCTGCGCTATGAGCAACTTCAATCATGAAACGGTTCTGAGCGTCCATCACTGGACCGACAACCTGTTCTCCTTCACCACCACGCGCGATTCCTCGTTCCGTTTCCGCAACGGCGAGTTCACCATGATCGGCATCCCGGTGAACGACAAGCCGCTGCTGCGCGCCTACAGCGTCGCCAGCGCCAATTACGAGGACAACCTCGAATTCTTCTCCATCAAGGTGCAGGACGGTCCGCTGACCTCGAAGCTCCAGCACCTGAAGACGGGCGACCAGATCATTGTCGGCCGCAAGGCCACCGGGACCCTGGTGATCGATAACCTGAAGGACGGCCGCAACCTCTATCTCGTCGGCACCGGCACCGGCCTCGCGCCGTTCCTGAGCGTGATCAAGGACCCGACGACCTATGAGCGTTTCGAGAAGGTCGTGCTGTTGCACGGCTGCCGCCACGTCAGCGAGCTGGCCTACGGCGAACTCATCACCGAGAAACTGCCCCACGACGAACTGATCGGCGACATGGTGAGCGCGCAGCTCATCTATTACCCGACCGTGACCCGCGATCCGTTTCGCAATCGCGGCCGCATTACCGATCTCATCACCTCGGGCAAGCTGTTCGCGGACATCGCGCTGCCCAATCTCGATGCCGACAAGGATCGCGTGATGATCTGCGGCAGCCCGGCACTGTTGCAGGATACCAAGAACCTGCTGCTGGAGCGCGGCTTCGTCGAGGGCAACAACGGCGAGCCGGGGGATTTCGTGGTGGAAAAGGCGTTCGCCGAGCGCTGAGCCCGCTCCATCCGATCTTGCTCGCTGCCGTTGAGAGCCGTCGGTTATTCCGCGGCTTCCGAAACCTTACTCGGGACATGATCGGCCGCGGGCGGCGCCTTGCCGCCATGGCGGCCGACACCGGAGAGCAGGCCTGACAGCTTGTCGAGATAGAGATAGACCACCGGTGTCGTGAACAGGGTCAGCGCTTGGCTGACCAGCAGGCCGCCCACCATGGCATAGCCGAGCGGCTGGCGGATTTCCGAGCCGGTGCCCGTTCCCAGCATCAGGGGTACGCCGCCGAGCATCGCGGCCATGGTGGTCATCATGATCGGGCGGAAGCGGATCAGCGCCGCCTT
>JAFKES010000155.1 GCA_017308495.1 Afipia sp.
TGGCTGACCAGCAGGCCGCCCACCATGGCATAGCCGAGCGGCTGGCGGATTTCCGAGCCGGTGCCCGTTCCCAGCATCAGGGGTACGCCGCCGAGCATCGCGGCCATGGTGGTCATCATGATCGGGCGGAAGCGGATCAGCGCCGCCTTGCGGATCGCCTGTTCCGAGCTCAGGTTTTCTTCGCGCTCGGCGACGATGGCGAAATCCACCAGCATGATGCCGTTCTTCTTGACGATGCCGATCAGCAGCACGATGCCGATCAGGGCGATCAGGCTGAAATCGAACCCGAACAGCATCAGCATCGCCAGCGCGCCGACGCCGGCGGAGGGCAGGGTGGAGATGATCGTGAGTGGGTGGATGTAGCTCTCGTAGAGGATGCCGAGGATCAGATAGACCACGATCAGCGCCGCGAGGATCAACAGCGGCACGGTACCGAGCGATTGCTGGAACGCCTGCGCCGTGCCCTGGAAGCTGGCGTTCACGGTCGCCGGCACGCCGAGCGTGGCCACCGCCGCCTGGATCGCGGTGGTGGCCTGACCGAGCGCCACCCCCTGCGCGAGGTTGAAGCTGATGGTGGTTGCCGGGAACTGACCCTGATGGCTGATCGACAGCGGCCGCACCGGCACCGTGGTCCAGTGCACGAAAGCCGACAGCGGCACCTGGTCGCCGGTGGTGGGGGACTTGATGTAGATCTTGCTCAGAGAATCCACCGCGCCCTGCAACTCCGGCAGGATCTCCAGAATGACGTGGTAGCTGTTCACCTGCGTGAAATACTGCGCGACCTGACGCTGGCCGAAGGCGTCCGACAGCGTATCGTCAATCAGTTGCGGCTGGATGCCGTAGCGCGAGGCGGTGTCGCGGTCGATGGTCAGCGTCAGCGTCGTGCCCTGGGTCTGCTGGTCGGTGGCGACGTCGCGCAGCTCCGGCAGCGTCTTCAGCTTTGCCAGGATCTTCGGCGCCCAGGTGTTGAGCTCGTCGAGATTGGCGTCCTGCAAGGTGTATTCGAATTGGGTGCGGGTGGCGCGGCCGCCGAGGCGAACGTCCTGCGCGGCCTGCAGGAACACCCGCGCACCCTCCAGTCTGTCGAATTGCGGGCGCAGCCGCGCGATGATCTGCTGGGCGCTGATGTCGCGCTGCTCGCGCGGCTTGAGCGTGATGTACATGCGGCCGGTGTTGAGCGCGCTGCCGCCGCCGCCGACCGCCATAGCGATGCCCGACACCGCCGGATCGTTCTGAATGATCTGCCCGATCCGCTGTTGCAGCCGCGTCATCTCGGCGAAGGAGATGTCCTGTCCGCCCTCGGTGATGCCGGTGATCAGGCCGATATCCTGCTGCGGGAAAAAGCCCTTCGGGATGATGATGAACAGATAGACGGAGAGCGCCAGCGTGGCGAAGAACACGCACAGGGTGGTGAGCCGCCAGCGCAGCACCAGGTCGAGGCCCCATTCGTAGCCGCGCAGCAGCGTGTCGAAGAAGCGCTCGCTGAGCTGGTAGAGCCGGCCGCGCGGCGCTTCCTGGTCGTGCGCCTTGAGGAAGCGCGAGGCCATCATCGGCGTCAGCGTCAGCGACACCACCATGGACACGAAGATGGTCATCGCCAGCGTGACGGCGAATTCGCGGAACAGGCGGCCGATGATGCCGCCCATCAGCAGTAGCGGGATCAGCACCGCCACCAGCGAAATGCTGATCGAGACGATGGTGAATCCGATCTCGCTCGCGCCCTTGATCGCGGCGTCGAAGGGCTTGTCGCCCTGCTCGATGTGGCGGCTGATGTTTTCGAGCATGACGATGGCGTCGTCGACGACGAAGCCGACCGAGATGGTCAGCGCCATCAGCGACAGGTTGTCGAGGGTATAGCCGAACGCCCACATCAGCGCGCAGGCGCCGAGCAGCGCCAGCGGCACCGTGATGCTGGGAATGATCGTCGCCCACAGGCTGCGGAGGAAGATGAAGATCACCATCACCACGAGGGCGATGGTCAGGAGCAGCGTGAACTGGACGTCCTGCACCGCGGCGCGGATGGTCTGGGTGCGGTCGCTCAGCACCGAGACCTTGATCGCCGGCGGGATCGAGGCGATCAGGCGCGGCAACTGCGCCTTGATCTTGTCCACGGTGTCGATGACGTTGGCGCCGGGCTGCTTGAACACCACCAGGAACACGCCGCGCTTGCCGTTGGCCCAGGCCGCCTGCTTGGCGTCCTCGGGCCCGGCCACGGCCTGGCCGATGTCGCGGATGCGCAGCGGGCCGCCGTTGCGATAGGCGATGATGACGTCATTCCAGTCCTTGGCGCGGGTCAACTGGTCGTTGGCGTAGATGGTGTAGCTGCGCGTCGCGCCGTCGATATTGCCCTTGGGGCTGTTCACCGTGGTGATGGCGATCTGGTTGCGCACGTCCTCGAGCTGCAGGCCCTTGGCGACCAGCTTGGCGGGATCGATCTGGATGCGGATCGCCGGCTTCTGCTGGCCGCCGATAGTGACCTGCGCCACGCCGGAGATCTGGCTGATCTGCTGCGCCAGCTGGGTGTCGGCGTAGTCGTCCACCTCGGTCAGAGGCAGCGTGTCGGAGGTTACCGACAGCAGCAAAATCGGCGAATCCGCCGGGTTGACCTTGCGGTAGGTCGGAGGGCTCGGCAGCGTTTTCGGCAACTGTCCGCCGGCGGCGTTGATCGCGCCCTGCACGTCGTTGGCCGCACCGTCGATGTTGCGGCTGAGATCGAACTGGATGGTGATCGCGGTCGAGCCGAGCGAACTCGTCGAGGTCATCTGGGCCACGCCGGGAATCTGGGCGAACTGCCGCTCCAGCGGCTGCGCCACCGACGACGCCATGGTCTCGGGACTCGCGCCGGGCAGGCTCGCCGACACCTGGATGGTGGGAAAATCCACCTGCGGCAGCGGCGCGACCGGCAGCAGCGGATAGGCGACGAGGCCGACGAACAGGATGCCCGCCATCAGCAACGAGGTCGCGATGGGAAAGCGGATGAACGGACCGGAGATTCCCTCGTTCATGTCAGTCGGCCCTCGGCACGGCTTGTCCTGAACTCGCGACATTGATGGCCAGCGGCGATCCCGGCTGGACGCGATACTGTCCGCTGACCACGACCTGTTCGCCGGGTTTCACGCCGCTCTGCACCAGTACCTTGCCATCGGTCGATGGTCCGACCGTGACCTTGCGCAGCTCGGCCTTGCTGCCGCCACCAACGACGAAGACGTAAAGGCCGTCGTTGCCGTGCTGGACCGCGTCCTCGGGCATGACGGCGGCATTCGTCACCGTTTTGACGAGCAGGCGGGTCGCCACCGACAGGCCCGGCCACAGCGCATGGTCCTTGTTGTCAAACACCGCCTTCAGGCGAATGGTTCCGCTGGTCGTGTCCACCTGGTTGTTCATCAGCGCCAGCGTGCCCTGCGACAGCACCCTGGCGCCGTCGGTGGTGAGGGCTGTGACCTTGGTGTCGTGCTGCTTCAGCGCATCGGCGATGGCCGGGAGATCCTGCTCCGGCGCGGTGAAGATCACCGTGATCGGCTCGATCTGGGCGATGGTGACGATGCCGGTCTGCGTCGCGGCGTTGACGATGTTGCCGACATCGACCTGGCGGATGCCGGTGACGCCGGAGATCGGCGCGCGAATGCTGGCGTAATCGAGCTGGATCTGGGCATTGGCGATGGCGGCCTGATCGGCGGCGATCTGGGCGGTGAGCTGCGCGACCGTCGAGGTCTGGGTGTCGACCGTCTGTTTGGTTGCGAAATCGCCGAGGTTCTTCGAGCGTTGCAGGTCGAGCTTGGCATTGGCGAGGCTCGCTTCGTCCTGCGCCTTCTTGGCGTTGGCCTGATCGAGCGCCGCTTGAAACGGACGCGGATCGATCTGCGCGATCAGGTCGCCGTCCTTGACGATCTGTCCTTCCTTGAAAGCGATCTGATCGATCTGGCCGTCGACGCGGGTGCGCACCGTCACAGTGTTGAAGCCCTGCACCGTGCCGAGGCTCGTCAGGTAAACCGGGAAGTCGGCCGTGGTGACGGTGGCGACCGTCACCGGCACGGGGGCAGCCTGTGCGCTGGCACCGGCGTTGGTCGTCTGCGTGATCTTGTTCTCATGCCGCGACCAGACGAAATATGCGCCGCCGATTACAGCGAGGGCCACGACCACATACGCCCAGGTAGGAATGCGACGCTTTGTCATGGTTGGCCCCGTTGCTTTCTGTCTCAGCGGTTCGCTATGGTTATAATAAATAAGCCTGCACTTAGTATGCAGACATATTATTAACTCTTGGACAGATTCAACGGGGCAGTGTGCCATGTCGCTTGATCTGAAGCGCGAGATCGTCGCTCAACTTGTTGAGAGTTCGCGGTTTTTGCGGAACTACGTGGATCAGCGCGCCAAGGGGCGGGGAACCACGCGCGCCCAGTGGGTGGTGCTGTTCCGGCTGCGGCAGCAGGAGGGCCTGTCGCAGGTCGATCTGGCCGAGGTGCTTGAACTGCAACCGATTTCGCTGGTCCGCCTGCTCGACCGGCTGGTCGAACAGGCGCTGCTGGAGCGCCGTCCGGACCCGGCCGACCGCCGCGCCAACCGGCTGTACCTGACCGCCAAGGGCCGGCATCTGGTGGATGACCTCGACAGCCTACGCGACGCCATCGCCACCGACGTGCTGCGCGGCGTGCCGGACGACGCCCTGCAGGCGACGCTGGACACGCTCGTCGGTATCAAGAACCGGGTCAAGCAGGGGGCAGAGGACGCGCCCGCAACCGGCGCGCCCAGAACCGACATCAAGGTCGAATCCGGGCTGCGGCGCGGCCGCATGCGGCGCTGACGGTTTATCCGTTCGTCATTACCGCGTTCGTCATTACCGCGTTCGCTATTGCCCGTTCGCGATCGCCTCGCGCAGCACCTTCTTCATCACCTTGCCGTTGGCGTTGCGCGGCAGCGGCTCGGCGCTGACGATGATGGTCTCCGGCACCTTGTAATCCGACAGCCGCGCGGCGCACCAGGCCCGCAGGACGGATGAATCGATGTGGTCGCGCAGCACCACCACCGCGTGCACCCGTTCGCCGAGCACGGGGCATGGCCGGGCGATGATGGCGCTCTCGACCACGGCGGGGTGGCCGGCGAGGACCGACTCGACCTCGGCCGAATAAATCTTCAGGCCGCCGCGATTGATCATGTCCTTCTGGCGGTCCAGCACGCGGACGAAATTCTGTGCGTCGATGGAGCCGAGATCGCCCGAGCGCCAGTAGCCGGCGACGAAACTCTCCGCCGTGGCGCGCGGATTGTTCCAGTAGCCCTTGATGACCGATCCGCCGTGAATCCAGATTTCGCCAACCTCGCCGTGCGGAACTTCGCAGCCATCGGAATCCATCACTACGATCCGCGCCCCGGGACAGGGCAGGCCGACGCTGTCGACATGGCTTGCGGTGAACTCTGGCGGCATGATGGTGGAAGGTGAGGAGGTCTCGGTGGAGCCATAGGCGTTGATGAGTTTCAGCCCCGGCAACTGTTCGGCCAGCCGCTCGATAGTGGCGACCGGCATCGGCGCGCCGCCATAGCCGCCGATGCGCCAGGCGGACAGATCGTAGCTGTCGAAATCGGCCTGCAGCAAGCACAGATTGTACATCGCCGGCACCATGATCGTCTGCGTGGCGCGTTCGCGCGCGGCGAGCCGCAGATAGTCCGGCGCCTTGAATTCCGGAACGATGATCAGCGCGCCGGCGCAGCGCGTCATGGTCATGATATTGGCGACGATGCCGGTGACATGCGCCAATGGCACGGCGGCGATGGAGCGGTCGGCCGGGGTGGCGTCGAAACAGGCCTCGTAGACGAGGGCGGAATGCACCAGATTGCAATGCGCCAGCATCGCGCCCTTCGGCTTGCCCGTGGTGCCCGAGGTGTAGAGGATCATCGCGGTTTCTTCTTCGGGCACCGCCACCGGAGACGGCGCGGCTTCTGCCGCGATCAGATCCCGAAACGCCAGCACGCCGGGCGCGCCGTCGATCGACACGCGATACTGCAGGTCCGGCACGGCGGCCGGCTCCGGCACGCGGTCGGCGAGGGTGTCCTCGTAGATGATGAGCTTGGCGCCGCAATCGGTCAGGACATAGGCGATTTCCGGCTTCTGCTGGCGGGTGCCGAGCATCACGGCGATGAGACCGCCATGCGCCGCGCCGAACAGCGCGAGCACGAATTCGATGCGATTGCCGAGCAGCACCGCGACACGGTCGCCCGGCTGCAGCCCGAGGTTGCGGAAACCGGCCGCGATCTGCGCCGCGCGCTGCGCCACTTCGCGCCATGTCATCCGCTCGTCGCCGCACACCAGCGCCTCGCCGTCCGGATTTCGCGCGGCGGCGTCCGCCACCATCTCCCACACCGTGGCGGGGCGGTCTACGAAGGCCGGCACCACGCGGTCGCCGAAGCGTGCCTCCATCCGCATCGCCGGCAACGGATATTGTGACCAGTCCACCGCGTCAGCCGCTGACGCGGTGGCGGCCGGATCGTCCTTGTGATGCGTGACCATTTTTCTTCTTCTTCGACAGTTGCTGTTGGGTGTAGCCGAGAACCTGTTGCATCGCCGCGCGGGCCTTTTCAGCGTCGCCCGCGGCGATAGCACGCGCCGCCACGGCATGATTGGGAAGGTTGTCGTCGAACCAGCCGGGGCTGCCTACGGCGACCAGAAATACCGTGCCGAGGATCGTGTCGATAGCCGAGCGGAAGCCCTGAAGCACCGGATTGTGGGTGGCGTCCAGGATCGCGAGATGGAACGCGGTATCGGCGGCGATGGCGCTGTCCCGATCGCGCGAAGTTTCCATCGCAACGAGGGCGGCGTTGATACGCTGACGGTCTTTCGCCGTGGCGCGTTCGGCAGCGAGCGCGGCGGCGGCCGGCTCGATGATCGAGCGCACCTCCTGGATGGCGAGCAGCAATGCGCGGTTAGGCTCGTCCTCTCCCACAAGCCAGCTCAGCACCTCGCGGTCGAGCAGGCTCCATTCGCCGCGCGGGCGAACATGGGTGCCGTGGCGCGGCCGCACGCTGACGAGGCCCTTGGCCGCCAGCGTCTTGATTGCCTCGCGGATCACGCCGCGTCCGACCTTGAAGCGCGCTTCAAGATCGTGCTCCGGCGGCAGCGCCGCACCGACCGGAATGAGGTCCTGTGCGATTTCGGTGCCCAGCGTACGCAGCACGGACTGAATCCGGCCGGGCTTGATGCGTTTGTCGGCGGCTCTGGCGGCGGTCCTGGTTGCGGCTTTGGCGGGAGGCTTGCCGGCTTTTTTTCGGGACTTGGGTGGCGTCATGACGGGCGATTCATGGGGCAGGTGATCGCAACATTATATGCGATATGTGCGCGGGGAATGCCACAATCATCCGATGTTCAGCCTTGGTCGCTATTTTGCTGCAGTGCAAGGACGGGTTGTCTGAGCGTCGATCGCCAAGATCGCGTGCCAAGATCACCCGCCAAGATCATCTGTCAAGGATGGCATCGCACGCCCGGGCGGCGGCGAGAATGCGCTGCGCGCGCAATCGGACCGGTGCGTCGACCATCTGGCCGTTGAATGACACCGCGCCGTCGCCGGTGTCGAGAATGTTACGGGCCCAGTCGATATCCGCCTGCGCCGGGCGGAAGCCGTGCAGTGTCGGCGCGATCTGCTTGGGGTGGATCAGCAGTTTGCCGCCGAACCCCATCGCCGCGGCGTAGCGCGCGTCGTCCTCCACCAGCGCCGTGTCGTCGAACGAGGGCGTGACGCCTTCGAGCGGGGCGGGCAGATGCGCGAGCCGCGAGGCGAGCACGATCTCGGCGCGGGCAAGCAGCAGCGCGTCGCGCTCCATGCTGCAACCGATGTCGGCGCTGAAATCGATATAACCGAAGGCGAGGCGGTCGGCTTCGTGGGCGATGGTGCGCGCCGCCGCGAGGCCAGGCGCGGATTCGATCAGTGCCACAATGGGCAGGTCGCCGATCATCGCGCGCAGGTCCTGCAACTGACCGACGGATTCCGCCTTCGGCAGCATGACGGCGACGGAAAGTTTCTTCGCCGCCCGCAGGTCGCCGTCGTGCCAGCGCGTGCCGGCGGCGTTGATCCGCACCATGGCGTTCGCCGGCACGGAGGCGTCCAGCAGCATCGTGCGGGCGGCTTCCTTGTCGGCGGGCGCAACGGCGTCCTCGAGATCGATGATGACGGCATCCGCGCCGGAAGTGGCGGCCTTCTGATAGCGCTCCGGCCGGTTGGCGGGAACGAACAGCGGCGCGAGGCACTCGATCCGGAAGTGGGCAGCCGTCATGCGGAAAAACTCCTATGGATGCGGGATCGAACGGTTGTAGGCCGGGAAGGGGCGTCGAAGCAATCGCCATCCGGTGGCGGCCTGCAGGCCGGATGAGGGTGCGTTCAATGCGTTTGATCGCGGGAGCGGCTCCCCTTATGGTGCCGCCGCATCGGGGCAGATGCGCCCCTCGGCAGACGGAGTGGATGTGACCGCAGTTTCCATGCGCATCGGCACGCGCAAGAGCACGATGGCACTGGCGCAGACCGAGGAAATCGCGCGGCGGCTCACCGCGGCGGCTCCCGGCCTTGATGTCGAGATCGTCAAGTTCGAGACCCGCGGCGACACCGACCAGACCGGCTTGCTATTGCCCCATGGCGGCAAGGGCGGCGCCTTTGTCGCGGAAATCCGCGCCGCGATGATCGCGGGTGAATTGCAGGCGGCGATGCACTCGCTGAAGGACATGCCGGGCAACGAGGATACGCCGGGGCTGGTGATCGGCGCGACGCTGTCGCGCGATCCGCCGACCGATGCACTGGTGCTGCGCGAGGGCGTGACGCTCGACGATCTCAAACGCACCAGGGGCAAAGGCTTCAAGATCGGCACCAACGCGGTGCGCCGCGTCGCCTATGTGCGGCGGCTGTTTCCGGAGATCGAGGTGATCCATTTCCGCGGCGCGGCCGATACGCGCGTGCGCAAGCTCGACAATGGCGAGAAGCAGCGCCTGCCGGGCGGCGGTGCAGTCGGTCCCGCCGACGCCTTGATCATGGCGCGCTCGGGACTGGAGCGCGTCGGGCTCGCGGCCCGCATCGCGCATGAGTTCACCGCGCATGAAATCCTGCCGGCAGCGGGGCAGGGCATCGTTGCGGTGGAGTGCGCGGCGAACGACTGGCGAACGCGGCAATATCTCGCGCTGATCGACGATCCCGCCGCGCATCTGTGCGCGGATGCGGAGCGCGAGGTGCTGTGGGTGCTCAACGGCCATTGCAATTCGCCGATCGCGGGATTTGCCACCATCGACGGCCGCGAGATGACGCTCACCGCGTCGGTGCTCGATCTGGAAGGCGATCAGTTGCTGGAAGCGCAGCGCCGCGGCCCCGCCGACAAGCCGCGCGAGCTCGGCCGTACAGTGGCGTTCGACCTGCTGGCGAAGGGCGCGGCGGCGATCATCGAAACGTCGCGGCCGGCGTAAGCGGCTTTGAAGGATTCCAGAATGAATCACGGCCTCGTGTCGCCGCACGCGGTTGCCAGCGTTCGGCCGGTCTGCTACCTGCAGCGCATCATCTGCTTTCCCGCACGTAAGCGTTAACGTCAATCAACGCGCTGATTGATCCTGAATCCAGGATCGACTCGCGCGCGTGTTTTGTCGTGTCCACGGTCGATCCAGGTTCTCAAGAGAGGACACTCCATGACCGACAGTCTTGTGCGACTTTCCAATGACCAGCCGGAGACCGCCGCGCCCCATCGCATCGCGCGGGTGCGTCACGATCTCAGGTTTCGCGTGCTTACCGTTGCGCGTGTGGCGAACGTGACACCGAAGATGCGCCGCATCACGCTGACCGGCGAAGACCTCGCGGGCTTCACCAGTTCCGGCTTCGACGATCACGTCAAACTGTTCTTTCCGCGAGATGGCGAGACCGAGCCGACGGTTCCGACGCTCGGACCCGATGGCCGCGTCCTGGTCGATGAATCCGCGCGGCCGATTGCGCGCGACTACACGCCGCGCCGCTTCGACGCCGCGGCGAACGAACTGGATATCGATTTTGCGATTCACGAAGCCGGTCCCGCGACCCGTTGGGCGCTGACTGCAAAAAAGGGTGACAGGATCGGTGTGGGCGGGCCACGCGGGTCGTTTGTCATATCCGACGACTTTGACTGGTATCTGTTTGTCGGAGACGAGACCGCGCTGCCGGCGATTGGTCGCCGCCTTGAGGAACTGCGGGTCGGCGCGCGCGCCATCGTGCTCGCGGAAGTGGAGGGCA
Organism: Afipia sp.; assembly: GCA_017308495.1. Taxonomy (GTDB): domain Bacteria; phylum Pseudomonadota; class Alphaproteobacteria; order Rhizobiales; family Xanthobacteraceae; genus Afipia. Next base: position 10,218 of record JAFKES010000155.1, read on the forward strand.
TGGCCGAGCGCCAGATCTTCGACAGCGCAGCGTTCGTCACCACGATCTGGCTGCATCGCGATGCCGGGCAGCCGGGCACGACAACGCTGATGGACGATGCGTTGCGCGGATTGGAATTGTCCGATGGCGACGGGTTTGTCTGGGTGGCCTGCGAGATCGAGACAGCGAAGCGGCTGCGCCGGATTCTGGTCGAGCATCACCGCCATCCGAAAGTGTGGCTGAAGGCGGCAGGCTACTGGAAGCGCGGCGCGGCGAATGTCCACGCGAGTATTGATGATTGATAGATGATCTAAAGCTTCGTCGCTGCGCTCCTCGCAATGACGTGTCAGCTACCCCTTATGCCCCCGCACGCGTGCGAGCATCTGCTCCACGTGGGCGATGGGTGTCTCGGGCTGGATGCCGTGGCCGAGATTGAAGATGTAGCGGCCGCCGGCGTAGCTCGCCAGCGCGTCGTCCACCGCGCGGTCGAGCGCCGCGCCGCCGGCGATCAGCGCCAGCGGATCGAGGTTGCCCTGCACCGCGACGCGGTTCTGCACCCGCTCGCGGATCAGCGACGGCTCCGCCGTCCAGTCGATGCTGACGCCGTCCACGGCAGTGGCCTCCACATAGGCCGGAAGCTGCGCGCCTGCGCCGCGCGGAAAGCCGATGATCTTCGCATCCGGCACCTTTGCGCGTACGCCTTCGACGATGCGCCGCGTCGGCTCGACCGACCAGCGCGCGAATTCGCGCGGCGGCAGCACGCCCGCCCAGGTATCGAAGATCTGCAGCGCGTCCGCGCCGGCTGCGAGCTGGCCCAACAGGTACTGAATCGAATTCTCCACCAGCACGTCGATGAGGCGGGCGAAGGCGTCGGGCTCGCGATAGGCGAGCAGGCGCGCGGGGGCCTGGTCTGGCGTGCCGCGCCCGGCCACCATGTAGGTCGCCACCGTCCACGGCGCGCCGCAGAATCCGATCAGCGTGACCTTGGGATCGAGCGCCGCGCGCACGCGGCGCAGAGCCTCATAGACCGGTTCGAGTTTGGTGAAATCGGCGGCGCGCGCCAGCGTCTTGATTGCTTCCGGCGTGTCGAGCGGATCGAGGCGTGGGCCTTCGCCAGCCTCGAAGCGCACGACGCGGCCGAGCGCGTGCGGCACCACCAGAATGTCCGAGAAGATAATCGCGGCGTCGAAGCCGAAGCGGCGGATCGGCTGCAGCGTCACCTCCGCCGCCCATTCCGGATTGAAGCAGAGATCGAGAAAGCTGCCGGCCGTGGCGCGCAGCTCGCGATATTCCGGCAGGTAGCGCCCGGCCTGTCGCATCATCCAGACCGGCGGCACGCTCTGGCGGCGTCCGCTCAGGACTTCGAGGAAAGGTTTGACGGCTGGCTGCTGGCTCAAGGTAAATTCCGTTGTCGGATCATGGCTTAGTCGCCGCTCTGATACACGTTGCCTGCGGATTTGACTACCTTGACGGGCTCGAACCTCCTGATACGTTCCATTTAAGAACTAACTGCATGGCAGGTCTGCTGCGGCAAAACATTGTGCTTGGCGGCGGCACCGGTAACCTGCGCGCATCACAGGAGGAAACGCATGAAAACGGCAATTACGGATCTGTTCGGCATCCAGCATCCGATCATTCAGGGCGGCATGCATTTTGTTGGCTTCGCGGAACTGGCGGCCGCGGTGTCCAACGCCGGTGGCCTCGGCATCATCACCGGCCTGACCCAGAAAACGCCCGAACTGCTGGCAAAGGAAATCGCCCGCTGCAAGGACATGACCGACAAGCCGTTCGGCGTGAACCTCACCTTCCTGCCGACTTTCGCCGCGCCGCCTTATCCGGAATATATTGCCGCCATCCGCGAGGGCGGCGTCAAGGCGGTGGAGACCGCCGGCCGCAGCCCGGAACAATACATGCCTGCGCTGAAGGCGGCGGGCATCAAGGTGATTCACAAATGCACCTCGGTGCGCCATTCGCTGAAGGCTGAGTCGATCGGCTGCGACGCGGTCAGCGTCGACGGTTTCGAGTGCGGCGGCCATCCCGGCGAGGACGACGTGCCCAACATGATCCTGCTGCCGCGCGCCGAGGAGGAGCTGCGGATTCCGTTCGTGGCGTCCGGCGGCATGGCGGACGGCCGCAGCCTTGTCGCCGCGCTCGCGATGGGCGCGCAGGGCATGAACATGGGCACGCGCTTCATCGCGACCAGGGAAGCGCCGGTGCATGACAACGTCAAGCAGGCGCTACTCAAGGCCACCGAACTCGATACCCGCCTCATCATGCGGGCGTTGCGCAACACCGAACGCGTTCTCAACAACAGGAACGTCGAAAAGCTGATCGCCATCGAGCAGGAGAAGGGCAAGAGCCTCAAGATCGACGACATCATCGAAGAGGTCGCGGGCATCTATCCGAAGGTGATGATCGACGGCGACATGGACGCGGGCGCATGGAGCTGCGGCATGGTTGCCGGCCTCATCCACGATATTCCCACCTGCAAGGAATTGATCGACCGCATCATGGCGGACGCGGAAGTCATCATCCGCAAGCGTCTGGTCGGCTTTCTCGACGGCACCTTCACCGCGACCGCGCCGCGCCGGAAGGTCGCTTGAGGGGGGGCGTCGCTTGTCCCCGGCGCGATGCAACGCAGAGCGATGCGTCGCAGACCGGGAGCGTCTCGCGATGTGAGACCGCCTCCTTAACGGCCCCGGCTCAGCAGCGCATCACGGACGTGCTGAGCCGCGTCCGGGGCTCTCTCCCCGGTCTTGCTTGCGCTTGCAATGACCGGCTAAGCCAATCCATACGCGGCGCGCATCTGGTCGATATCCTTCAGCTTGGCGTGGAACGCCGACCAGTCGTCCCACTCCGCGATTGGAGCCCAGATCGCCTCGACCTCCTCGATCAGCATGGCGCAGGCTTCGCCTCGCGCGAAGAACGGGTGCGCGAGGTCGATCCCGTTCCGCGGCGCGTAATCCGTCAGCGCCTCGCGCACCGGCTGGAAAGCCTCCGCCGCATAGAATGCCTGTGATGGACTTCGCCCCGCGCGCGCCGCGCTGGCAAGGCCGCCGAACCAGTTGAAAAAGGTCTGCTCGAACGGCGCCTTCGTTTCGGACAGGAACACCCAGAGCGCGCGCACCAGCTCGTTGTCCAGTACGGCTCCCCGCGATTCGACGCCGAGCCGATTCAGCATCGCGCTCGTGAACTCTCGCCGCAGCACCGGCTCGAACACGCCGAGCGTCTTTTCCAGGCTTGCCTGATCGGCGATGCCGAGCAGGCACTCCGCCAGCCGCGTCAGATTCCAGAACAGCGCATCAGGCTGCCGGCCATAGGCATAGAGCCCGGTCTCGTCGAAATAGGCCGCGGTGAAGGCGGGATCGAGCACCGGCAGGAAACGCCACGGGCCGTAGTCGAAGCTCTCGCCGGTGATGTTGATGTTGTCGGTGTTGAGCACGCCGTGGACGAAGCCTGCCGCCATCCACTGCGCGCCGACGCGGGCGACGCGGCGGCAGACTTCTTCGAGAAAGGCGAGCGCGCGTGCCGCCGGCTCGTCGCGCCAGACATCCGGCATGTATGTCTTGATGGTGTAGTCCAGCAGTGTGGCGATATTGTCCGTGCGCCGGTGAAACGCCTGTCTCTGGAACGTGCCGATGCGGATATGCGAATGGCTGAGCCGCACCAGCACCGAGGAGCGCGTCGGCGAAGGCTCGTCGCCGCGGATCAGGGACTCGCCGGTTTCGATCAGGCTGAACGATTTCGACGTGTCGACGCCGAGCGCTTCCAGCATCGAGGTGGCGAGCACTTCGCGCACGCCGCCTTTCAGCGTCAGGCGGCCGTCGGCGGTACGCGACCACGGCGTCCGGCCGCTGCCCTTGGTGGCGAGATCGAGCAGGCGGCCGCGGTCGTCATAAAGCTGGGCGAACAGGAAGCCGCGGCCGTCGCCGAGGTCTGGATTGTAGCTGCGGAACTGGTGGCCGTGGTAACGCAGCGCCAGCGGCTGTCCGAAAGTCCCCGCCAGCGGTTCGAACTGCCCGAAATGGGCGATCCATTCGGCGTCGGTCAGGGTATCGAGCCCCACCGTGGTCGCTGCGCGCTGGTTGCGATAGCGCAGGATGTGGCCGGGAAAGGTCGCGGCCGCGACGACGTCATGAAAATCCGGACCGAGTGCGGCGTGGCTGCTGGACGGACGGTAGCGTGATGAAACGGGCATGGCAGATTCCGGCCGCCGGACGGCGCAATCAGAACGGCAGATGGCCGGTCTTATAATAGGTCATCACCATGAAGCCGAACACCAGGCCGACGATGACGGCGAGAACGATCCTCATCATGCGATCCTCATCATCTGATTCATGACGTGATCCGGCGCTTCGGCGCTAGTGAATTTCGGCCGCGCGCGCCAGAGCCGCCTTGAGTTTCTCCAGCGTGAAATCGGGGCTGCGGGCGATGGCCAGGATCGGCTCCTCGCGCCGGGCGCAGAGTTCGGCCGCTTCAACCAGCTTCCCCGCGACATCGGCGGGAATCACCACCGCGCCGTGGCAATCGGCATGGATCAGGTCGTCCGAGCGCACCGTCATGCCGGCGACGCAGACAGGCTCGCCGAAGCCGGCGAGATGGACATAAGCGTGCGACGGGCCGATGCTGCCGGCCAGCGCCTGGAATCCCGGCGCCCATTGCGGAATGTCGCGGATCGAGCCGTCGGTGATCACGCCGAGGCACCCCAGCGCCTTGTGGACCGCGCTGTTGACCTCGCCCCAGAACGCGCCGAAGCCGGCATTGGCGCCGTCGAGATCCTGGATGACGCTGATGCGGGGACCATGTCCGGTGCCGCAATAGTCGTAATAGGCGAGGCGCTGCGCCCCTGCCTCTGCGGGCGGCAGGTGAGATGCGGAGGTTGCGCGAATGGTGGCGGTGCGGGCATAGCCGACCATGGGCGGCAGGTCTGGGAACGGGCAGACCAGCGGCTTGACGGTGTAGCCGGACAGCCGCCGCGCCGGCGCGACCACTTCCAGCGCGTTGCAGATGGTGGGCGTGTCATAGCGCGCGAGGGCTTCGAGCAGTGCGGCGGGAAGGGGAGTGGCAGCGGATGAAGTCACCGGTTGATCTCCTGTTGTTGTGCTTTCCGCCTCGGTCGGGGTGCGCGGCGCGGCTGGAGTTTGCCCGTGCAAACCGGCGGCGGCAAGGGTGGGGTTCGGCTTCAGACCCGGCTTGCACCGCGTGATGAAAGAAGGCGATGATGGTGGCTTGCGCCGTGCGCGGCCGCCGGTCCTTCGCGGGCGCCAGTGGGTCACAGGGCGGGCCAGTCACAGGATTGCAGGGGATCATATGGCGACCAACAAGAAGAAACTGCTGATCGTGGAAACCTTGGCGCCGGACGGCCGGGCGCTGTTCGGTGAGCGCGCCGATATCGAAGTCATCGAATTCCCCAACACCATTTCGAAGGCGGATTTCAACGCGATGTTGCGCCAACACGCGCCGGTCAACGGCGTCGCGCTGGGCGCCACCGGCTTCGGCGCCGACGAAATCGCCTCCTCCGGCGGGATGATGGTGGTGGCGCGCATCGGCGTCGGTTACGACGCCGTGGACGTCAAGGCGCTGAGCGCCCACCGGATTCCGCTGATGACCACCGGTATCGCCAATTCGCCGTCGGTGGCGGAATGCGCGCTGTTCATGATGCTGGCCCTGGCCAAGCGCGCCGCCGAACTGGACAAGCTGGTCAAGAGCGGCAACTGGACCAAACGCCTCGGCGCGATCCCGTTCGATCTGCTCGGGCGGACGGCGCTGATTATCGGGTTCGGTCGCATCGGCACGCGGCTGGTCAAGCGCCTGCTGGCGATGGAAATGCATGTGTTGGTCTATGATCCGTTCAAGACCGCGGCCGAGATCGAGGCTGCCGGGGCGGAGCGCGTGACCAGTCTCGACACGGCGCTGCCGCGTGCGGATTTCGTCTCGCTGCATTGCCCGAAAACGCCAGAGACGGTGAACCTGATCGGCGCGCCGGAATTGCAACTGATGAAGCCCACTGCCTATCTCATCAATACCGCGCGCGGTGGCATCGTGGACGAGGATGCGCTTTACGCAGCGCTGACCTCGGGCAAGATCGCGGGCGCGGGCGTGGACGTGTTCGCGCAGGAGCCGCCGCGCCCGGACCATCCGCTGTTCACGCTGGACAACGTCATCGCCGCTCCGCATGTCGCGGGCGTGACGCGCGAGGCGCTCGATCGCATGGGCTTGCAGGCGGCGAGGAACATCCTGAGCGCGCTGGACGGCCAGCCGCTCCGCGAGAACGTCATCAATCAGGATGTACTGGGGTGATGCGGACGCTCGCCGCGTGCGTTCGTCGTTAGCTCGTCCCGGCGCATGTCGGGACAACCTGTTCAGAAGCCAGCGCGGCTCAGGAACTGAGGTACCATGCCCCTGCAGAACCGCGTGACCCCGTTCGGCGACATCGTCGCGACGCGGCATCGCGGCCGCTTCACCGGCAATCGAGGCATCATTCATGATCCGGCGACGCGGACATTGCTAAACCGGCGCTGGTCGTCGAAGGCGTGGATCGCCTGCGTCTGCGAATTTCGCGGGCGCAGGCGCAAGGTCATGGCGGCGCGAAGCTGGACCGAGCTGTTCTTTCTCGACGAGGCGACCGCGCTGGCGGCAGGGCATCGCCCCTGCTTTTATTGCCGCCGGGCGGAGGCCGAAGCCTTTCGCGGAGCCTGGGCGCAGGGAAATGGCGGCCGCCCGCCGCGCGCCTCTCAGATCGACGCCGTGCTTCACGCCGAGCGGCTTGACGGCCGGGCGAAACGTCTGCATCCGCTGCGGGAAGCGCTGTCGGAACTGCCCGATGGCGCGATGGTCGCGTCGGGCGGCGAGAGTTTTTTGATTGTGCGTGGCGCGGCCTGGCGCTGGAGCTTCGCCGGCTACAGCCCGACTCCGATTGCCCTTGCCGACGCGGCGCTTCTGACACCGCCCTCGATCGTCAACGCGCTGCGTGCCGGGTATCGCGTAGAGGTCGGGCGCGATTAGGCGGGCTTCGCGATACGGTGTATCCGCCCGGCGACGGCGCGGACCTTGCGCGGCGCGGCGAGCCAGATCGAGATCGCCGACAGCGCGCTGACCGCGATGCCGATGGCGAAAGCCAAGGTGTAGTCACCGTAGATATCGTGCAGCGTGCCCGTCACCCACGGCCCGGCGGCGCCGCCCGCCAATGCGGTGAACATCACGGTGCCGAAGATGGTGCCGAAATGCCTGCCCTGAAAGATTTCGGCCACCACCGCGCCCATGATGGAGGTAGAGCCGTAACCGAGCGCGCCCTGCGCCACCACCATCACATAAACCAGAGCGAGTGTCGGTGTGCTCTGAAGCGTGATCAGTATCGCGAAGGAGATGGCGAAGCCCAGCGAGGCGATGCTCCAGATCCATTCGCGGCCGATGCGATCCGAAAGATGGCCGAACGCGATCTGCCCGGGAATGCCGATCAGGTGGTCTGATGCACCTGAATCGCGTACCAGACGTAGAGCGCGCAGAAATAGCCGAGCGAAAGCCACCAGAATCGCGCTGTCCGCATCGCGCGGCCAAGTGTCCAGTCCACCGACGCCCATGCCGGATCGACGACGTTCGAGGGTAGCGCGGTGGCGGTCGCGACCGGGTCTTCGTCGCCGTCGGGGTGCAGGCCGATGTCTTCGGGGCGTTTGCGCAGCAGCAGGTTGAGCGGTGCGAGCACGACCAGCACCAGAATGCCCATCGCCCAGCTCGCCGCCCGCCAGCCGTTGCGGTCGATCAGAAGCTGTATCCATGGCAGGATGACAATGGAGCCGATGCCGACGCCGGCGAAGGCGAGGCCCACCGCGAGGCCGCGCCGCCGCACGAACCAGTTCGGCAGGAACAGCGACTGGCCGGAATATCCGAGACAGATGCTGCCTGCGCCCACCAGCACGCCGATGGTGAGGTAGAGATGCCACGGCTGCGTCGTCAGCGGCGCGAGCAGCAGGCCGCCGGCCATCAGCACCACGCCAAGCTCCATCACCGTGCGCGGGCCGGTGCGGTCCATCAGCTTGCCCATCAGTGGGCTGAGCACCGCTGAAACGAGAAAGCCGAAGGAGAACGCGCCCGCGGTGACGCCGCGCTCCCAGCCGAACTCATCGACGATCGGCGAGAAGAACAGCGAGAACGCGGTGCGGGCATTCACGCCGATGGCCATGGTGACGAAGGTGACCGCGACGACGATCCAGCCGTAGAAGAAAGGCAGACGGCGCATGCTCATTCCGGATGCAAGGGCAGCGGGCAGTGGCGCAGTATGGGCCGAATGTTCGTGCGAAGGAAAGGGCCGGTGTCCCGGGCGCAGTGCAGCCGGGCCGATGGGCGCTGCATCGCGCCCGGGACAAAAGCCGCTAGGCGTCGCCGGTCAGTCCCACCGCCCACAGCGCGAAGGCGTAGACGATGGCGATTTCGTCGAGCCGGTTGAAGCGGCCGGAGGCGCCGCCGTGGCCTGCACCCATGTTGGTGCGCAACAGCACCGGGCCGCCGCCGGTCATGGTCGGGCGTAGCCGCGCGATCCATTTCGCCGGCTCCCAATAGGTGACGCGCGGATCGGCGAGGCCGCCCATGGCGAGGATCGCCGGATAATCCTTCGCCGCGATGTTGTCATAGGGCGAATAGGACAGGATGGTCTTGAAATCCGCCGCGCTTTCGATCGGGTTGCCCCATTCGGGCCATTCCGGCGGGGTCAGCGGCAGCTTGTCGTCGAGCATGGTGTTGAGCACGTCCACGAACGGCACCTCCGCGACGATGCCGGCGAACAGCTCGCCCGAACGGTTCGCCGCCGCGCCCATCAGCATGCCGCCGGCGCTGCCGCCATGGCCGACGATCTTCCGGGCCGAGGTATAATTCGCCGCGATCAACGCGCGGCCGGCGGCGGCGAAATCGTCGAAGGTGTTGGTTTTCTTCTCGCGCTTGCCGTCGAGATACCAGCCCCAGCCCTTGTCGGAACCGCCTCGGACATGGGCGATGGCGTAGACGAAGCCGCGGTCCACAAGCGACAGCCGGTTGGCGGAGAACGACGCCGGCATGGCGTGGCCGTAAGAGCCGTAGCCGTACAGCAGCAGCGGCGCGGAGCCATCCGGCACCAGATCGCGGCGATGCAGGAGCGAGACCGGCACCTGCGCGCCGTCACGTGCCGTCGCCATGATCCGCGTGGTGACGTAGTTCACCGGATCGTGGCCGGAGGGAATGACCTGCCGCTTGCGCAGCGTCCGTTCGCGGCTGACCATGTCGTAGTCGAACACCTCGGACGGCGTCGTCATCGATGAGTAGGCGAAACGGATCTGCGTGGTGTCGAATTCGTAGCCGCCGAGGGTGTCGAGCGAATAGGCCGCCTCGTCGAAGGCGATTGCGTGTTCCTGCGACGTCTTAAGATCGCGGATGACGATGGAGGGCAGGGCGTTGGCGCGCTCCAGCCGCACCAGATGGCCGGAATAGAGTTCGATGTCGATGATGAAGACGCCGGGACGATGCGGGATCAGGTCGCGCCAGTGGGCGCGCTCCGGGGTCGCCAGCGGCGCGGTGGCGATCTTGAAGTCGATGGCGTCGTCGGCGTTGGTGTGAATGAAAAGCTGGTCGCCGCGGTCGGCGATCGAATACTGCACGCCGTCCTCGCGCGCGGCCACGAGGCGCGGCTTTGCGTCGGGGTCCCTGAGGTCGACCAGCCGCAGTTCGGACGTTTCATGATCGCCGCCGGCGATCACGCAGAAGCGGCCGCTGGCGCTTTCATGAATATGGGTGAACCAGCCGGAATCGCTTTCTTCATACACCAGCCTGTCGGCGGACTGCGGCGTGCCGAGGACGTGGCGATAGACCTGCATCGGCCGGTGGTTGTCGTCGAGCTTGACATAGAAGAACGAGGCGGAATCCGCGCTCCACACCACCTCGCCGTCGCTCTCCTCAATGACGTCATCGTTGTCCTTCCCCGTGGCCCAGTCGCGGACGCGGATGGTGAAATATTCGGAGCCGCGCACATCCGCGCTCCATGCTTCCAGCCGGTGATCCGGCGAATGCACCGCGCCGCCGAACTTGAAATAGTCGGACAGTTTCGCCAGTTCGTCGCCGTCGATGATGAAGCTGGCCTCTCCGCCGCCGCGCGGCTCACGCCCGATCAGTTCGTGCTGGCCGCCTTCGCGGTATTTGTGGAAATAGGCGAACGGGCCGTCGGGCGAGGGCACGCTGGAATCGTCTTCCTTGATGCGGCCGCGCATCTCGGCCACCAGTGTCTGCTGTAGCGGCACGGTGCCGCCCAGCACGGCGTCGGCATAGGCGTTCTCGGCTTCGAGATAGGCGCGGATGTCGGGCTTGAGCACCGATGGATCGCGCAGCACTTCCTGCCAGTTGTCGTCCTTCAGCCATGCGTAGTCGTCGCTCACCGTGATGCCGTGACGAGTGAAGCTGTGCGGGCGGCGCGGGGCCACGGGAGGAACGGGGGCTTTGGAATTCATGCTGAGCGGGCTTTCGGTCGAAAGTCAGAAAGCATGATGCGGTCGTCGCGGCGCAAGCCGGGACCCATACTCCCTGACAGAAGATGTGATGCGAGATGTATGACGTGTCTTATCGAGAAGCCAGAGGTAATGGGTCCCGGCTTGAGCCGCGACGGCATGGAATATGTTGCGGCGTCCGACCTCTAGCCGCTCGTTTTCGACGCCACGCCCGCCAGCGCCAGCACCGTGTGCAGCAGCACGTTGGCGCCGGCGGTGCAGTCGGCCTGCGTCGCGTCTTCCAGTTCGTTGTGGCTGACACCGTCCTTGCATGGCACGAAGATCATGGCGGCGGGAACCACGCTTGCCAGGTTGCAGGCATCGTGGCCCGCGCCGGAAGTGATGCGGCGATGGCTGTAGCCCATCTCCCTTGCCGCCGTTTCCACGGCGTCCACCAGCGCCTTGTCGAATACGGTCGGTTCCTTGCGCCAGATCTTCTCGATGGCGACGGCGACCTTGCGGCGCGCCGCGATCTCGGCCGCTGCGCGTTGCAGGCCGTCGTGGAGCGCGTCGAGGGTCGCGGAGTCGGGGCTGCGGAATTCGGCGGTGAAGGCGATGTCGCCGGGAATGACGTTGCGCGAGGCGTTGTCGATCCTCACCTCGCCGACGGTGCCGACCGCATGCGGACCGTGATCGCGCGCCAGCTTTTCCACCGCGAGCACTACTTCGGCGAGCGCGGCGAGCGCGTCCCTGCGCAGCGGCATCGGCGTGGTGCCGGCATGGGCGGCGAAGCCCGCGACCGTGCCGTTGTACCAGATGATGCCCTGGCCGCGATCGACCACGCCGATGGTCTTGTGTTCGGCTTCGAGCAGCGGCCCCTGTTCGATATGCAATTCGACGAAGGCACTGAAGCGCTGCTGCCCCACAGCGTCCGCGCCACGATAGCCGATGGTGTCGAGTGCCTCGGCCACGGTGACGCCGTCGGCGTCCTTGCGGCCGAGAATGTCCTCGGTGGTGTATTCGCCGGCATAGGCGGCCGAAGCCATCATCGCCGGCGCGAAGCGCGAGCCTTCCTCGTTGGTCCAGTTGCAGACGCAGACCGGCAGCTCGGTCTCGATCCCGGCGTCGTTGAGCGCGCGGACCACTTCGAGGGCGGCCAGCGTACCCAGTACGCCGTCATATTTGCCGCCGGTCGGCTGGGTGTCGAGATGCGAGCCGATGCCGATGGGCGGCTTCGACATGTCGCGCCCGGGTCTGAGGGCGAACATGGTGCCAAGCGCATCGATACGGACCTCGCAGCCCGCTTTCTCGCAAGCATTGCGGAACCAGTCGCGCACCTGCCGATCTTCCGCGCCGAGGGTCAGCCGCCGCACGCCGCCCTTGGGCGTGGCGCCGAATTTGGCGGTGTCGTGAATGTCGCCCCACAGGCGGGTGGAATCGATTTGGAGATTTGATCTGGCTTTTGTCATGATCGATCGGAGAAGAGGGGATGGGTCGCGGTTACCGGATCAATGAAGCACAGGACGCCGGCGTTGTCAGGTGTGCCGGTGAGAATGGCGCTTGCGCGCATCGGGCTCCTTGACATCGGAATGTCTGGCGCCGAGGTCGGTCGGCATCATCACCACGCGGCCATAGCGCACGCCGCGTTCGGCGATGACGTGATCGGCGAGATGCTGCACGTCGGCCGTGCTGCCCTTCAGCGCGGTGATTTCCATGCAGTTGTCGTTGTCGAGATGGACGTGCAGCGTGGCCAGCGACAGGTTGTGGTGGTCGTGGAAATTGTTGACGAGGCGGCTGGAGAGATCGCGCGCGGCGTGATCGTAGACATAGACCAGCGCGGCGACGCAGTCTCCGCCCTTGCCGGCATCCTGCGCAGCCTGCTGCATCCCGGCACGGGCAAAGTCGCGGATCGCCTCGGAGCGGTTCTGGTAGCCGTGCTCCTCGATCATGCGGTCGAGTTCGGCCATGAGGTCGTCGTCGAGGGTGATAGTGACACGTTGCATTGAAACAGTCTCCGTTCGGATAGGCCACATGCTGCGGGCGGCGCGAGCATAACCGAAACCATCAAGTCGTTGGACCTGATTTGACGCGGCCGCAGATGTTGGCCGCCAGGTTACACCGCGATGCGGAACAGGCAGTTCCGCTATGCGAACGGGATTCATGTTCGCAGCCTATGTTTGGGACGTAATGACGCACCGCTTTGATGCATCGCAAACTGCGACGGTGCACGCGTCTCCTTGCTTTTCTTTCTTGTCGATTTCGGGGATCATCATCGGACAAGACAACAACAGGCCGGACACATCAACAGGCCGCAGGGGAGACGTGCTCAATGACTCATCGTATCATGCAGAAAGCTGGCTTCGCAGCGGTTGTTTTCGCAGCCCTGACGGGCGTGACGTTCGCTCAGGATTATCCGACCAAGCCGATCACCCTGATCGTGCCGTGGCCGGCGGGCGGATCGACCGACATTTCGATGCGTGCGATCGCCGACAGCGCGTCGAAAGTTCTGGGTCAGCCCATCGTCGTCGACAACAAGGGCGGAGGCGGCGGCACCGTCGGCCCGGCAACCATGGCGGCGACCGCGAAGCCTGACGGTTACACCATCTCGCAGATTCCGATCACCGTGTTCCGGCTGCCGCTGATGCAACAGGTGTCATGGGATGCTAGCAAGGACTTCACCTATATCGTGCACCTGACCGGCTACACTTTCGGCGTCACCACCAATGCCGAATCGCAGTTCAAGACCTGGCAGGACGTGGTTGATTTCGCCAAGGCCAACCCCGGCAAGGTAACCTACGCGACCCCGGGCGCCGGAACGTCGCTGCATATCGGCATGGAGCAGATCGCGGCCAAGGCCGGCATCAAGCTGACGCAGGTGCCGTTCAAGGGCGGCGCGGAAACAAACGCCGCGGTGCTCGGCAAGCACACGATGCTGCAGGCGGATTCCACCGGCTGGCGGCCGCTGGTCGATGCCGGCAAGCTGCGGCTGTTGATGGTGTGGACCAGCAAGCGCTCGCCGAACTTCCCGGATGTGCCGACGCTCAACGAACTCGGTTATTCGATGGTGTACGATTCGCCCTTCGGGATTGCAGGTCCGAAAGGCATGGATCCGAAGATCGTCGCCAAGCTTCACGACGCCTTCAAGAAAGCGATCGAGGATCCCGCGGTGATCGCGACACTGGCGAAGTTCGACATGGTCGTGAACTACAAGAATACGGAAGACTATGTGAAATTCGTGGGTGAGGTCACCGAATCCGAACGCAAGGTGATCGAATCGCTCGGGCTCGCCAAAAAGGCCAACTGAGGTCTGTCTGTTGATGCAGGGCTCGCCTTCCGGCGAGCCCTGATCGGTGGCGTGCGGAGGGGTGCCATGATCGAGACGGATCGCGGGAAAAGCTGGCTCACCAATTCAGGATTATGGGGCGGTGTTGTCGGGCTTGGGCTGGGCGTGTTTGTGGTCCGGTCGGGCTACACGCTGAACATCGGCAGCATCCACGATCCGGGATCGGGGTTCGTGGTGTTTTACACCGGCATCCTGATGTGCCTGTTCGCGATCTCGATCCTCATCTCCGCCGTGACCGAGGAGGCGCCGACCGTCGGATCGCTGTGGGCGGGAACGCGCTGGACCAAACCCCTGATCGTCAGCGGATGCTTGAGCATTTTCGCGCTGCTGCTTGAGCCTCTCGGATTTCTGCTCTCGACGATCCCGCTGATGCTGGTGCTGTTGCGCGTCATTGATCCGGTGCGCTGGACGCTGGCGATTCCGCTGGCGGTGCTCTCGCCGCTCTGTGTGTGGTGGGTGCTCAAGCACGGGCTGCTGATCCAGTTGCCTGCCGGAATGTTCGGTCTCGGTTGACGGGATAGGCGCATGGATGTTCTGATCAATGTCTCGCATGGTCTTGGCGTCGCGCTGCAGCCGATCAACCTGCTGTATTGTTTCATCGGCGTTTTTATCGGCACGCTGGTTGGCGTGCTGCCCGGCATCGGCCCCATCTCGGCAATGTCGCTGCTGTTGCCGATCACGCTGTCCGGCACGCCGGAGTCCGGCATCATCATGATGGCCGGCATTTACTACGGCTCGATGTATGGCGGCTCGACCACTTCGATCCTTGTCAACATTCCAGGCGAGGCGGCGTCGGTGGTGACCTGCCTCGACGGGCACCAGATGGCCAAGCAGGGCCGCGCGGGCCCAGCGCTCGGCATCTCGGCGATCGGATCGTTCATCGCCGGCACGTTCTCGCTGGTGGCGCTGATGCTGATCGCGCCGTCGCTCGCTGACGTTGCCGTTGCCTTCGGACCCGCGGAATATTTCAGCCTGATGGTGCTTGGTCTTGTGGTGCTGACGTTCCTCACGCAGGGCTCGATGGCCAAGGCGCTGCTGATGGCGTGCATCGGGATCGTGCTCGGGCTGGTCGGCCTCGACAGCATCACGGCGATGCCGCGGTTGACTTTCGGCCGGGTCGAACTGATTGACGGCATCGGCCTCGTGCCGGTGGTGATGGGGCTGTTTGGCGTCGCCGAAGTCCTGCTCAACATCGAGCAGGTCTTGAAGCGCGACATCATCGACACCAAGATCTCGCAGCTTCTGCCGAACCGGGAGGAATGGAAGGCCAGCGCCGGGTCGGTGGGGCGCGGCACGGTGCTCGGTTTCTTTCTTGGCATCCTGCCAGGCGGCGGCGCGGTGGTGGCGTCGTTCGCGTCCTATGCGCTGGAAAAGCGGCTGTCCAAAACGCCGGAGCGTTTCGGCCATGGCGCGATCGAGGGCGTCGCGGGGCCGGAGGCGGCCAACAACGCGGCGGCCGGGGGCG
This sequence comes from Afipia sp., assembly GCA_017308495.1. GTDB lineage: Bacteria > Pseudomonadota > Alphaproteobacteria > Rhizobiales > Xanthobacteraceae > Afipia. The sequence continues at coordinate 25,447 of JAFKES010000155.1, forward strand.
CTTTCATTCCGCTGATGACGTTAGGGATTCCACCGAATGTGGTGATGGCGCTGCTGCTCGGCGCTTTCGTCATTCACGGGCTGCAGCCGGGGCCGCTGATGATCACCCAGAACCCGAGCCTATTCTGGGGCATC
>JAFKES010000156.1 GCA_017308495.1 Afipia sp.
ATCGTGTTCAACCGGCCGATCGGACAGAATCAGGCGATCCAGCATCCGCTGGCGAAGAACTGGATCGATCTCGAGGCGGCGTGGCTGATGACGCTGTCGGCGGCGTGGCAATACGATCAGGAACTGCCGTGCGGGCCGGCGGCCAATGCTGCGAAATATCTCGCGGGCGAAGCTGGTTTTCATGCCTGCGAGCAGGCGGTGATGACCCATGGCGGCTTCGGCTACGCCAAGGAATATCACGTCGAGCGCTATCTGCGCGAGGTGATGATTCCCCGCATCGCGCCGATCAGCCCGCAGCTCATTCTCAGCTTTATCGGCGAGAAGGTGCTGGGGTTGCCGAAATCATATTAGCACCTGTTCTGTGTGGTTCGGCCAAGTTGACGTCAACTGCCTGATCTGGTGATCTGCGCGCAATCGGCCACGGCCCGTTACCCTCATTCGCGAACAACGAGAGACCAGTCATGTCGCACGACCATCATCATCCGCACGACCATGCGCACGGCGACACTGATCGCTGGAAGCACGACGGCGTGCGGGTGATTCCCGGCAACCAGCTCGATCCCAACGTGCCGTCCACCGCGGGCATGGACCGCAAGGCCGCGATCACGTTCGCGCGGGCGGGAGCGCAGAAGCTGTGGGCCGGCACCGTGACGATCAAGCCCGACGCCAAAACCGGTGCCCACCATCATGGTCATCTCGAAAGCATCATCTATGTGGTGCGCGGCAAGGCGCGGATGCGCTGGGGCGAGCATCTGCAGTTTACGGCGGAGGCCGGGCCGGGCGATTTCATTTTCGTGCCGCCTTACGTCCCGCATCAGGAAATCAACGCCAGCCCCGACGAGGTGCTGGAATGCGTGCTGGTGCGCAGCGACGGCGAGGCGATCGCGGTCAATCTCGATATCGCGCCGGTGGAAAAGCCCGAGACCGTGCTGTGGATCGATCCGATCCACCGGGACCCGGCCGAGAGCAAGTAAGCCGGCTTGCCGCCAGCGGGTGGCATGGCTGGTCAGACAGGAAATGCAAAACAGCAGGCGCGGAGCCGGCGAACCAGCCGGTGCCTTTATGTGTGAAGGTCTGGATGCGCGACCATCAGGACGTCGCGATAATTAACTAGTGACGAATATTGACAATCGTCAGTCATTGTAAGAGGCTCCGCGAACTTTGTTCGAGGGCCTGGCCATGGTGCAGTTTTCTACTTTTCTGCGTAAAAACAATATCTTGGCCGCTCTTGCGGTGATCCTGCCGGCTTTCGCGCTGGCGGCCTGCAGCGAAAATGCCGCCGAACAAAGCGACAAGGGCCGGCCGGTTCTGGTGTCTCCGGTCCGCTATGTGCCGCAGTCGCCGGAGCGCAGCTTTGTCGGCACCATCCGGCCGCGCGTCGAAACCGACATGGGCTTTCGTGTTCCCGGCAAGGTGGCCAAGCGGCTTGTCGAGGTCGGGCAGATTGTCGATGTCGGCCAGCCGCTGGCCACCCTCGACGAGGTCGATCTCAAATTGCAGGCGGAGCAGTCGCAGGCTGAACTCAGTGCGGCGACCGGCGTGCTGGCGCAGGCCAGCGCTGCCGAGGGCCGCGCCAATGAGTTGCGTGGCCGCGGCTGGTCCACCCAGGCTCAGGTCGATCAGGCGAAGGCGGCGGCCGATGAGGCCCGTGCCCGTCTGGAGCGGGCGGAGCGCTCGGTCGAACTCACCCGCAACAGCCTGTCCTACGCCACGCTCGTCGCCGACTCGCGCGGTGTCGTCACCGCTACGCTGGTCGAGCCCGGACAGGTGGTGGCCGCCGGCCAGACCGCGATCCGCGTGGCGCGCTCCGCCGAGAAGGAAGCGGTGGTCGCGATCCCGGAGACGCTGGTGAATTTCGCCAAGACCGGCGATGCCAGCGTTACTTTGTGGTCGGAGCCCGGAAAGAAATATGCCGCGCGGCTGCGCGAAATCGCGCCAGCGGCGGATGCCGCCACGCGCACCTATCAGGCCAAGTTCTCCCTGCCGGATGCCGATGGCGCGGTGTCGCTCGGCATGACCGCGACCCTGACGCTCGCGGATTCCGCGTCGGAGCGGGTGGCGCGGCTGCCGTTGTCGGCGCTGTTCAATCAGGGCGACGGTCCCGCGCTCTATGTCGCGGACCCCCGGACCGGCGACGTCTCGCTGAAGCCCGTGCAGGTGAAGGCCTACGAGACCGACAATGTCGTCATTACAGGCGGCGTCGAGGAGGGCGCGAGCGTGGTCGTGCTTGGGGTGCAGAAACTCGATCCGGCCCGCAAGGTCCGGGTCGTATCGTCGCTGTCGTTCTGACCGGCTCCGGGAGAGACCGATGAAGCGCTTCAATCTTTCCGCATGGGCGGTGGCGCATCCGACGCTGGTGCTGTTCTTCATTGTGATGCTGGGCGTCGCTGGCCTGATCTCCTATCAGCGACTCGGCCGCGCCGAGGATCCGTCCTTCACCATCAAGGCAGTGATCATCAATGCCGCCTGGCCTGGCGCGACAGCCAAGGACATGCAGGAGCAGGTCGCCGACCGCATCGAGAAGAAGCTGCAGGAGCTGCCCTACTTCGACAAGGTGCAGACCTACACCAAGCCGTCCTTCACGGCGATGACCCTGACCTTCAAGGACAGTACGCCGGCGAAAGAGGTGCCGCAGCTGTTCTACCAGCTCCGCAAGAAGCTCACCGACATTCGCGGCGACCTGCCGGCGAACCTGATCGGGCCGAACATCAACGACGAATACGGCGACGTTGATTCGATCCTTTACATGCTGACCGGCGAGGGAGCGGACTACGCCCAGCTCAAGAAGGTGGCCGAGGGGCTGCGGCAGCGGCTGCTGAAAGTCGCGGACGTCACCAAGGTCAATCTCTACGGCACCCAGGACGAGCGGGTGTTCGTCGAGTTCTCCCACGCCAAGCTCGCCACCCTCGGTATCACCACCCAGGCGCTGTTCGACTCGCTGGCGAAGCAGAACGCCGTGGTGCCCGCCGGTACGGTGGAGACGTCGTCGCAACGCGTACCGCTGCGCGTCACCGGTGCCTATGACAGCGTCAGGGCCGTGGCGGAAACGCCGGTCGAGGGCAACGGCCGGGTGTTCCGGCTCGGCGATATCGCCACCGTCACCCACGGTTTTGTTGATCCGCCCGATTATCAGGTCCGGCAGGAAGGCAAGCCCGCCATCGGCCTCGGCGTAGTGATGGCGAAGGGCGCCAACATCCTCGAACTCGGCGAGAATGTGAAACAGGCAACCGATGCCTTCATGGCCGCAGTGCCGCAGGGCTTCGAGATCGAGCAGATCGCAGACCAGCCGAAGGTGGTCGAGCACGCCGTCGGCGAGTTCGTGCGCTCCTTCATCGAGGCGCTGGTCATCGTGCTGTTCGTGTCGTTCCTCGCGCTCGGCTGGCGCACCGGGATCGTGGTGGCGCTGTCGGTGCCGCTGGTGCTGGCGATCGTCTTCATCGTGATGAATGCGATGGGCATGGACCTGCACCGCATCACCCTCGGCGCGCTCATCATCGCCCTCGGCCTGCTGGTGGACGACGCCATCATCGCGGTGGAGATGATGGTGGTGAAGATGGAGCAGGGCTGGGATCGCGTGAAGGCCGCATCCTTCGCCTGGGAATCCACCGCCTTTCCCATGCTGACCGGCACGCTGGTCACCGCGGTCGGCTTCCTGCCCATCGGCTTCGCCAATTCCGGCGTCGGCGAATATGCCGGCGGCATCTTCTGGGTGGTGGCGATCGCACTGGTGGCGTCGTGGTTCGTCGCCGTGATCTTCACGCCCTATATCGGCGTCAAGCTGTTGCCGGACTTTGCCAAGGGCGGGCACGGCCATGATCCTCACGCCATCTACGAGACGCGGGTTTATCGCGCCCTGCGTCGGGTGATCGCATGGTGCGTGCAACGGCGCGGAACCGTCGTGCTCGCCACCGTCGGCGTCTTTATCGCCGCGATCGCCGGCTTCAGCCATGTGCAGCAGCAGTTCTTCCCGCTGTCCGAGCGGCCGGAACTGTTTCTGCAACTGCGCCTGCCGGAGGGAACGGCGTTCAATGTCACCAAGGCGAGCGTCAAGAAGGCCGAGGCGCTGCTCAAGGATGACAAGGATATCGCGACTTACACCAGTTATATCGGGCAGGGCTCGCCGCGCTTCTGGCTCGGCCTCAATCCGCAATTGCCGAACGAGTCGTTCTCCGAAACCGTGATCGTGGCGAAGGACGTCGCGGCGCGCGAACGCATCAAGGCGCGGCTGGAAAAGGCGGTGGCGGACGGCGCGCTGTCGGAAGCGCGGGTGCGGGTTGATCGTTTCAATTTCGGTCCGCCGGTCGGCTTCCCGGTTCAGTTCCGCGTGGTCGGCCCCGACACCACGACCGTGCGCGAGATTGCCTACAAGGTGCGCGACGTGATGCAAGCCAACCGGAATGTGGTGGACCCGCATCTCGACTGGAACGAGCAGACGCCATACCTCAAGCTCGCGGTCGATCAGGACCGCGCGCGCGCCCTCGGCCTCACGCCGCAGGACATCTCGCAATCTCTCGCCATGCTGATTTCCGGCGCGCAGGTGACGACCTTGCGCGACGGCGTCGAAAAGGTCGGCGTTGTGGCGCGGGCGGTGCCGTCCGAGCGCCTCGATCTCGGCCGCGTCGGCGATCTCACCATCTATTCGCGGGGCGGCGTCGCCGTGCCGTTGTCGCAGATCGCCCGGATCGAATACGCCCACGAGGAACCGATTCTGTGGCGGCGCAATCGCGACATGGCCATCACGGTGCGCGGCGATATCGTCGATGGCGTGCAGGCGCCTGACGTCACCAATGCGATCTGGCCGAAGCTGAAGGGCATCCGCGACAGCCTGCAGCCGGCCTACCGCATCGAGATCGGCGGGGCCATCGAGGAATCGGAGAAGGGCAATGCCTCGATCAACAAGCTGTTCCCGGTGATGGCCATCGGCATGCTGGTGCTGCTGATGATCCAGTTGCAGAGTTTCTCGCGGCTGGTGCTGGTGGTCCTCACCGCGCCGCTCGGCATCGTCGGGGCGTCCCTGGGCCTGAACATCGCCAGCAAGCCATTCGGCTTCGTGGCGCTGCTCGGCCTGATCGCGCTGGCCGGCATGATCATGCGCAACACGGTGATCTTAGTGGATCAGATCGAGACCGACGTCGCCCATGGCCTGACCCGCCGCGAAGCCATCGTCGAAGCCACGGTGCGCCGCGCCCGTCCGGTGATCCTGACGGCGCTGGCGGCGATCCTGGCCATGATCCCGCTGTCACGTTCGGCATTCTGGGGCCCGATGGCGATCACCATCATGGGAGGATTGTTCGTCGCAACATTCCTGACTTTGCTGTTCCTGCCCGGCCTCTATGCGCTATGGTTCCGCAATAGTCTGGACGAGCGTGGCGCCGGCGAGACGCAGTTCGCGGCGGCCTCCGGCCCAGAGCGGCTTCATCATGCGCCGCCGCTGGCGGCAGCGGCCGATTAGGAGCGGCCGAAGGAATACGGCGGATCGCAACGTCGCATCATGCGACGATACGGATATGACACGGATGCCTGACGACCATGACGCTGCTGCACGATAATGCCGATCTGGAAATGCGGACGCGGATTCTCGCCACCGCCGAGCGTCTGTTTCGCGATATCGGTTACCTCAAGACCACGGTTGCGGACATCGCCCGCTCGCTCAAGATGTCGCCGGCGAATGTCTATCGCTTCTTCGAGTCCAAGAAGGCGATACATGAAGGGGTAGCGCGCCGCCTGATGGGCGAAGTGGAGGTTGAGATCGCGGCGATCGCCGCCCAGTCCACGCCGCCGGCCGCGCGCCTGCGGGAACTGCTCGCCACCATCAGCCGCATGAACACCGAGCGCTTCGTCGGCGACGCCAAGATCCACGAGATGGTGTCCATCGCCATGGAGGAAAGCTGGGACGTCTGCGAGGCCTATAAGGAACATATGGTCATGGCGGTGGCGACGGTGATCGGCGACGGCGTCGCCGCGGGCGCGTTCCGGACGGACAATGTCGCGCTGGCGGCAGGAGCGACATGCACGGCGATGATGCGGTTCTTCCATCCGCAATTGATCGAGCAGTGCGTCGATGACGCGGAGCCCAGCCTCGACCAGATGATTGATTTCGTTCTGGCGTCGCTGGAAGCGCGCTAATTAACCGGAAACGTCGGACACAATCATGAGCGACATTCACTACTACGAACCGTTGAAGGGCCACGGCCTGCGACACGATCCGTTCAACGCCATCGTCGGCCCCAGGCCGATCGGCTGGATCGCTTCCCGTGACGCCAAGGGCCATGACAACCTCGCGCCCTACAGCTTCTTCAACGCCTTCTGCTACGTGCCGCCGATCATCGGCTTCTCCTCCATCGGCTGGAAGGACACGGTCGCCAACATTCAGGAGACCGGCGAATTCACCTGGAATCTGGCGACGAAAGATATCGCCCAGCAAATGAACATGACGTCGGCGAGCGTGCCGCACGGGACCGACGAATTTGTCCTCGCCGGATTGACCAAGGCGCCGTCGCGCATCGTCGGCGTGCCGCGCGTCGGCGAGAGCCCGGTATCCTTCGAGTGCAAACGCACCCAGATGATCCAACTCGAGGGCGCCGATGGCCGCAAGGCCGATGCCTGGATGATCTTCGGCGAAGTGGTCGCGGTTCACATCGACAAGCGCCTGATCCGCGATGGCGTCTATCAGACCGCCGAGGCCTATCCGATCCTGCGCGCCGGCCGGGCCGGCGATTACGTGCAGGTCCGTCCCGACATGATGTTCGAGATGCCGCGCCCGAAATAAGCGGCGTGTCGTAGCGCTGCACGACCGGGCGAATTGGCCGCAGTCGGATCACCGGGCCTGTCCCGCATGAGTGCAGCGCCGCAACGGCAAGCGATGGAACTTCGCATCTGCCGCGCTCAGCCATTGTCGCCAGCCGCAGAAAATTCCTCAGGGTTCCTCTACCTTGAAGACGTGAACATCACGTTCGTCGCTGAATAGTGAATTCTTTTGCGTGCGCGAAGCGCGCGTCATTTTCATGTTGCGGTGCATGCGTCGCGCGGCTCATTCCTTATTATTTGTCGAAAGAACGTGCAGCCGTCTCGCCGCTTGATGCCAAATCAGGTTATAAAACTGTTGCGCGAGGCATCTATAGACTTCGCCGGCGGATATGCCTGACGACGTCGATTGGCATGATCGTTGAATGGATGTCCGACAAGGGTGTTGCGTCGAGTGAGTTTCGCGGGCCGATGCGTCGATGTGCGGCCCTTTTCGCTGAAACTTTTTGCAGCGTTGCGAATTAACGCGGCACGAAAATGGGAAGACCCAGGCGGATCATCATGTCAGACACTTACATCATCGAAGTCAGTTCGGAAGCGGCGGGAATCGTCGTTCGCGAGAAATCCGGTTTCCGGTTCTTCGCGGCGGTTCACAAGTTTAATCCGCTCGATGGGCGGATTTTCAAGAGTGCGCGGGAGGCGGAGCGTGCCGTACAGCGTTTCCTTGCCCGAGGGCATCAACCGGTTCCGGCCTGAGCTCTCGCATATGAAGAAAGGCCGGGATGGGTCCCGGCCTTCCTGACATTGACTTCTATTCGTGATGATGACTGGCCTCGGATAACGGGCCACACCTGGACGAGCCTTACTTGGCCGCAGCTTGCGCCAGTGCCGGGTAATCGGTGTAGCCCTTCGCGCCGCCGCCGTAAAAGGTTGCCTTGTCGAAATCGTTCAGCGGCGCGCCCAGCTTCAATCGTTCGACGAGATCGGGGTTGGAGATGAACAGTTTTCCAAACGCGATCAGGTCGGCTCTGTCGTGGTTCAGCGTGTCATTGGCGAGCTTGAGATCGTAGCCGTTGTTGGCGATGTAGGTGCCGCTGAAGCGTTTGCGCAGGCTGGCGTAGTCGAACGGCGCGATGTCGCGCGGCCCGCCGGTTGCGCCTTCGATGACGTGGATATAGACGAGTTTCAGCGCATTGAGTCCGTCGACGATGTAATCGAACAGCGGCTGCGGGTTACTGTCGGAGACGTCGTTGGCGGGCGTCACCGGCGAGAGGCGGATGCCGGTACGAGCCGCGCCGATTTCTTCGCTGACGGCTTTTGAGACCTCCAGTATCAGCCGGGCGCGGCTCTCGATCGCGCCGCCATAGGCATCGGTGCGCCTGTTGGTGCCGTCCTTGGCGAACTGGTCGAGCAGGTAGCCATTGGCGCCGTGGATTTCGACGCCATCGAATCCGGCGAGCATCGCGTTGGCGGCGGCGTGCCGGTACGCATCGATGATGCCGGGAATTTCGCCGAGGTCGAGGGCGCGCGGTTCGGACACGTCAGTGAAGGCGCCGTTGACGAATGTCTTGGTGCTGGCGCGGATCGCCGACGGGGCGACCGGAGCTCCGTGGTTCGGCTGCAGCGAGGTGTGGGAAATACGGCCGACATGCCAGAGCTGAATGTAGATGTGGCCGCCGCGCGCGTGGACGCGGTCGGTCACCTTGCGCCAGCCCGCGACCTGCTCGCTGGAATAGATGCCGGGGGTGTCCTGATAGCCTTGGCCCTGCTGCGAGATCTGGCTTGCTTCGGTGATGAGCAGTCCGGCGGAGGCGCGCTGGCCGTAATACTCCACGGCGAGCGGGCTGGGCACAAAGCCGGCGGCGGCGCGGTTGCGCGTCAGCGGCGCCATCGCGATGCGGTTGGTCAGGGTAACGGCGCCGAGGGTGTAGGGCTCGAACAGTTTGGAAGCGCTCATGGCGTGTGTTCCGAATGATTTGAATGCAGACGCATCTAGCCACCACGGAAGGGGAACACAAGCCGCGCGCGATCAAGCATGCCGCCCATGCAAACGGCCGTCATGCGCCATGGCGGTTACGCTCGGCGGATGATGGCGTAGCAACAATCGCGCGCCGTCATCGGATGACAGGCGGAATCGTTCTTCCGGCGCGGGCGTAGGAAGAATGTCTCGCCTGCAATGCAACTATTGCGCCGCCGCGCGCGGGCCGCGCATTCGCGTCAGCAGCTCTGCCGTCGGCCATGAATCTGCGGGCAGGCCATATTTCATCTGCATGGTCTTTACGGCGATGCGGCTCTGCTGGCCGAGCACGCCGTCGATCTTGCCGACATCAAGGCCCTGCCGCGCCAGCAGTTGCTGCAATTCCTTCAGTTCGTTGAACGGAAGTTGCGCCACCGGCGCGGACGGCTTGCGCATGGGGGCCGCGCCGGCAATGCGGGTGGCGAGATAGGCCGCCGTGGTCGCATAGATCAGCGAGTTGTTCCATTCGGTGTAGGCGGCAAAATTCGGATAGGCGAGAAACGCCGGCCCGGTGCGCCCCATCGGCAGCAGCACCGAGGCGGGCAGGCTGTCGTTCGGCAGCGGCCGGCCGTCGGCGAGGGTGACGCCCCACGCCGCCCATTTGGCGCGAGGATGCTTGATGGTGAGGTCGGCCTGATCCCACGGCAGGTTCGCCGGCACGCGGATTTCCTGCAGCCACGGCTCGCCGCGCCGCCACTTCAGGCCGGTGGCGATGTAATGCGCGGTGGAGCCGATCACATCCGGCGCGCTGCGCAGCAGGTTGCGGTGGCCGTCGCCGTCGTAGTCGACGGCGTAGTCGTAGTAGTGGCGCGGCAGGAACTGGGTCTGGCCGAGTTCGCCGGCCCACGAGCCGATCATTTCGGCGGGTGCAAGATCGCCGCGGTCGATGATCTTCAGCGCGGCGATGGTCTCGTCATGAAACATCTGCGCGCGGCGGCAGTCATAGGCGAGCGACACGAGCGAGCGCAGGGTCGGCAGCTTGCCCTGCACCGCGCCGAAGTCGCTCTCCAGCGCCCAGAATGCGGCGATCACCGCCGGCGGCACGCCGTATTCCTTTTCGGCGCGGGCGAAGGCCTGGGCGTGGGTCTGGATCAGCTGCTGGGCGCGCACCCGGCGCGATTCCGACGCCATGCGGCCGGCAAACTCGGTGAAGATCTGACCGAACACGCGCTGACCTCGGTCGCGGTTGACGATGCCCTGGTCGTAGACGAGGTAAGGCGCGACGGCGGCGATGGCGCGCTGCGAGACGCCGGCCTTGGCGGCGTCCTGTTTCAACTGCACGAGAAACTGATCGAAGCTCTGGCCGTTGTGGCAGCGCGCGCCGCTCTGGGCGCGGGCCGGACCGGGAAGTGCGGAGAGGGTGGCCATCGCGGCCAAAGCGAGCAGACGAAGCGGATAGCGTGCCATGAAATGTGTCCGTTATCGTGTGTGTCGGTTATCGTGTTCTGTGCGGCGTCGCGGCCGAGATGATTCCCGTCAAGACTGCCATGGAAAACGGCAAAAATCTAAGAACCGGAGGCGCGCGCCCGGTGATCCGGCGCCTGCGCAACGCGATTGTTGCCGGCCTGTGCGGCATGGCGGCGCAGAGTGTCCTGATGGGAGGGCGGCATTGGCTCGGCATTATGCCAGCGTTCCAGCCCTATGACGACCTGCAACGCTTGCTGGCGGCGGCGGTCGGCGCGGGATGGGCGCCGACGCTGTCGTGGCTGTTGCCGATGGCGAGCGGTGCGGCGGTGTGGAGTTCGGTCTTTGCCTGGGCCTATGACGTCATCCCGGCGCGCACCGCGATCGGCAAGGGCATGGTGGTGACGACCCTGGCGTGGCTCGCGACCGGGCTCGTCATTCTGCCGGCGCTTGGCCACGGCGTCTTCGCGACCCGGGTGGGCGCGGGCGGCTGGCCGGCGCTGATGATGCTGGTGATGCTCGCCGCCTATTGCCTGACGCTGAGTTTGGTTTACGGCCGGCTCAAGCGCGGCGAGCCGGAATTAGACTCTAAAGCTCGCGCGCATTGCTGAACGAGAACGATGACACGCGGCGGGTGTATTCGTCGAGAATGAGCGTGCGGGTCAGCGGCGGCTCGGCGCGCTGGCTGCAATTCTCGCGCTCGCACAGGCGGCAGTTGACGCCGATTGGCGCGCCCTGAATCGTGTCGAGGTCGAGCCCGCCGGCATAGACCAGCTTGGCGGCGTGGCGGATTTCGCAGCCGAGCCCGATGGCAAAGCGCGGCTGCGGCTGGGGGTAGGGCGCGGCCGGGCGGCGGACCATCTGCGCGATGGAGAAATAACGGCTGCCGTCCGGCAGTTCGATCACCTGTTGCAGCATGCGGTCGGGCGTATCGAAGGTCGAATGCACGTTCCACAGCGGGCAGGTGCCGCCGAATTTCGAGAACGGAAACGTGCCGGACGAAAACCGCTTGGAGACGTTGCCGGCGTTGTCCACCCGCAGCATGAAGAACGGCACGCCGCGCGCGTTCGGCCGCTGCAGGGTGGTGAGGCGGTGGCAGATCTGCTCGAAGCCGGCGTTGAAGCGCTGCCCCAGCACCTGCAGATCGTAGCCGAGGGTTTCGGCGGCGCTCTGGAAGGCCGGGTAGGGCATCATGACCGCGGCCGCGTAATAGTTCGCCAGCGTGATGCGGTAGAGCTTGCGGGTGGTGTCGTCGAGCGGGCCGGCGCGATTGACGATGGCGTCGATGGTCGGGCCGCATTCGGCAAGCGCGACCTGGATCGCGAGCTGGAATGCGCGCCCGGGCAGGTCGATCAGTTCGGAGATCAGGAGCTGGCGCCGGTGGCGGTCCCAGCGCCGCAGGGTTTCGCGCATCACGTCCACCGGCATGATCCGCACCGTCATGGCGTGGCGCTCGCGCAGCCGTGCGGTCAGCGCCGCCAGCAGGTCCTGTGCGGCGACGTTGAGTTCGTCACGTACGGTCTCCGCCGCGGTTTCCAGTTCGGGGAAATAGTTGCGGTTGGCCTCGATCAGGTCGCGCACGCGCTCGATCGGATTGGCCTCGAAGCGCGCGCCGACGCCGCCTTCGCTGCGTTCGGCGAACTGCGCCGCCGCCATGGTCTCGCCGCGTCGCGCCTCGGTATAGGCGGCATAGAGCCGCTGCAGAGCATGGGTCACGCCCGGGCACAGTTCGGCCAGATCGCGCAGTTCCTGCTTCGGCAGGTCGATCTGCCGGAATAGCGGATCGGAGAAAATCTCGTTCAGTTCGGCGAAGAAGCGGTCCTCGTCGGCGGTGGCAAGATCGCGCAGGTCGAGGTCGTAGGTCTCGGCGAGGCGCAGCAGGATCTGCGCCGTCACCGGGCGCTGGTTGCGTTCGATCAGGTTGATGTAGCTCGGCGAGATGCCCAGCCCCTCGGCGATCTGGGTTTGCGACAGGCCGAGCTGCTGGCGGATGCGCCGGAAACGCGGGCCGACAAACAGTTTCTTACCCCGATCAGACGCCATGACTCGCTCATTTGTGACAGAAATTACAAAATAACATATATGACAAGTATGTATGTTACATCACATCACCATTCGACGACAAGCGGCCTATACGAAATCCCTCGCCTGGCGTTAAATCCCAATCACGAATGTCGCGGCGCATTGTAACGAATGTGAAGCGAGGAGATGCAGACTTAAGCGGCCGACCAAGGAACGGCGACAACCACCGGTTCAAGGCTCGGGCGGCAGAGGAACAGGAGACTTTGATGGCGACCCACGGCAGCAATTTCTGGGTGATCGGCGGCGAGTTCGGCTCGATGAATTTCCACAAGCTTGTGGAGGGCTCGGCGCAGGTCAAGGGACCGTTCAAGACCCGCAAGGAAGCCGAGGACGCCTGGCGCGAAGTCTCCGAAGAGAACCGCCATCGCGCCGGCGTGCGCTTCTCCATCGTGGAAGAACCGCACCGCGGGACGGCCTGACCCACTCCAGGGCGGGGTTCGTCGCCTGCCCTATTCAACGGTCCTGTCCTGGTTTCGGGCGGGGCCGTTTTTTTTGTCCGGGCGATCGGCCGCCGCGCCGGACTGTCCGGGGAAACGTTGGCGCCGGCGCTTGCGGGAGAGAGGGTTACTGATAGATTAAGATAAACGAAACAAAGGTATCGATCTCCATGGCGGAACAGGGTGCTCCGAACGACAAGGCCGGCAAGGCGGGCCCGGTCCGGCTGCGCGACGCCCTGCGCAAGGCCCGCATCGAGGCGGCCGACCGCACCGGGGTGGTGGTCGATCTGCGCGACGCCGAAGTGGCGCGGCTGGAGATTCTCCACGAGGCGCTCGATCCGCTGTTTGCCGAAATCCCGGCGGATGTCGATCTGTTCGACCGCGGCATCAGCCAGGGCGACACGCCGCGGCTATGGATCGATTCGGTGGCCCATGTGTCGATGGGGCGCGACAAGCGCATCTACCGCTTCACCCAGGACACCCGGTTCGGCCGTATTCTTCTGGCCGAATCGCGCGAGGTGTCGGCGATGGTCGATGCCATCACCGATTACATCGCGCGGCGTATGATCGAGCGTGAGCATGCGATGGTGGTGACGCCGGGCCCGGCCGCTATTGCGACGGTCCCTGCTGCGCGCAACAAGACGGTGTTGACCTTTGCGTTCGGCTTCGCCGCCGGTCTTGCCGCGCTGTTCGCTTTCGCGGTGGTGATGGCGCTGCGCAGCGGATAGCGTCGCACGTCAGATCAATCGCACCGTCCCGATCTCGCCGATGCTGGTTTCGCTGGCGCTGCCGTGCCCGGCGAACCCGCGGACGCGGTGGTCGCAGCGCCATTCCTCGGCGTGGCCGCTCACCGTGAACAGATTGTATGCCGCCGGATGGTTGTGTCCCTGCGTCGCCGCGGAGGCCGACGGCACCCCGACGGCCGGAATGCGGCCGCGCGGCCCGTCGAGCCACACGGTGGCATGGCGATGATCGTGGCCGTGCAGCACCAGCTCGACCCCGTGGCGGGCGATCATCTCCAGCAGCTCCCGCGAGTCGCGCAAGCGCGCCGCCCAGCGTCCGGGGGATGTCAGCGGCGGGTGGTGGATCAGCAGCACGCGAAACAGCTTCTCGTCCGCGAGCTGTGGCAGCAGCCGGGCGAGGGCGTTACGCTGGTCGTGCCCGAGCCGACCGGTGGCCATGAACGGCGCGCTCGGTACGGCGGTTGAGACGCCGATCAGCGCCAGCGGCCCGCGCCGGCGCACATAGGGGAAAACCGCCGCGCTGCCTGGCGTTGCGTCGTCGCCACGCAGGTAGTCCGCCCACAGGCTGGGAAAATGATTGCGCGCGCCGTGGACATAGGCGTCGTGATTGCCCGGCACCAGCGACACGTCGTGCGGTGGGCCGATGCTGTCCAGCCACGTCCGCGCCGCGACGAATTCCGGCGGCAGCGCGATGTTGACGAGGTCGCCGGTGATGGCGATGTGGTCCGGCCGCTGTGCCTGCATGTCGGCCACGAGATCGGCAAGGACATCGCGGCGGTGAACCATGTGCCGTTTGCGATGCCAGTTGAGATAGCCGATGGCGCGCTTGCCGGCGAGGTCGCGCAGCCGCGGCTGCGGCAGCGGGCCAAGATGCGGATCGGACAGATGGGCAAGTACGAAAGGCGTCATGGCGTCGTGACCGTCAGGGGCTGAAATGCTATCACGCTCCACCTCGCCCTCGCATTGCCGTGCGCTGCGTTCGGGGGATTGAACTGCATAACACGGCCGCAGGACGGAATCTCGCGCGATGACTCTTCAGAACCTGCGTCTGCGCTTCGAGCCGGTGCTGCGCCGCGTGTTTCACTTCTATGCGCGGTTCGCCCGCGGCATGACGCTGGGCGTGCGTGCGGTGGTGCTCGATGGCGACGGTCGGGTGTTCCTCGTTAAGCACAGCTATGTCGCCGGCTGGCATCTGCCCGGCGGCGGAGTCGAGACCGGCGAGACGTTCGTGGAATCGCTGAGGCGCGAACTCGTCGAGGAAGGGCGGATCGAGATGACCGGCGAGCCGCAGTTGCACGGACTGTTCTTCAACCGCCGGGTGTCGCGTCGCGATCATGTCGCGGTCTATGTGGTGCGGGCGTTCCGGCAGGACCGGCTGCCGGAGCCCAATCACGAGATCGTCGCCTGCGGCTTCTTCGACGCCGCAACCCTGCCGGAAGGCACCACCCGCGGCACCCGGGCGCGCATCGCCGAGGTGCTGGACGGCCAGCCGCCGACGCAGGACTGGTATTAGAGCATCATCCCGATTCAACCCAGTTGGGTCCGACTTCAGGCGTCGCGCCCATAGACCGCGCCCGCCCCAGATGCTAAGGCGCGGCCCACCATGTCCGATCTGTCACTGACCATTTTGGCCGAGACCGCCAACGACGCCCAGGCCATCGAACGCCTGACCGAGCGCACCTTCGGCCCCGGCCGCTACGCGCTCTCGGCTTACCGCCTGCGCGAGCACATCGATCATGTGCTCGATCTGTCGTTCACCGCGCGCATCGGCACCCTGATGGTTGGCTCGGTGCGGCAACTGCCGGTTTGTATCGGCGATACGCCGGCGCTGCTGCTTGGGCCGCTGACGGTGGAGCCGCCGTTCCGCGATCGCGGCGTCGGGCGGGCCTTGCTCGAGCGCGCCTTGCAGGACGCCAAGGCGCGCGGGCATCGCCTCGTGGTGCTGGTGGGGGACGAGGCCTATTACAGCCGCGTCGGTTTCAAGCGGATCCCGAAGGGGACAGTCACCATGCCCGGCCCGGTCGATCCGGCGCGGCTGCTGGTGTGCGAACTCGTGGACGGCGCGGCCGAGGGCATCGCCGGCGCAATCCGGCCCGACTGGGCTTTCGCGCGGGCGGTTTGACCTCCATTCCAGTCGTCCCGGACTGCGCCGGGACGACTGTGTTCAAAGAGCGTTCAATACTTCACATTCGCGAACATGCGCACGCCGAGGCCGGGCTGCAGGACCTGGTCCTTGTTGTAGGCGACGGCGTTACGGATATCGTCGTTGAGCAGGTTGTTGCCGACCATGCCGAAGGTGAACTCCCGCGGCCCGAGCCAGCTGTCCTTCGCGAGCTTGGTGGTGTAGCTGACCTCCGCCCGCAGATTGTTGTAGCCCGCGGTCGGCGTTTGCACGCCGCTGACATTGTTCTGCGCGAACGCATGCAGCAGGTTGACGCGGGCGAGCCAGTGGGCGTCGCGGTAGTAGAGGCCGCCGCCCAGCCGCTGCGGCGGAATGCGCGGCACGTTGGTGCCGTCGTCGAAGGTGGCGCGGACAATGTCGTACTGTCCTTCCACGCCGATCACGCCGCCCCACACCGGCAGCGCGTCGTACTGGAACTGGAATTCCGCGCCCCGGAAGTGGGCGTTGCGCTGGGAATAGATCGCCTGATTGAGTTCGAGGCTGTCGTTCGCCACGCACGCCGTGCCGTCGCAGGTATTGCCGGTGAGGTTGCGGTAGATGAAGCCGTTGAAGTGGGTGTCGTAGCCGGTCAGTTCGAAGCGGAACGCCCCGGTGTTCTTGCGGAGGCCGATCTCGACCGACTTCGCGGTCTCGATCTTCAGGTTCGGATTGCCGATGTCGAAGGTCTCCGTGGCGTCATGGCCGCCGCGCGAGAACAATTCGGCGGGCTTCGGCGCGCGCTCGGTGTACTGCCCGGTGATGCTGGCGACGAGGCCATAGGGCAGATTGTGGATCAGGCCGACGCTGCCGCTCGCCGGCGTGAAGGTGAGGTTGCGCCCGACGGCGGGCCCGACTTCCGAGGGATCGTTGAACAGATCCGGGATGAACGAGGGCGTCGAGCCGGACAGGTTGACGTGCTCGATGCGGCCCGCGAGTTGCGCCTTGGTGGCCTCGTTGAATTTGAATTCGTTGAAAACATATCCGGCGACCCGGGTGTTGCGGTTCGGGTCCCACAGGCCGTTGAGCCGGCTGCCGGGATCGTCGGGGCTCGGCGCGGTCAGTTCCTGATGCGTGATCTGTGCGCCTAGCGCAGTGGTCAGCGCGGCGAAGCTCACGTTGACCGGCGCGAGCTGCACCTCGATGCGGGCTTCCTGCTCCCTGTTGGTGAAGGTCTGGCGCACGCCGTCGGTGGAGAAATCCGCCGGGTCGGCGCGGCCGAGTTCGTTGTGCTTGTAGTCGGTCGCGCCGGCCCAGAACCGGATCACGTCGATGGCGGCGGAATCCGGATGGTAGTCGCCCTTGAGCGTCACCTTGGTCTGGCGGGCGTCGATGCGGGTGCCGACCTCTTCGCCTTCCGTTCCGGGAATACGGTAAAGGCTGTTGGTCTGGGTCACGGCCGCGCCGATAAAGCCTCCCTCGAAGAAATACGAGGCGCCGACCGAGGCGCCGTTCGATTGCGTTGCCGTATTCTTCTGGGTGCCGTGCGGCGTGCTGTAATCCTCCGTCTTGCGGGCGTAGGCGTCGGCGTGAACGGCGACGTTGGCGCCGGCAGCATCGAGCAGCACCGCACCTTCGCGGCCCTGATCGACGCTGGAGAGCGCCGAGCGCGTCTCGAAGCTCGCGCACGGATTGTTCGGCGACAGCTCCGGCGCGTTCACCGCATAGCCGTAGGTCTGGATCGAGGGCACTGCGCTGCACGGCAGCGATTCCGGGATGCGGTTGTTGGTGGCGCTGACCACCCCGCCGATGGATTGCGAGCCGTAACGCAGCGTCGCCGGGCCGTGAATGACTTCGACCTGGTTGGTCGCCAGCGGATCGATTGGGACGAAATGATCCTCGCCGAGATCCGACGCGCCGTTGCTGCCGATGCCGTTCTCGA
>JAFKES010000157.1 GCA_017308495.1 Afipia sp.
GCGAGGGAGGCCAGCAATCGGCGAGCAAACATGGAACACCCGTGGAAAATGGGACAACAAAATTCGTAAAAACGCGGCGAATTACGCCAAGCTTTGAATGTGACTGTCAACTGGCGAGTTGCATGGTCGACCGGTCGAATGGCCGGGCTGTGAGGTCGTTCGCCGGATTGATTTGGGACGATGTCGGCGGCAAGGTTCCCGGCAGCGCGGCGGCGGCCCTGACGATGACGGGAAGTGGAGAGCATTGATGCCGATTTCAACCAAGCAGAAGCGCCAACAGTTTCGGAAGTTGCACGAGAGCGGCTGTTTTGTGCTCCCCAATCCGTGGGATATCGGCAGCGCGCGGCTGCTGCAGGGCATGGGCTTCAGGGCGCTGGCCTCGACCAGCTCCGGCTTTGCCTGGTCGACCGGGCGGCCCGACAACGCCGTGGGGTGTGAGGACGCGCTGGCGCATCTCACCGAGCTGTGCGAGGCGACCGAACTTCCGGTCAACGCCGATTTTGAAGGCGGCTTCGCCAACGATCCGGCCGGGGTCGCGGCCCATGTCGCGCGCGGAGTTGCCACCGGTGTGGCGGGACTGTCGATCGAGGATTCCACCGGCGACGCCTCGGCGCCGCTCTACGACATGGCGCTGGCGGTGGAGCGGATGCGGGCAGCCCGCGCGGCAATCGACGCCAGCGGCGAGGACGTGCTGCTGATCGGACGCAGCGAGGGGTTCATCGTGGGGCGGCCTGACCTCGATGCCACCGTTGCGCGTCTGGTCGCTTATGCGGAGGCGGGAGCGGACTGCTTGTACGCGCCGGGCATCAAGACCCGCGAGCAGATCGCGCGGGTGGTGAAGGAAGTCGCCCCTCGGCCGGTCAATGTCCTGATGGGAGCGCCGGGGCTCAGCGTCGCCGAACTGACCGATCTCGGGGTCCGGCGCATCAGCGTCGGCGGCGCGCTGGCGCGCGTCGCATGGGCGGCGTTCCTGCGCGCCGCCCGGGATATCGCGGATAACGGCTCGTTCGCGGAACTGGGGCAGGCGATTCCGAACGACGCCATGAATCAGTTTTTCCGCGCGCCCTGACAGACGGCGAGGCAGGACGCCGCGACGCCGGTGACTGTCAGGAGCGCGGCTGGTGCGCTATTGCTTGGCTGGCGCGTTCGGTGCCGGTGCCGGTGCTGGCGGCGACGGCTGGGCTGGCGTCGGCGCGGCGCCCGTGGTTTGGCCTGCCGGTTGGCCGGTCGAGGGCGCCTGGCCTGTTGTCTGGCCGGCCGGCGGCCGCGGCGCCAGAGCGGTGTTGCCGCCAGCCGGTGCGGCCGGGGTGGTCTGCGCCGTGGAGGCCGGTTCGGGCGTGGTGGTGGAGGAATTCAGGCCGTAAAACACTGCGCCGAGGATCGCCACCAGTGCGATCGCGAACAGCGCGATGCGACTACCGCTGGCGGGGCCTTCCGCCAGTTCGGGATCTGCCTGCAGCTTGTCGTCGAGTAGCTCGGCGCGCCTACGCAACAAATCCTCGCTTGCGCGATCGCTGCGGGACGGATCGTCAGGGTTGCGCTCGAATGCCATGGTCGTGTCTCCCGTGATTGTGGCATCGGGACAATCGCCGGACGGCCCGGGCGTTCCCGCCGGCGGCGAAGGATATCGGCGGCCCGGCTCGACGGTCCTTCGGTTTCAACGGCCCTTCGGTTTCAACGGCTCAAGGTGCCCGCGGTGTGGTCCGCCGTGGCGGCCGGTAACGGGTCACGGGGAGCATGGTCGATGCGCGACAACACCAGTGCGCACACGATCAGCACCACGAGGCCAATCATCGCCTTGAGCGGTTTGTTCCTCTGGCTGTCGATGAACGGGACCGACCTCGGGCGATCTTCTCCACCCGCGAATGTCCGGTCCCGTATTGGCATATGGGTCATGATGCCAATCCTCCGTCTCGAACCCGGTGAATCAGGTCGAGCCTATGATAAGAGGTAACGAGAGGGTGAGCCTCGGCGTTCCGCCTCAGCGTTGCGTCGGGCGAGGAGCAGCACTGCAACGGGCTGTGACAAAGCGCCCGGTCTACACAAGCGGTGATCGTCCCTGAAATGTCCTTTCCCGCGATCGCCTCATGGCGACACAACCGGCTACAATATCAGGAGAAATCCGATCTAAAGTTGCGCCGGACGGCAAACGTCCGATGAATGCGATTTCTGATGCGCCGAGGGTGAAAAGCGACGTAGACTGGTTCTAATCAGATTCAACCGCCACACGGCAAACCGCCCGGAAAGAGGCATACGAAAATGGGAATCAACCAGGGACCGATCAGTCTCGACCAGAAATACACCCAGACATCGGGGCATGTCTTTCTCACCGGCATTCAGGCGCTGGTCCGCCTGCCAATGGCGCAGGTGAGGCGCGACCGCGCCGCCGGCCTCAACACCGCCGCCTTCGTCACCGGTTATCGCGGCTCGCCGCTCGGCGGCTACGACCAGCAGCTTCATGCCGCGCGCAAGCATCTGGCGGAATACGGCGTCAAGTTTCAGCCCGGCGTCAACGAGGATCTCGCGGCGACCGCGATCTGGGGCTCGCAGCAGCTCAATCTTTCCCCCGGCGCGAAGTACGATGGCATCACCGGCATCTGGTATGGCAAGGGCCCCGGAGTTGACCGCTGTGGCGACGTCTTCCGCCATGGCAATGCCGCCGGCTCCGCCAAGAACGGCGGCGTGCTGTGTCTGGCCGGCGACGATCACGGCGCGAAATCGTCCACCGTGCCGCATCAGTCCGACCATGCCTTCGTCTCCGCGCTGATGCCTTACCTCTATCCGTCGAGCATCCACGAGATGATCGAGATGGGTCTGCTCGGCATCGCGATGTCGCGCTATTCCGGCTGCTGGGTCGGCCTGAAGGTGATCACCGAGACGGTGGAGACCACCGCGGAAATCGATCTCAGCGACGAGATGAAGCCTTTCATCATCCCGACCGATTTCGAGATGCCGCCGGGCGGCCTCAACCTGCGCTGGCCGGATGATCGCTACGCCCAGGACAAGCGGTTGCAGGACTACAAGGGGTTTGCGGCGATGGCCTTCGCCCAGGCCAACAGAGTGAACCGCGTCACGATGGATTCGCCGAATGCGCGGTTTGGCATCATGGCGTCCGGCAAGAGCTATGAAGACGTGCGCCAGGCCATGCGCGAACTCGGCATCACGCCGGAGGTCGCGGCCAAGATCGGCCTGCGGCTTTACAAGATCGGCATGCCGTGGCCGCTGCCGCCGCAGGGCGTCCGCGAATTCGCCGTCGGTCTCGAGGAAATCTTCATCGTCGAGGAACGCCGGGAGATCGTTGAAAATCAGGTCAAGCAGGAGCTGTTCAACTGGCGCGACGACGTGCGTCCGCGCATCGTCGGCAAGATGGACACGCACGACAAGCGCTTCCTGCCGTTCGCGGAGGAGCTGAGCGTGGCCGGAATCGCCACCTCGCTGACCGAGCGCCTGCTGCAGCTCGATCTCAATCCGGAGATCGTGGCGATGCTGCGCGCCAAGGCCGACTGGTTCAACGGCCGGCAGGCGACGCAGGTACAGGCCATCGCGCCGGTGACGCGCACGCCGTATTTCTGTTCAGGCTGCCCGCACAACACCTCGACCAAGGTGCCGGAGGGTAGCCGCGCGCTGGCGGGCATCGGCTGCCACTTCATGTCGCTGTGGATGAACCGCAACACGGAAACCTTCACCCACATGGGCGGCGAGGGCGTGCCGTGGGTCGGCATCGCGCCGTTCACCGACGAGAAGCACATCTTCGCCAATGTCGGCGACGGCACCTATTTCCACTCCGGCAGCCTTGCCATCCGCCAGGCTGTCGCGTCCAAAGCGAACATCACCTACAAGATTCTCTATAATGACGCCGTCGCCATGACCGGCGGTCAGAAGCACGACGGCGACCTGTCGCCGCAGCAGATCACCTTCCAGCTTCACAGCGAAGGCATCCGCGAGATCTGGCTGGTCTCGGAAAATCCCGATGCCTATCCCGCGAACACCATCGCGCCCGGCACCAAGCTGGCGCATCGCGACGAACTCGACACGGTGATGAAGACCGTGCGCGAGGTGCCGGGCTGCTCGGCCATCGTGTTCGTGCAGACCTGCGCCGCCGAAAAGCGCCGCCGCCGCAAGCGCGGCATCATGGAAGATCCCAACAAGCGCATCTTCATCAATTCGGAGGTGTGCGAGGGCTGCGGCGACTGCTCGGTGCAGTCGAACTGCATCTCGGTGGAACCGCTGGAAACCGAGCTCGGCCGCAAGCGCGCCATCAACCAGTCATCCTGCAACAAAGACTATTCCTGCGTGAAGGGCTTCTGCCCGTCCTTCGTCACCATCGAGGGTGGAGCGTTGCGCAAGCGCGCGCCGGTCGATCTCGGCGAGATCGGGGAGATTCCGGAGCCTGCCTCGGTGCCGTCGCTGGAGCGCCCGTACAATGTCGCCGTGGGCGGCGTCGGCGGCACGGGCGTGCTGACCATCGGCGCGCTGCTCGGCATGGCGGCCCATATCGAGGGCAAGGCCAGCATGATCCTCGACATGTCGGGGCTGGCGCAGAAGGGCGGCGCGGTGCTGAGCCATGTCCGGCTGTCGCAGAACCCGGCCGACGTGACGTGCTCGCGCATCGTCACCGGCACGGCCGATCTGCTGATCGCGGCCGACGAGGTGGTGGCGGTGGCCAAGGAGACCATCTCGCTGGCGGATTCGGCGAGGACCTACGGCGTCATCAACACCCATCTGATCCCGATCGCGGATTTCATCCAGAACCGCGATTTCAATTTCCAGCGCGGCAAGGTCAACCGCGTGCTCGAACATGCGCTGCGCCCCGATTCCTCGTTCCTCGAATTCACCAAGCCGGCGGAAGCGCTGCTCGGCGATTCCATCGCCACCAACATGATGATGCTGGGCTTCGCCTATCAGAAGGGTCTGCTGCCGGTGGGCGCCGGGTCCATCGAGCAGGCCATCGAGCTGAACGGGGTCGCGATCAAGATGAACACCGAGGCGTTCCGCCTCGGGCGTCTTGCCGCGCACGACCCCGAGCGCCTCGCTGCGATGATGGCCGGCGACGAGCCGGCCGCGCCGAAGACCCTCGACGAGATGAGCCTCGACGAAATCATCGCGCATCGGACGCGCCTGCTGACCGATTACCAGAACGCGGCCTATGCCGCGCGCTATCGCGATCTGGTCGATCAGGTGCGCAAGGTGTCGTTCAACAACGGCTATGGCGAGGCGTTGCCGCGTGCGGTGGCGATCAACTACGCCAAGCTTCTGGCCTACAAGGACGAGTACGAAGTGGCGCGGCTTTATACCGATGGCCGCTTCGCCGACAATCTGCGCAGGCAGTTCGAGGGCGATTTCAAGATCAGCTTCAACCTCGCACCGCCGATCCTGCAGAAGGGTGTCGATGCGCTGGGCCGTCCGAAGAAGCGTGTGTTCGGGCCGTGGCTGCTGCCGGTGCTGCGCACCATGGCGCGGTTCCGCTTCCTGCGCGGCACGATCTTCGATCCGTTCGGCCACAGCGCGGACCGCAAGCTCGAACGCGACCTCATCAAGGGGTACGAGCAGGACGTGGTGACGGTGTTCAAGCTGCTGTCGCCGAAGAATCACGACATCGCGGTGGAACTGCTGTCGCTGCCGGATCAGATCCGCGGTTACGGGCCGGTGAAGGAAGCCTCCGTCGCCAAGGCCAAGGTGCGCTATGAGCAACTCGGCAAGGATCTGGCCGATCCGCCGCCGCTTCCCGTGCCGCAGATCGCGGCGGAGTGATCGCGATTCGCCGCTCCCGCGCACAATAAAGGGGCCCGGATGGCGGCGATCGCCGTCCGGGCCCCCGCCGCGACAGGGGCGGGGCATCGCCGCCGCGTGTTGCGCTTGTTCGCCCAGCGAAACTCACCACGCCTGCTGAAGACGCTTGTCAAAGATGCTTGCCAAGTTGGCATCGGCGGGTGAGATATTCCGCCGGAAACGTTCAAGCGGAGAGCTTTTTTGACAATCAAGAACAAAGCGTACATCGCCGGGATCTTTGAGCATCCCACCCGGCACGCGCCGGATAAATCCATCGCCCAGCTGCATGCCGAATGCGCCAAGGGCGCGCTGGACGACGCCGGCCTGACCAAGGCCGACGTGGACGGCTATTTCTGCGCCGGGGATGCTCCGGGCGGCGTCATGCCAATGCTCGATTATCTCGGGCTGAAGGTGCGCCACATGGATTCCACCGAGACCGGCGGCTGCTCCTACATCATTGCGCTGGGCCACGCCGCCGAGGCCATCGCCGCCGGCAAATGCTCGGTGGCGCTGATCACGCTGGCGGGAAAGCCGCGCACCGGCCCGATGCCGCCGCGCGCCTCCGGTCCGGAAGCTGATTTCGAGATGGCTTACGGGCCGACCACCCACAACGCTTACGGCATGTGCGCCATGCGCCACATGCATGAATTCGGCACCACGGCGGAGCAACTCGCGTGGGTCAAGGTGGCGGCCTCGCACCACGCCCAGTACAACCCGCACGCGATGCTGCGCGATGTCGTCACCGTGGAGGACGTCATCAACTCGCCGATGATTTCCGACCCGCTGCATCGTCTCGACTGCTGCGTGGTGTCGGACGGTGGCGGTGCGCTGGTGGTGACCACGCCGGAGATCGCAAGATCGCTGAAGCGTCCGCTGGTGCGCCTGACCGGTCACGGCGAGGCGATGAAGGGGCCGAACGGTGGCCGCGCGCTCGACCTGACCTATTCCGCCGGCGTGTGGAGCGGCCCGCCGGCGTTCGCCGAGGCCGGCGTGACGCCGAAGGATATCAAATATGCCTCGATCTACGACAGCTTCACCATCACGGTGGTCATCGAGATCGAGGATCTCGGCTTCTGCAAGAAAGGCGAGGGCGGCAGGTTTGTCGCCGATGGCAACCTGATTTCCGGCGTCGGCAAGCTGCCGTGGAACACCGACGGCGGCGGCCTTTGCAACAACCATCCGGTCAACCGCGGCGGCATCACCAAGATCATCGAGGCGGTGCGGCAGCTGCGCGGCGAGGCGCACCCGAAGGTGCAGGTTCCGAATTGCGATCTGGCGCTGGTGCACGGCACCGGCGGATTGCTGGGTGTGCGGCATGCGGCTTCGACCGCGATCCTGGAGCGCGTGTGATGACCGACAAGCCGAAATATCCCGCCCCGGCGGAAAATCCGGAAACCGCGCCGTTCTGGGCCGCAGCGCGCGAAGGCAAGTTCCTGATCAAGCGCTGCAAGGGGTGTGGCGAGGCGCATTATTTCCCGCGCTCGATCTGTCCGTTCTGTTTTTCCGACCAGACCGAATGGCAGGCGAGCAAGGGCGAGGGCGTGATCTACAGCTACAGCCTGATGCGCAAGTCGGCGACCGGCCCTTACGCCGTCGGCTATGTCACACTCGATGAAGGTCCGTCGCTGCTGACCAATTTCGTCGACTGCGATCTCGCGTTGCTGAAGATCGGCCAGCGCGTCAAACTGGTGTTCAAGCCGACGGACGGCGCGCCGCTGCCGTTCTTCACGCCGGCAACCTGACGGCGCCGTGCCCCGGATGCCGCGCCGCGACATCCGGGGCCGTCGCGGCGCAAGAACAAAACGGGGGAACGAATGCCGATCAACTACGACGAGGCGATGGCGCTGAAGAACGTCGGCCAGAAATATTCATGGACCGACCGCGAAGTGATGCTCTACGCCTACGGCATCGGCATGGGCGCTGATCCCATGGACCAGCACGAACTGTCGTTCGTCAACGAGGGCTACTACACGCCGCGCGAACTGAAGGTGGTACCGACCTATGCATCGGTTGCCGCGTGGGGCGCGAGTGCGGGGTTCATCGACGTCAACCGGGTGATGGTGGTCGATGGCGAGCGCGACATCACCTTCCACAAGCCGCTGCCGGTGCAGGCGAACATCACCGCCGACTCCGGCATTCTCGGCATCTTCGACAAGGGCAAGGACAAGGGTGCGGTGATCCTGCGCGAGACCGTGCTCCGTAATGAGCAGGGCGAGGCGCTGGCGACGCTGGTGGCGTCGCAATTCGCGCGCGGCGACGGCGGTTTCGGCGGCCCGTCGGGCGGCCAGCCGGAGCCGCATCCGATTCCGACACGTGCGCCGGACAGGACCGTCGATATTTCGACGCGGCCGGATCAGGCGCTGATCTATCGCCTCTGCGGTGACCGCAATCCGTTGCACAGCGATCCGGAGTTCGCCAGGAAGGCGGGGTTCGACCGGCCGATCCTGCACGGCATGTGCACCTACGGCCTGAGCTGCCGCGCGGTGCTGCAGACCTATGCCGATTACGATCCGCTGGCGTTCAAACAGCACGTCACGCGTTTTTCCGCGCCGGTGTTTCCGGGCGAGACGGTGTCGTTCGATCTGTGGAAGGACGGCAACGTCATTTCCATCGAAGGACGGGTGAAGAGCCGCGGCGTCACCGTCATCAGGAACGGCAAGACCGTGCTGGCCTGAGCAGGATTATTGACACTATTCCAGTCGACGGGAGACATCGAAACATCATGAAGCTGACCCATGAGGCAGGCGGAACGTTCGCGATCGCGCCGACGCCCTTTTTCGACGATGGCCGGATCGATTGCGATTCCATCGACCGGCTGACCGATTTCTACGCCGAGGTCGGCTGCGATGGCGTCACCGTGCTCGGCATTCTCGGCGAAGCGCCGAAGATGGAGGCCGACGAGTCGCTTCAGGTGGCGACACGCTTCATCAAGCGTGCGAAAGACAAGCAGGTCATCGTCGGCGTCTCCGCGCCCGGTTTCGCCCAGATGCGCACGCTGGCCCGGGCCTCGATGGACGCCGGCGCCGCCGCCGTCATGATCGCGCCGCCGCCGCATTTGCGCACTGATGAGCAGATCGTCGGTTATTTCCGGCAGGCGACGGAAGCTATCGGCTCTGACGTGCCGTGGGTGCTGCAGGACTATCCGCTGACCCTGACCGTGGTGATGACGCCATCTGTCATCCGCAAGATCGTGATGGACAGCCCGTCCTGCGTGATGCTCAAGCACGAGGACTGGCCGGGGCTGGAGAAGATTTCGACCCTGCGTGGCTTCCAGAAGGACGGATCGCTGAAGCCGTTGTCGATTCTCGTCGGCAATGGCGGGCTGTTCCTCGATTTCGAGATGGAGCGCGGCGTCGACGGCGCGATGACGGGCTATGCCTTCCCCGAT
The DNA here is from genome assembly GCA_017308495.1 of Afipia sp. GTDB lineage: Bacteria > Pseudomonadota > Alphaproteobacteria > Rhizobiales > Xanthobacteraceae > Afipia. The sequence continues at coordinate 9,158 of JAFKES010000157.1, forward strand.
TTTCTGGTGGACATCGTCAATCTGTCCAAGGCGGGCAAGCGCGATGCGGCGCACGATCTGTTCGACGCGCATCTGCCGCTGATCCGCTATGAGCAGCAGCCGGGCGTCGGCCTCGCCGTTCGCAAATATGTGCTGAAGAAGCGCGGCAAGATCGCCGCCGATGCGCAGCGCAAGCCGGGATCGAGCATGAGCGCGCTTGCGCGCAGCGAAGTGGATTATCTGCTGTCGCGGGTCGCGCGCTTCGACAAGCGGGCCGACCTGAAATGAGCGACAATACCAGAACGCCGGACGCCGCGAAGGCGATGCGTATGGCGGCCACCGTGCTGCTGCTGCGGGAGGGCGGCAACGGCATGGAGATCTTCATGGTGCAGCGTCACCATCAGATCGAATTTTCATCCGGCGCGCTGGTGTTTCCGGGCGGTAGCATGGACCCCGGCGATCGCGCGATCGCGGAGGACGCCGCGCTGGTGTCCGACCGAGGAGGGCTCGCGGTGGAGAGTGCCGCCATCCGGGTCAGCGGCATTCGCGAAACGTTTGAGGAAAGCGGCATCCTGCTGGCGCGGCCGCGCGATGCGGATGCGCTGATTTCCGCCGGCCGTTCTGCGGCGCTGATGCCGCAGCGGGCCGCGCTCGACGAAGGCAGGGTCAGTTTCGCCGAGATCCTGCATCGGGATGCGTTGCGGCCGGCGATCGATCTGCTGGTGCCGTTCGCGCACTGGATCACGCCGACCGGGCTGCCCAAGCGGTTCGACACCCATTTCCTGCTCGCGCTGGCGCCGCCGGACCAGATCGGCAGCCACGACGGCAGGGAGTCCGTGGATTCGATCTGGCTGACCCCGAAGGAGGCGCTGGCGGGCGCGGAGAGCGGCCGTTTCACGCTGCCGTTTCCCACCGTTCGCAACCTGATCAAGCTCGACAAACTTGGTACGGCCCAGACCGCGATGGATTTCGCGCGGGCGACGCCGGTGGTGACGGTGATACCCGAGATGAGCCAGATGGCGGACGGACGCACCCGGCTGTGCATTCCACGCGAAGCCGGCTATGACGGCGACGTGTTCGAGGTGCTGCGGCCGTGATCCGCCGCGCCGCGACGGCACGAGGAACGTGACCGTCGAAAAAAATGCCCGGGGCCCGGTTTCGGGCTGGATTTCGAGCCCTCCTTGGTTATGGTGCGCCTGTCAGCGCTCCTAGCTCAGCTGGATAGAGCATCGGATTTCGATTCCGAGGGTCGGGAGTTCGAATCTCTCGGAGCGCGCCATCAGCTTCCAGATACGGTAGCGACAGGGTTTAGGGCCGATCCAACCGGCCGCGATTGCAATGAACTATGCTGAAAAGTCCGAATGTTCGGCGTCGGCAGCAATGAGACAGGCGCGCGACGGCCTCGGCGAATTGCCCGAGAGTCATCGACGCGACTGTCAGGCGACGTGTCCATCGCCAACGCCCCGTTTAGTTCGAGTCGTCACTGGTCAGAGGCGACCAGGACAAATTCCTTTTAAGCGGGGCCGCCGGCACGATTTTCGTGATCTCGACCGCGGGAACAACCTCAGGCCGGGGTGAATCGAGGAAAGCCTACTCCGTCACGGTTTTGCCAATCGATCCCGACGGCGGCGTGCCGAAGGTCACGCCGATCAGCGCCGCGGCCAACGCGCTACCGACTATGAATAAACTCGGAAGTCGCCGGCCCCCGAGCGGATTGGTCGCTCCTCTGTGGGGCAATTCGACATGAACTGAGAGCTTGGTCATGATCGCCTCCTGCGGTGTTTCGACAGGAGCAAACGCTTGCGCGTGCGACCGCGTCATTGGAGCCGATGATACGACTGCGGTCAGTGGCATACAACGCGCAGCCGATCTTGGAGGCCATCATGCTAGTCTTGGCAACTGATGCCATCGGCCATCTGAGCCCGCGCGAAACGGAGATGATCAATGCTTAGCCGCTTCCGCAGAGATATCCCGACCAATGAAGATGAGCGGGTTATCCGCACATCGAGAAGCAGGCCGGGACTTGCCGCTGGGGCGGCTTTAATCCTTCTGGCTAGTTTCCCGGCACTTCGTAATGCAATTATGGAACTGGCGTGCCGCCATAACATGGTTGAAGTCACGCGGACTGCCATCAACAAGACCGGTTCACTATCTCGCCTGTGCTCGCCGCGCCGGACGGAAACATCTCCGGATGCCCCAAAGCTGACGTCGTCGAGGTCCGGCGATCGCGGTCATCGCTAGTGTCTGCCGCTTTATCGTCGCGGTGAAACGTAACCAGTTCTGTTCGCAATAGACCTGTTCAACGGTCCCTGGACAGGACGAGTGTTGGATGTCCTGGCCCAAACAGCCAGGACATCCTAAGGCCAATTCACTCGATCCTTTGCAGGATTTAAACGTTTAGACGACCCTGCGGCTCCGTGTTCGATGAATTGCTCCGCTGCTCATCGATGCGTTCGATATCCCGATGCATGGTTTCGCCGGCGACAAGGACCGCTATCGCCGCCATAAGAAGTATTGCGATGAGATAGAGGGAGAAGGCCCATGGGTGTCCGCCACTCCGTTCCGTGAGGATCACGCCGATCATCGGCGCAGTCGCTCCAACAAGAACGGTCGCCGCCTGATAACCGAGCGACATGCCGAGGTAGCGAAACTTGGTTGGGAACAATTCACCAAAGTAGGAAGGCTGAATACCGTAGAGAAAGCCGCCCTCGATGATGCCCATGATCGCGGAAGCCATCAGGACGATACCGGTATTTCCTGTATCGAGCAGGTAGAACAAGGGGAATGCCATGACCATCCCAAGGATCGTCCCTGCAAGGTAGATCGGCTTGCGACCGGTCCTGTCCGAAAGACGAGATATGACAATGCATCCGACCGTAGCCGCCAAGAGAAATACGACGTTTGACCAAAGTGCAATGGTTTGGCTGAGACCCACATTCCTTGTGAGATAGGCAACAGTAAAAGTCAGCCCGGTGTAGAAAAGCAGCGCATTGCCCGCATGCATGCCGAAAACGCAGAGAATTTCCTTAGGATATTCCTTGATGACGCTGCGTAATGGCTGTTTTGAGAGTTCCTTGTGAGCACGCGCCCGTTCGAACTCAGGGCTTTCGGTGATGTGCGTGCGAATGTAGGCGGCAACCACGATCAGAAGCACGCTAAGTAGGAACGGCACTCGCCATCCCCAACTGATCAGTTCAGCGTCGGAAAGCGTCGACCTGAGAATGAGAATTACGAACGTTCCGAGCAACGGGCCTACGAAACCACCCGCTTGAGCCCAGCCTCCTACCGCGCCGCGGCGATCTTTCGGCGCGTGTTCGATCAATAATGTTGCCACCCCGCCGAACTCGCCGCCAAGGGAAAATCCTTGCACCAGGCGCAGCAGGATCAGAAGGGCGGGCGCCGCAACGCCAATGGCGGCGTAGCTTGGGAGGAGACCAATCAGTAAGGTCGCCACGCCCATCAAAGCCAGAGTGATCATCAGCGTGTTGCGTCGACCGATTCGATCGCCGAGATGACCGAAGAAGATGCCTCCAAGCGGCCGTGCAAGAAATCCGATTGCGAAGGTGCCTAAAGAAGACAATAGAGCGATGAACGGCGTTTGCTCAGGATAGAAGACTTTGCTGAATACAAGCACCGAGACTGTGCCGAAAATTACGAAGTCGTACCACTCAATCACAGTACCGGTGAAGCCGGCCGCAATGGCGCGGCGCAAAATTGCCGGGTCTCTATGTGCAGGTGCAATATTCTGAACTGTCATGGACTATGCCCTTTCAGTGGCTGCTGCGAGTTAATTCTCCGTGAGCACATCGCTGATGCGAGTCTGCAGTGTCGTTAATGACTGCGGTCGAACCAGCTCTGATCCTGGAACGTGTCGAGCCGTCATCCCAAGGCGGTGCATGCGGCCGATGCTTTGATGACCAAAAGGAATAAAGAGGAGCGCGTTCCAGGTACCGCGCGGCATGCAGCCGAGCTGATTCCGCGTGCCGTCCGTCGCGGCTGTGCAGCGAAGCCTTACGGCCATGCATTGCCTTCTTAGTGCTTGAATCCAGCCCTTGATCGCTGATGGCTGACAATTTGTGCACCCTGCATCAAAAAGATCGTGGATCAAAAAGACTATTATTAGTACATTAGGTCTTGCGGAATTGGAAAGACTAAAGAAGATACAAAAGGGCTAATATTAGGACATTGGTTCTTGATGGAGGACGAAGGGGCGGAGTGCTCCGCAACCTCAATCGCGAAAGAGCCGGTTTCGGCAAAGCGCGCGTCGCTTTCGGAGCCGGTAGGCGAGAGGCAATGGCTAACGTAGTCGCTTTCTATTTTCGGGCAGACTGGAGAATGAAATGGCCGAACGTTCATTCAAGGAAGAAGTAAAGCAACTCCAGATCGGGGCTGGGGCAGAGTTTCGGGGGGAAGCGATCCTTGCGGTCACGAAGGCCTTGTTGCAATCCGGCGTTTCCTATGTTTCGGGCTATCAAGGCGCTCCGATTTCCCATTTGGTCGATGTCCTCAACGACGCCAACGATCTCTTGCAACAGCTTGGCGTACGTTTCGAGTCGAGTGCTAACGAGGCTGCAGCTGCAGCGGCGCTTGCAGCCTCAGTCAACTATCCTTTGCGCGGCGCTTGCACCTTCAAAGCGCCCGTCGGCGTCAACGTTGCGTCCGACGCACTTGCCGCATTGTCGTCGGGAGGTGTGAAGGGCGGAGCGCTTGTTATCATCGGCGAGGATTACGGCGAAGGGTCTTCGATCAATCAGGAGCGGAGCCACGCCTTCGCGATGAAGTCGCAAATTTGGCTTCTCGATCCTCGGCCAAACGTGCAATCGATTGTTGACGCTGTTGAGAAGGGCTTCCAGCTCTCCGAGGCTAGCAACACCGCGGTCATACTGCAGCTTCGCATACGTGCCTGTCACGTTTACGGCAGCTTTACCGCCAAGGACAATGTGAAGCCCGCTTTCTCGCGAGAGGACGCATTGAAGCAGCCAGTCCGTGACGTTAGTCGGTACATGCTGCCACCCTACATCTATAATCATGAGCGCGAGAAGGTCGAACATCGCTGGCCGGCTGCGGTGAAATTCATTGCAGACAACAAGATCAACGAGTTTTTCGATGGTGAGATCGACGATGTCGGTATCGTCATGCAAGGAGGCATGTACAATGGTGTCCTCCGGGCAATGGAAATTCTCGGATTAGCGGACGTCTATGGTAACAGCCGGATCCCGCTTTATGTGATGAACGTCACCTATCCACTGATCGACGAAGAACTTGTCCGCTTTTGTTCCAACAAGAAGGCAATCTTCGTGATCGAGGAGGGGCAACCCGAATTTATCGAGCAGGGAATCAGCCACATCCTGCGCCGAGCAGACCTTCAAACCAAGGTGGAGGGAAAATCCTTTCTGCCGAGAGCCGGGGAATACACTGGCGGCGTACTTCAGGAAGGACTAAAGCGCTTCTGCAAGACTTACGGCGCGGATTTCATTGCGCCAGACTCGCCGAAGCCGACCAATAAGAGTCTGGCCGTCGCGATAGACAAGCTAGGAAATAATGTTCACGGAAGGCAGCCATCCTTCTGTACTGGCTGTCCGGAAAGACCCATTTTTAGCGCGCTGAAACTCGCGCAGCGTGAGACAGGTCCGCTACATATCAGTAACGACGTCGGATGCCATACTTTCGCAGCGCTTGAGCCTTTCAACCTCGGTAACACCAATGTCGGTTATGGCGTAGGCGGCGCGAGTGCGTCGCCACTGTCCGGGCAGAACAGCAAGCGTCCCATTGCCGTAATTGGAGACGGTGGTCTTTGGCATTCCGGTCTCATCAGCAGCGTCGGTCATCAGGTCTTCAACAAGACCGACAGCGTGATACTCGTTGTCGATAACGGTTATGCTGCGGCGACCGGTGGACAGGATGTGCTGTCTTCCTCCGGAAATATCGCAACTCGTTCCACCCAACATCCTATCGAGAAGGCGGTCCGCGGTGTCGGCGTCAATTGGGTAAAGCACGTCACGCGCACTTACGATGTTGCGAAGATGCGTGATGCGCTCCTTGAAGCACTGCAAACAAAATCCGACGGACCAAAGGTCGTGATCGCCTCCTCGGAATGTATGTTGAATAAGCAGCGCCGGGAAAAGCCGCTGATGCGCGAGGCCATCAAACGCGGTGAGCGTGTCGTGCGAGAGCGCTTTGGTGTCGACGCCGATACCTGCACCGGAGACCACTCTTGCATTCGCCTGTCTGGTTGCCCGTCTCTAACGATCGCACCCAATCCTGATCCCCTAAGGCGTCAACCCGTTACCAAAGTGACCGATTCGTGCGTCGGATGCGGGCATTGCGGGGAGGTGTCGCATGCGGCTGTACTTTGCCCATCCTTCTACAAAGCATCGATTGTGAACAACCCCACTTGGTGGGACCGCTTCAGGCAAAGCGTACGTGACGTCGTGATTGGCTTCCTGCAGCGGAATTTGGAAGTTCAACGATGATCCCGGAAAACACAAGTAATTCGCCGCGCGTTCGTCCGATCACCATAGCTATTCTGGCTATGGGTGGAGAGGGGGGTGGCGTGCTTACGGACTGGGTCGTTGATCTTGCCGAGCATGGCGGCTATCTGGCCCAAAAAACCTCGGTTCCGGGCGTGGCACAGAGAACGGGTGCGACCGTATATTACGTCGAACTGTTTCCGAAAAAAGCGGCGAGGGAGCAATTGCCGGTGTTGGCTCTTATGCCGGTGCCTGGCGACGTTGATATTGTTCTTGCCTCTGAATTCATGGAAGCGGGACGCGCCATTGCACGTGGTCTCGTTACACCTGACCGCACGACCCTGATCACGTCGACGCATCGGGTTTTTACGATGCAGGAGCGCGTCGCTGTCGGTGACGATCGCGTTGATAGCCATGCTCTGCTCAAGTCAAGCGAGGAAGCAGCTGCACGTCTCTTTGCATTCGACATGTCGGGTATTGCCGAATCGTCCGGCAGCCTTGTAACGGCTGTTTTGTTCGGGGCCTTGGCAGCCTCCGGAGCGTTGCCCTTCCAGCGCTCCGCGTTCGAGGCCACGATAAGGCGCAGCGGCGTTGGCGTCGAGCCGAGTGTCCGGGCATTTAAGGCGGGTCTAGAAGCTGCGAACGCACCGGCAACAGTCGCAGAAAGGACGCTCCCGGTTGTCGCCACGGCTAGTGAGCCGGATGTGTCGCCTCTTCTATCTGCTATCTCAGATCAGCTTAGTGGCTTGTCACTTCCCGTCATCAGTTCGGGGGTGCGGCGTCTGATTGATTATCAGGACGAAAAGTACGCAAAGTTCTACCTTGAGCGGTTAGAACCTATCTTGGCTCTCGAACGAACTCGCAGCGATAGTTCGGATGAACTTCTGACGGAGGTCGGTCGTGTGCTGGCTGTTGCCATGTCCTACGAGGATACGATCCGTGTCGCCGAATTGAAGATTAGACGGAGCCGCTTCAATCGCGTTCGCAAGGAAATCAAGGCGAAAGACGGTGAGATCGTCGAAATCTCCGAGTATTTTCATCCGAGACGACAGGAGATCGTTGAGACTGTTCCCGCGTCAATCGGGCGCTGGATCACGCGAAACAAACTGGCTGCCGCGTTGCTCGATCGCGTCACACGCAAAGGTTACGTCGTCAAGACATCGTCCGTTCGAGGATTTCTGCTGCTGTCGTTGATTGCACGCCTCAAACCAGTGCGTCCGCGTTCCTTGCGCTGGATTGCGGAATGTGAACGTCATGAATCTTGGCTTGCGAAAACCGTTGAAGTTGCAAAACGAGATTATGCATTAGCCGTTGAGATTGCGCGATGCCTGGAGTTGGTAAGAGGCTATGGGGACACTCACGAACGGGCGGTGAAAAAATTCCAAACAATAATGGAATTCTTGCCAGCGCTCGAGAAGCGCGATCGCGCTGCAATGCATCTCGCCACTTTGAGGAAAGCTGCAGATGCGGACGAAGGAGGGGAGCTACTCAAACAGAAGTTGGCTGATATCTTTGACAACGTTCATCGGATGGGCGCTGCCGCCGGACAATGAGTCAAGTTCGGAATTTGCGTTGTGAGATGTGATCCAAGTTGATGTTGCATGAAATGCGGGTCCGCAGCCGCCGGCCCCCGGCACCAGCACTCTTCTCTATTATTATTCGAACCCTGGTGCAGGGTTTCAGCAGGAGATAGCCGCGAGCTGGTCGATGCACCGAAGCGGAAGTCAATCCGTGCAGGGATTCGGAACTGCTCTGAAGCACGCTAGCCTCGCGGAGAATGTTTGGCTCCTGCAATCGCGAGGGGTTTACGCCGAAGCGGACTTTAAAACGCTTGGCTCGTCCTCTCCAACCTTCTCCAACAGCCGTGGTATCGTGGTGCTGGCATCCAGCGATATGCGCGCGGCCCTGCGGCTTCACCGGCAGCAGTGTTATGGGAGTACTTTCCTGATAGCCACGGTTCGATGAGTGGCGTTTTCTTCCCGCGGGCTCGACTGCCGCATCATAGAGTCGGACTATTGCATCCTTCCTCCGCCGATGCGTCCTCGACATTGGGGTCGCCTGGTGCCGTGGCCCACGCCAGTTCGACGAGCGTCACGACCGTCAATCTGGCAAACGATGAGGCCTTGCTCTTCGATATGGGGCTAGCAGGTGCCGCTCGCGGCGCAATGAGTGTGTGCCGTAGGCGCGGGCAGGTATCGACTCAACGGCCCTCTTCAGACAGAGGCTTATCAACCTTCTGATCGCAGCTCGTCGAGCGCTCCATGGCCGGCAACGCCGCCCGGTGCGTTTGCACCATAACGCTGGACATCAGGAGGATATGATCAGGAGAAGTTTCGAAAATTTACATAATGATTTCAATGAAATAGGAGTTCGCGGTTTTATTCTGAGTGGTGCGCCATTCGAAAAATTTGTTAAAAATCAATTAATTGGATGCTTTCGCGGATTGGTACGCGGATGCGGTATGCTTAACGATTTTCAAACACAGTCCCGCCAGAGTCTTGAGGTTGATGGGCATGATTGCGCCGCCAACCGTTGTGACTGATCGAGCATCCGCCGGGCCTGCATGCGAATTGCCGTTCTCTTTGCCGCCTTTCTGTCGTTGCTGGCCACCATGCCCGCGCGCGCGGATCTGCGCATCACGCGCGATCACGGCGGCTATGTCGAGGAATACAAGGCCAAGTACAAGCGCATCCGCGATCGCGGCGAGCGCGTCATCATCGACGGTATCTGCAATTCGGCCTGCACGCTGGTGTTCGGCATCGTGCCGATGAACAAGATCTGCGTCACCCCGCGCGCCAGCCTTGGCTTCCATCAGGCCTACTACGACAAGGCCTATACGTTCGGCATCAAGGTGATGAGCAGCGAAGGCACGTCGGACCTGATGTCCTATTATCCGCAGCCGGTGAAGGCGTGGATCAACCGCAACGGCGGTCTCACGCCGGAGATGAAGAAGGTTCGCAACGGCAGGGATCTGTGGCAGATCGTCGATCCGTGCCCGGAAGAGTTCTTCTGAGCGCTTCTGACTTTTCCCGGGTTTCGCAACGGCGAATCCGCCGATCCGGACCGATCTGAGAAGCCCCCCCGAAGCAATCTCGCATTTAATGGAAGCGAGACCTGTCATTGCCGGACTTGACCCGGCTACCCACGTCTTGTTTCGTTGAAACTCCCAAGACGTGGAGGCCCGGTATAAAGCCGGTCGCGACGCGTTGTTGATTCCGTCTCAACGAAACCTAGAACGTCACCACGCCGCGGATCGACTGGCCGGTCCTCATCAGATCGAACGCCTTGTTGATGTCGGCAAGCGGCATGACGTGAGTGATCATCGGATCGATCTGGATCTTGCCCTGCATGTACCAGTCGACGATCTTCGGCACGTCGGTGCGGCCGCGTGCGCCGCCGAACGCCGTGCCCTTCCAGACGCGGCCGGTGACGAGCTGAAACGGGCGTGTTGAAATCTCCGCGCCTGCCGGCGCGACGCCGATCACGATCGACTGGCCCCAGCCGCGATGGCAGGCTTCCAGCGCCTGGCGCATCACCGTGACGTTGCCGGTGCAGTCGAAAGTGTAGTCGGCGCCGCCGATCTGGTCCGCGCCTGATTTTGTCATGTCGACGAGGTAGGGGACGAGGTCCTTGCCGACTTCCTTCGGGTTGACGAAGTGCGTCATGCCGAAGCGTTCGCCCCAGGCCTTGCGGTCGTTGTTGATGTCGACGCCGATGATCATGTCCGCACCGGCGAGGCGCAGGCCCTGCAGCACGTTGAGGCCGATGCCGCCCAGCCCGAACACGATGGCCTTGGCGCCTTGCTCGACCTTGGCGGTGTTGATGACCGCGCCGATGCCGGTGGTGACGCCGCAGCCGATGTAGCAGACCTTGTCGAACGGCGCGTCCTCGCGGATTTTCGCCACCGCGATCTCCGGCAGCACGGTGTAGTTCGCGAAGGTGGAAGTGCCCATGTAATGGTGGACCGGCTTGCCACTGAGCGAGAAGCGCGAGGTGCCGTCCGGCATCAGGCCCTGACCCTGGGTGCTGCGGATCGCCGTGCACAGATTGGTCTTGCGCGACAGGCAGGACGGGCACTGGCGGCATTCCGGTGTGTAGAGCGGAATGACATGATCGCCTTTCTTCACGCTGGTGACGCCGCGCCCGACATCGACCACCACGCCCGCGCCCTCATGGCCGAGGATGGCCGGAAACAAACCTTCGGGGTCGTCGCCCGACAGCGTGAACTCGTCGGTGTGGCAGACGCCGGTTGCCTTGATCTCGACCATGACTTCGCCGTCGCGCGGGCCCTCGAGCTGGACGGTGGTGACCTCAAGCGGCTTTCCGGCGGCGATGGCGACGGCGGCGCGAACATCCATGGCGATTCCTTTGTCTCTCTATCTGTATCTGTGGTCTGCATTTTCGGGCGTGTTGCCCGGCGCAATTGACGATTGCCGCGCACCATAGGATCGGGCAAGCATTTGCGCAAATGTCGCCGGATTCCCACCAGACCACTCTCGAATCCATCGCCGCGCGCGCCGCGCCGGCGATGTTCGTCCTGCTATGGAGCACGGGCTTCATCGGCACGAAATACGTGCTGATGGGAGCGGAGCCGCTGACCTATCTGGCAGTGCGCATGGGTTGCGTGCTGGTGCTGATGGGTCTGATCATCGCGATCTGGCGGCCGGCGTGGCCGGATCGTCGCGGCACGTTTCACAGCGCGGTGGCCGGCCTGCTGGTGCACGGCTTTTATCTGGGCGGCACCTCGATCGCGATCTTCCATTCGGTCCCGGCCGGGCTGTCGGCGCTGATCCCGGGGCTGCAGCCGATCCTGACCTCGACGTTGGCCAACCGCTGGCTGGGCGAGCGCGTCACGCCGCGGCAATGGACCGGGCTGCTGCTGGGGCTGGCGGGGACCATCGCGGTCCTGCACGGCCGCTCCATGTCGGGGGAGGCGGGATGGGGCTGGTTTGCCTCGGGCGTCGCCCTTGTCAGCATCACGCTCGGGACGCTCTACCAGAAGCGCTATTGCAGCAGCATCGACTGGCGCGCCGGAAATTTCATCCAGTTTGTGTCGGCAGGGCTGCTTTTTGCCGCGGGGGCGTGGCTGTTCGAGACCCGCGTGATCCACTGGAATCGTGAATTCGTGCTCGGGCTGGCGTGGCTGGTGATCGCGCTTTCGGTGGGCTCGATCTGGCTGTTGTACTGGCTGATCCGCCGCTCGGCCGCGACGCAGGTGGCGAGCCTGTTCTACCTCGTGCCAGCCACCACCGCGGTGATGGCCTATGTGCTGTTCGACGAGCGGCTCGATGTCATCGCCCTCATCGGCATGGCGGTCTGCGCCATGGCGGTGCTGCTGGTGAACCGAACCGCGATTTCCGCGCAGAAAAACTAGCCCGTCCTTGTCAGCGCGTAGGCCGCCAGCGCACGTTCGCGTGCAGCCTTGTGCTCGACGATCGGCTCAGGATAGGTCTTTCCCGGCGTAACGTCGGCCGCGGCCAGTTCCATGGGCGTGGCATCCCATGGCCGATGAATTAACTTGGCGGGAAGGCCGGCCAGCTCCGGGACCCACTTGGATACATAAGCGCCATCGGGATCGAATTTCTCGCCCTGCAGAACCGGATTGAAAACGCGGAAATAGGGGGCGGCGTCCGCGCCCGATCCGGCGACCCATTGCCAGCTTGCCGGGTTGCTGCCCGGGTCGGCATCGACCAGCGTGTCCCAGAACCATGCTTCGCCCTCGCGCCAGTCGATCAGCAGATGCTTGACGAGGAACGACGCCACCACCATGCGCACGCGATTGTGCATGACGCCGGTGTGCCAGAGCTCGCGCATGCCGGCATCGACGATGGGATAGCCGGTCTGTCCGCGTCGCCATGCGCGCAGGGCGCGGGCGTCGTGGCGCCACGGGAATGCGTCGAATGACGATTGCAGGTTTGTCCGGGCAAGGTCGGGATGATCGAACAGCAGGTGCCGCGAGAATTCGCGCCAGCCGAGTTCGCTCAGGAATTTTCCAACGTCGCTGGCGAGGGCCGGCCTCTGCGCCGCTGCGAAGTTTGCCGCATGCCATACCTGCCGCGGGCTGAGCTCGCCGAATCGCAGGTGCGGGGAGAGGCGTGATGTGCCGTCGCGATCCGGACGATCCCGTAGCGACGCATATCCCTTGATGGTGTGATCGAGGAAATCATGAAGCCGCTTCTGTGCGGCGTGTTCGCCCGGTGTCCATGTCTCGCGAAATCCGGCCGCCCAGTCGGGTTGATTCGGTTCGAGGTTCCACGAGGCAAGGTCGTCGCTGGCGACCGGAGGACCGGGCTTCAGTGCTTTCGGTGCGGGCAAGGGGCGCAGCGGATCGCCGAGGCTGAGCACGCGCTTCCAGAATGGCGTGAACACGCGAAGGCCGCGGCCTTCCTTGTTGCGCAGCCGCGCTGGCTTGACCAGCAGGTCACCTGGAAAGATTCGCGCGGAAACGCCGAGGGTGTCGAGCGCTCGCGCGACATCGTGCTCTATTGCGGCAGGAGCGGGAAGGTCGCTCTCGTTCCAGTGAACGGCGGACGCCTCCGTCTGCTGCGCGAGATCGGCAACGACAGTTGCCGTATTGCCCCGGCGCAGCACAAGTGATGCTCCCCGTGCCTTGAGACTGGTATCGAGACTGCGCAGCGATTGAGCAAGCCACCATCGCGACGCTCCCCCTAACGTCCGCCCGCCCGGTCGCAGCAGTGGGCTGTGCTCATCCAGCACATACAGGCAGACCACAGGCTGGCCGCCCTGCGCCGCGGCGTGCAGGGCCGGATGGTCGGACAGTCTCAGGTCGTCACGAAACCAGACGATGACGAGCTTGGAAAAGGATCGTGGCATCGGCGGCTACAATCACGGAAACCGCCGATCTTCGCAATCCTGCGGCTGTGCCGGGCGATCTGCACACATGAAAAAGGGGACGCGACCCGTCCCCTTTGTCGTTTCGCGGAGTGCTTTCGACGATTACTGCGGCTGCGGCACGATTCGCAGATAAGGCTTCGGCGCCTTCCAGCCGCCGGGATAGATCGTCCGCGCTTCGTCGTCGGAGACCGAGCCGCTGATGATCACGTCCTCGCCCTGTTTCCAGTCGGCGGGGGTGGAGACGCGGTGCTTGGCGGTCAGTTGCAGCGAGTCAATCACGCGGAGAATCTCGTCGAAGTTGCGCCCCGTGCTCATCGGATAGATCAGGATGAGCCTGATCGTCTTGTCCGGCCCGATGATGAAAACGGTGCGCACCGTCGCGTTGTCGGCCGCCGTGCGGCCGTCGGCGCCGCCCGCGGTGTCGGCGGGCAGCATGTTGTAGAGCTTGGAGACCTTGAGGTCGGTATCGCCGATCAGCGGATAGTTCGGGGCAACGCCCTGCGTCTCCTCGATGTCCTTGCTCCACAGATGGTGCCTGTCGGTCGGATCGACGCTGAGGCCGAGCAGCTTGACGCCGCGCTTGTCGAATTCGCCCTTCAGCCGCGCGAGTCTGCCGAGTTCGGTGGTGCAGACCGGGGTGAAGTCCTTGGGATGCGAGAACAGCAGGGCCCAGCTATTGCCGATCCAGTCATGAAAACGGATGTGTCCGTCGGTGGTGTCAGCATCGAAATCCGGCGCTACCGCGCCAATCTGGAGAGTCATCGTCAGCCTCATCAACTGCAGTTTGAAAACGAAACAGGTGCTCGCGGTATAGCCCCGCGGCCGCCGAAGCGAAACCGGTTGCGGAAAAAGGCCAATATTTTCCCCGCAGGCGACGCTTACCGAAAATTCATTCTGTTTTTAGCCGCGCCGGGAGACGGCATGCCGTCGACCGGGGCGTTAATCACGTTTCTGCAATGCCTCGAATTTGACGTCGATGCGCCGCACCGCCGCCGGGTCGCGCTGCCAGTTGTCGTTTGAACCTCGGGGGCGGTGACGGCGACGAATCCGCAACCATAGGGGACACGAACCGGTGATCGGAGCCGCTTTATTAACGCTTCGTTTAGACCGGCATGAAAATGCTGTGCGATGCAACAAGAGATTAGTAACATGACTGCCGCCTCGACCGATTCCTCCTTGTCGCTTTCCGATTTGATCCGGAAAATCGAAACCGAACTCACCGCGGATCGTGATGTGTCCGCCCACGCGCTGGCTTTCGTGCGCGACGGCGTCATCACCGGCGAGGGGCCGACCACGACGGGCCGCGTTCACTTCTCCCGGGTGCTGGATACCACCGATGCGGCCTGGTGCGCGCGCATTCTGACCGCTGCCGCCAATGCCAACGAGCCGGTCAGCCGGGCCGAGGCAGAAACCCTTTTCGAGATCAACGAGGCCGCGTCCGAGCGCGCCGACGACGGTCTGTTCGATGATCTGTTCGCCAAGGCGATCGTGCATCACGCGGCCGCGGCATCGGGATTGCCGGTGCCGTCGCGCGCGGTGGCGCTGTCGCCGGACACCGCGATCGAGAGCTGGGCGCCGACCACCGCCGTCGGGGTCAACACCGAAGTGCTGGAGTGGATCGCCGGCCAGATGCGCGGCAAGCGCCGCAGCAACCGCGCGCTCAAGGCGCTGGTCGCAACCCTGATCGGAGCCGCGACCCTGCCGATCGTGCAGACGCTGCCGAACTTCTTCGACCTCAACATCTGAGGTCCGACCCGGCAGGCGCTATCGCGCGCCTGTCGTCTGGGCCGTGGCCGGAAGGCCGACGGTTCGTCCCGGAAATCCCGCCACATCGAAATAGCGCTGATCCAGCACGCGCTGGAACTGAAGCACCGTGCGCAGGCCGTTGGCGGCGGGGCGCGACACGATCGTGCCCGTGAAGCCCTTGGGCGTGACGCCGTTGGGCATCGTCTCCGTCATCACCCGGCCGATCAGCGTGCCGTTCGGCTTGCGCGTCAGGCCGAGCAGATGAGCGGCGGTGATGCCGACATCGGCGTTGCTAACCGGCAACTCGTCCGCATAGCCGGATTTGAAATCCGGGCCGATGGCGGCCATGAAGTTCATGGTGTCGCCGCGACTGAAGCTGCCATGCATGCCCTGACCCTGGCGCAGCACGGTGTCGGCGATCTCCACCGAGCACAGCGTCGGCTCGTCGCAGCCGCTGGCGTAGGAGCGGAAGTTGACCACGATGGCCGGGTGCGGCGTCACCGCGTTGCCCTTCAGGTTCAGGATCGAAAGCGGCAGCGTGCCGGGAATGCGGCCGAGCCGGTTGTCGACGAAGATGCCGCTGACATAGTCCTGCGCCAGCAGGGCACGTACGATGCGCCGGGCCAGCCTGCGGTCGCTCTTCGGCAGATAGATCAAATCGGAGCCGCCATTGGTGGCGACCACGACATCGGGCTTCAGCGGGTCCTTGCCGAGCAGGCCGTTGCCGGCTTTGGGGTACGCGCCCTTGCCGACGGCGGCGTTCTTGTCGTTGGGATCGAACAGCGGCAGGCCGAGCGCCTTGGCCAGGTCGATGGCGAGGAAGCCGAGCGGCAGGAAGCCAGCGGGCGTATCCGGATAGCTCTCCGTCACGGTCGAACTGGTCTTGCTCTCCTTGGAGATCGTCGAGAAGCCGTGATCGGCCGAGACCATGATGTTGGTGGTGGCCGCGAGGCCGAGATCGTCCAGCGCCTTGCGCAACTGCGCGAGGTTGTCGTCGGCGTTCCGGATCGAGGCGAGGGAGGTCGGGCCGTTGATGCCGGGCACGACGCTGTTCAGGCTGTCGCCCTGATTGTGCTGGGTGCCGTCGGGATCGCGCGACCAGAACACCAGCACGAACGGCTTGTTGCGGGCCTTGAACATCGGCAGCACCACCTTGGCGGCGACGTCGGCGAGAAAGGCCTGCTGCTTGACGTTGGCGGCGTGGGTGCCGGGCGTCGCGGCGTCGCCCGCCTTGCCGTTGTCGCCGCGTCCTGGCGTGACCAGCGGCAGGCCTGCGGTGGTCAGCGCCGCCTTCATATCGTCGGAGAGTGGAATGCCGATCAACGCGCCGCTTTTGTCCACAGCACCGGTCTGGTCGTCGATGGTGATGGTCCCGGTCCCCGTGCGCTCGGTGTGATCGAACAGCAGCGTCGGGCCGACCTTGCCGATGGCCGCGGTGCTGTAGCCCGCGTCGCGCGCCGCCTTCAGCAGGGTTTCCTCGTTGAGATAGTCGCCGTTGAACTGCTCGTCGACATCGCGAAGAACCTGATCGTGCTCGATGAACGGCACCACGGTGCCGTTCTGGACCGCCACCGGGTGGCCGGTATAGATCGAGTTGCTGAAGGTGCCGGTGTCGCCGAGGTGGTGTCCCGTGGCCATGCCGGAGGCGTTGGCCATGGTGAAGGTCGGGAACAGGGAGTGGGGATTCTTGAAATTGACGCCCTTGTCGCGCAGCGCGGCCATGGCCGGCGCGGTTTCGGCGGTCACCTTCAGCGCGCGCAGCCCGTCCGGCACGAACAGAATCAGGTTGCGGGGCCGGTTGTTTTGGGCGAAAGCCTCGTGTGGCAGGCCGGTTCCCCACAGGGTCAGGAAACCGGCGGAAAACAGGATGATGGTGCGGCGCATGGGGGTCTCTTTGCTGGAGCGGTCAGCGCCCGGTACGATCGGGCTGACCGTCCGCCGGTTTAGTTTTTGTCTGCGACAGAATTGTTACGGGCTGCCGCCCATGCCACATTGCCTCCGCTCCGGCAGCCCGGCTGCCTCCCGCCTTCGACACGAGAACTGATCAAGAAAACCAGCATGTTCAAAAAGATTCTGATCGCCAATCGTGGCGAAATCGCCTGCCGGGTCATCAAGACGGCGCGACGCATGGGCATCAAGACCGTTGCGGTCTATTCCGAGGCCGATCGCGATGCGTTGCATGTCGAAATGGCTGACGAGGCGGTGTTCATCGGTCCGCCCCAGGCGGCCGAAAGCTATCTGGTGATGGACAAGATCGTCGCGGCCTGCCGGCAGACCGGGGCCGAGGCGGTACATCCGGGCTATGGCTTCCTGTCCGAGCGCGAGGCGTTTCCACGGGCGCTGGCGGCGGCGGGCGTGGTGTTCATCGGGCCCAATCCCGACGCCATCGCCGCCATGGGCGACAAGATCGAATCCAAGAAGGCGGCCGCCAAGGCCAAGGTCTCGACCGTTCCGGGTTTTCTCGGCGTCATCGAAGACGACAAGCATGCCGTCAAGATCGCCGACGAAATCGGCTATCCGGTGATGATCAAGGCCTCCGCGGGCGGCGGCGGCAAGGGCATGCGCATCGCCCGTTCGACGGCGGAGGTCGCGGAGGGCTTCAACCTCGCCAAGGCGGAAGCCAAGGCGTCGTTCGGCGATGACCGCGTCTTCATCGAGAAGTTCATCGTCGATCCGCGCCACATCGAGATTCAGGTGCTGGGCGACAAGCACGGCAATGTCATCTATCTCGGCGAGCGCGAGTGCTCAATCCAGCGCCGCAACCAGAAAGTCATCGAGGAAGCCCCGAGCCCGCTGCTCGACGAAGCCACCCGCCGCAAGATGGGCGAGCAGGCGGTGGCGCTGGCCAAGGCCGTGAACTACGACTCCGCAGGCACGGTGGAATTCGTCGCCGGCCAGGACAAGAGCTTCTACTTCCTCGAAATGAACACGCGTCTCCAGGTCGAGCATCCGGTTACCGAACTGGTCACCGGCATCGACCTCGTCGAGCAGATGATTCGCGTCGCGGCGGGTGAGAAGCTGACGCTGGCGCAGAACGATATCACGCTCAGCGGCTGGGCGGTGGAATCACGCGTCTACGCCGAGGACCCGTTCCGCAATTTCCTGCCGTCGATCGGCCGGCTGGTGAAATATCGTCCACCCGCCGAGAGCAAGACCGACGACATCACCGTGCGCAACGACACCGGCGTGCAGGAGGGCGGCGAAATCTCGATCTACTACGATCCGATGATCGCCAAGCTCGTGACCCACGCGCCGTCGCGCGCCGCCGCCATCGAGGCGCAATCGAATGCGCTCGATGCGTTCTATGTCGACGGTATCCGCCACAACATTCCATTCCTGTCGGCGCT
>JAFKES010000158.1 GCA_017308495.1 Afipia sp.
GCCGTCATGCGTGAAATCGTTCTCGATACCGAAACCACCGGCCTCGATCCGCTGCGCGGCGACCGGCTGGTGGAAATCGGCTGCGTCGAGATGGTCAATCACATGCCCACCGGGCAGACCTATCACGTCTATCTCAATCCGGAGCGCGACATGCCGCAGGAGGCGTTCGCCGTGCACGGGCTGTCATCCGAGTTCCTGGCGGACAAGCCGCTGTTCGCGGCGGTGGTCGGCGACTTTCTCGATTTCATCGGCGATGCGCCGCTGATCATCCACAATGCGTCGTTCGATATCGGCTTCATCAATGCCGAGCTGGACCGCATCAAGCGCGCGGCGATTCCGCGCGAACGTCTGGTTGATACCCTGACGTTGGCGCGGCGCAAGCATCCCGGCGTATCGAACCGGCTCGACGATTTGTGCTCGCGCTACGCCATCGACAATTCCCGCCGCACCAAGCACGGCGCGCTGCTCGACGCCGAACTTCTGGCCGAGGTCTATATCGATCTCATCGGTGCGCGGCAGTCGCAGCTGATTCTGGCGTCCGAAACCCGCCGCGAGATTGCCGTGGCTGCGGACGGGCCGCGGCGGCAACGCGAAACGCCGCTGGCGCCGCGCTTGAGCGAGGCGGAGATCGCCGCCCACGCCGCGTTCGTGGCGACGCTCGGAGGCTCGCCGGTCTGGAACGAATACACCCGGGACTCGTGAGCCCCGGGGCGGAATCACCGGCCGGTCAGCTCGGCTTGCCCTGCTGCTGTTCGGCCTGGCGCGCCATGTTCTGGCGATAGAGGCCAACGAAATCCACCGGATCGAGCAGCAGCGGCGGGAACCCGCCGTTGCGCACCGCATTGGCGATGATCTCGCGGGCGAACGGGAACAGCAGGCGCGGGCACTCGATCATGACGAACGGATGCAGGCTGTCCTGCGGCACGTTCTGGATGCGGAACACGCCGGCGTAGATCAGTTCGAAGCTGAACAGCAGCGTTTCGCCGCTCTCGGCCTTGCCCTCGATGGCGAGCGCGATTTCGTAATCGTTCTCGTCCAGCGTGTTGGCGGCGACGTTGATCTGGATGCTGATCGAGGGTTGCTGGTCCTGGGTCTGCAGCGAGTTCGGCGAGTTCGGATTCTCGAAGGAGAAATCCTTGATATACTGCGCCAGCACGTTGAGCTGGGGCGGAGCCCCGTTCTCGAAAGGTGAACCGTTGCCGTTGGTCATGGAAATCTCTCCGAGAACGTAGGATGACGCCGCCGCGTGGCGGCCGGTGGATGAGGGGCGGTGGTCCGCGATCAGGTGGCGGCGGCCACCGGGCGCGGGACCGTTCCCCGCCGGGGCGAGTGGCTATCATAGGCTTGCCGCATTCGACAAGGACGATGGGCCATAATCTGCCGCCTGAGGTTGGCCGCGAGCGCCAGATCGGCTAGAATTGGCCCAAATTGCCGCAATATTCTGCTTTAACCTCGTCTGCGGACTGTCCACGAGGCGCGGCATATGGCGGAGTTGGCTTGACCGGGTTTCGTGCCTACATATTGTCAGCTGGTCCGGAGACGATCCTTCCCGTTGCGGGAAAGTCTGACGGGCAGCCTGCGGCAGCGATCAGAAAGCGGATGCGACGTGGATATCTATACGATCATTTTTCTGGCTCTGGCCGTTTTCATTTTTCTGCGGCTGCGCAGCGTTCTGGGCCAGCGCACCGGCGATGAGCGCCCGCCCATGGAGCGCGGCGCGCCGACGGTGTTGAGGGGCAACACCGCCGACAACGTCGTGCCGCTGCCAGGCCGCACCATCGATCAGGCTCCGCTGGCGCCGTCCGCCGAGCCGGTGTCGGCGCCCGACCGCTGGAAGGGCGTCGCCGAAGCCGGTTCCGCCCTGGCTACCGGGCTCGATCAGGTCGCCGCGGGCGATGCGTCGTTCAGCGCCCAGCATTTCATCGCCGGCGCCAAGGGCGCCTACGAGATGATCGTGCTGGCCTTCGCCAACGGCGACCGCCGCGCGCTGAAGGATCTGTTGTCGCCCGAGGTGTTCGAGGGCTTTGACGCCGCGATCAAGGGCCGCGAGCAGCGCGGCGAGAAGGTCGAGACGCGGTTCGCCTCCATCGACAAGGCGGACATCGTCGGTGCGGGGCTGCGCGATCGCGCCGCCCAGATCACGGTTCGTTTCGTGTCGCAGATGATCTCGGTGACGCGCGACAAGGCGGGGGCGGTGGTCGATGGCAACCCGGAAAAGCTCACCGATGTCACGGACGTCTGGACCTTCGCGCGGGACACCGCGTCGCGCGATCCGAACTGGAAGCTGGTTGGCACCGAGAGCGGCCAGTAAGCGCGCCGGCCTGCATGGCGCGCGCGCGGCCACGCTGTTCGGGGCCGCAATCTTCTCTGGCGCCATCCTCGCCGGCTCAGTGGCGCGGGCGCAGCCGGCCACGGAAGCGCACAAGCCGGCCTCTCACGAGACGACGATACACCGCGGCCCGGTGGAGTGGCCGCTGGAATTTCCCGGCAGCCAGTACACGCCGCTGAGCTGGCGCGAAGTGGCGGGATGGTCCGACGACGATCCGCTGCCGGCATTCAAAACATTCCGCGCCAGTTGCAAGCCCATCGCCGCGCAGAGCGGCCCGCTGGCGGATTCCAAGGCGCTCGGCGCCTCGTTGCGCGATCCTTGCATGACCGCCCGCGCGGAGAATATTTCCGACAGCGGCAAAGCCCGCGACTTCTTCGAGCGCCAATTCGTGCCGCTGCTGATCTCCCGGGTCGGCGAGGACGCCGGTTTCGTCACCGGCTATTACGAGCCGATCGTGGACGGATCGCGGGTCGAGACCGATGTCTACACCGTGCCGGTCTACCGCCGTCCATCCAACCTGTTCGTGCGCGGCTATTCGCAGGCCAGCGGCGGCATGCCCAACAAGGGTCAGGTGTTCCGTAAGATCGGCCGCCGCAAGCTGGTGCCGTATTACGACCGCGGCGAGATCGAGGACGGCGCTATCGCCGGACGCGGGCTCGAAGTGGTGTGGCTGAAGAACCAGACCGATCTGCTGTTCATGCAGATTCAGGGCTCGGCGCGGGTCAGGCTCGAAGACGGTTCGATGGTGCGGCTCAATTACGATGCGCACAACGGCTATCCCTACACGCCGGTCGGCCGCGTTCTGATCGAGCGCAACATCGTGCCCAAAGAGCAGATGTCGATGCAGCGCATCCGCGAATACATGGAGCAGAATCCCGACGCCGCGAAGGAGCTGCGTCGGCATAACCGCTCCTATGTGTTCTTCCGCGAGGTCGGCCTCTCCGCCACCGACGAGGCCGTCGGCGCGCAGGGCGTGCCGTTGACTGCGGGGCGTTCCATTGCGGTCGACAAGGCGCTGCATGTTTATGGTACGCCGTTTTTCATCGCCGGCGATCTGCCGCTCGAATCCGACACATCGACCACGCCGTTCCGCCGCCTGATGGTGGCGCAGGATACCGGCTCGGCGATCATCGGCCCGGCGCGCGCCGATATCTATTTCGGCGCCGGCGCGGAGGCGGGGCGCGTCGCCGGCCGCCTGAAAAATCCGGCGCGCTTCGTGATGCTGCTGCCGAAGAGCCTCGATCCGGTGGCGCGCGGCAAGACCATGCCGCTGCCGCAGGCGCGGCCTTCCGCCGTCATCGCCAAACTGTTTCCGCAGAAGGACATCGCCAAGGAAGCCGCGAACGAACCAGCCAGAGAACCTGCGAAGACTGCGGTCAAGGACGCTGCGCCCGCAGCGCCGTCCGTGAAGCCGGCCGAAACGCCAACCACCGCCATCACCGCGCCGGCGGGAACGTCGGACAACAAGGCCAGTGCGCCCACGACGGCGACACCCGCCGCCAGCCCGGCGGCTGTGCCTGCGCCAGCGGTGCCGCTGCCCGAACAGCGCCCGGCGAGTGCACCGGCCGCCGCCGCCAGCGGCGATGTTGCGCCCCGCCCGCGGCCATGAAGCGTCCACCGGTGCTCGATCCGCCGCGGGTAACCCGCCGCAAGCGCGTGCTCAGCCGCGAGGAGCGCGACCTGTGGGAGAGCGTCGCGAAGCAGGCCAGGCCGCTGCGCAAGCGCAAGCGCGCCGCGGATGAGGACCGGATCGAGATCCATCACGATACGGCGGCGCCAGCACCGGAACGCGCGCCGGCAACGCCCGCGCTGCTATTGATGCCGTCCGTCGTCGTCTCGCCGAAACCGGCAGTCGCCGCGCCGCCGCCGCTGACGGCGCTGGGGCGGCGCGAGCGCTCGCAACTGTCGCGCGGCCGCAAGGATATCGACGCCCGGCTCGATCTGCACGGCATGACCCAGACGCGGGCGCATCGCGTGCTTCTGAACTTCCTGCACCGCGCCCAGAACGACGGCCTGACCTTTGTGCTGGTGATCACCGGCAAGGGCACGACGGGTTCGGAGTCCGAGCGCGGCGTGTTGCGCCGGCAGGTGCCGCACTGGCTCGGCGCGCCGGAGTTGCGCGGCCTCGTGGTCGGCTTCGAGGAAGCCCATATCGGGCACGGTGGCGCGGGCGCGCTCTATGTGCGGATCAGGCGGGCGCGGTAGCGCCTCATTGTCATTGCCGGGCTTGACCCGGCAATCCATCCGTCGTGAGATTTCTGCGTGATGGTCGATGGATACGCGGGTCAAGCCCGCGTATGACCATCCGCAGTTGTTGCATTGATCGCGACCTGAATTTTACAAAATAAACCGGCTGAGATCGGTGTTCCTGGCGAGGTCGCCGATGTGCTTCTGCACATAGGCGGCGTCGATGGTGACGGTCTGGCCGTTCATGTCCGGGGCGTGGAACGACGCCTCGTCGAGCACGCGCTCCATCACCGTCTGCAGCCGCCGCGCGCCGATGTTCTCCACCGTGGCGTTGACCGCCACCGCCACGTCCGCCAGCGCGTCGATGGCGTCATTGGTGATGTCGAGCGTGACGCCCTCGGTCTGCATCAGCGCCACATATTGCTTGATCAGCGAGGCTTCCGGTTCGGTCAGGATGCGGCGCATGTCGTCGCGGGTCAGCGCCTGCAGTTCGACGCGGATCGGCAGGCGGCCCTGCAATTCCGGCAGCAGGTCGGAGGGCTTGGCGATGTGAAACGCGCCCGAGGCGATGAACAGGATGTGGTCGGTCTTCACCGCGCCGTGCTTGGTGGACACCGTGGTGCCCTCGATCAGCGGCAGCAGGTCGCGCTGCACGCCTTCGCGCGAGACGTCGCCGGTCCGCGCGCCATCGCGCACGCAGATCTTGTCGATCTCGTCGAGGAAGACGATGCCGTTGTTCTCCACGGCCTGGATCGCCTCCTGCGTCACCTGCTCGCTGTCGAGCAGCTTGTCACTTTCCTCGTTGACCAGGATCTCGTGGGAATCGGCCACCGTCAGCCGTCGCGTCTTGGTGCGGCCGCCCATCTTGCCGAAGATGTCGCCGAGATTGAGCGCGCCCATCTGCGCCCCCGGCATGCCGGGAATTTCGAACATCGGCAGGCCGCCGCCGCCCGTCTGCGTCTCGACCTCGATGTCCTTGTCGTTGAGCTCACCGGCGCGCAGCTTGCGGCGAAACGAATCGCGGGTGGCGGCGCTGGCGTTGGCGCCGACCAGCGCGTCGAGCACGCGCTCCTCGGCGGCGAGTTGCGCGCGGGCCTGCACGTCCTTGCGCTTGCGCTCGCGGGTCTGCAGGATCGCCACCTCGACGAGGTCGCGCACGATCTGCTCGACGTCGCGGCCGACATAGCCGACCTCGGTGAACTTGGTCGCCTCGACCTTGAGGAACGGCGCGGCCGCGAGCCTGGCGAGACGGCGCGCGATCTCGGTCTTGCCGACGCCGGTCGGCCCGATCATCAGGATGTTCTTGGGCAGCACCTCTTCGCGCAGGCTGCCGGTGAGCTGCTGGCGCCGCCAGCGGTTGCGCAGCGCGATGGCGACCGCGCGTTTGGCGTCGTGCTGGCCGACGATGAAGCGGTCGAGTTCGGAAACGATTTCGCGGGGAGAAAAGTCGGTCATGGGCCTTAGCTATTGTCGGGAGGGATCGGGCGCAAGCGTTGAGATGATCGCAACTAGATGATCGGCGGGCCGCTCTGCCACTGGCGGATGGCCTCGAACGGATGCAGCAGCATGATGATGTTCAGCGTCAGGTTGTCGCGGATGTGCAGGCCGACCAGCACTTCCAGCGCGACGGCGATCGTGACCGTGGCGATCACCGGCAATTTTCGCGCCGCGATGAAGCCGGTCATCATCGCCAGCGTGTCGGACAGGGAATTGACGATGCTGTCGCCGTAATAGTCGAGCGAGATGGTGCCGGCGCGATAGCGCTCGATGATGAACGGAGAATTTTCCAGAAGCTCCCAGCCGCCCTCGATCACCATCGCCACCAGCAAACGCGCGATCCATGATGCTCTCGGCAGCAACAGCCAGGTCAGGCCGTAGAACAGGAAGCCGTGGATGATATGCGAGAAGGTGTACCAGTCGGCGATGTGCTGGGAATTCTCCGCGCTCAGCACCGTGCCGTGCCACAGCTTGACGTAACCGCAGGTGCAGATCGGCACGCGGCCCATGGCGTAGAGCGCCGCCGCCTGCAGGGCCAGCAGCGCCACGGCGATCACGGCTCCCCGCAGCGGCGTCAGCGCGACAGGAGAGGGCGCGCTGTCCGTCGCGCTCATGAACCGAGCGTCTCGATGGTCACGTTGTGGTTGGTGTAGACGCAGATGTCGGCGGCGATGGCCAGCGAGCGGCGCACGATGGTCTCGGCGTCGTGCTCGGAATCGGCCAGCGCGCGGGCGGCGGCCAGCGCGTAATTGCCGCCGGAGCCGATCGCCATCACCCCGCTTTCCGGCTCCAGCACGTCGCCGGTGCCGGTCAGGACCAGCGACACCTCGCGGTCGGCCACGATCATCATCGCCTCGAGCCGGCGCAAATAGCGGTCGGTGCGCCAGTCCTTGGCGAGTTCGACGCAGGCGCGGGTAAGCTGCCCCGGATATTGCTCCAGCTTGGCCTCCAGCCGCTCGAACAGGGTGAAGGCGTCGGCGGTGGCCCCGGCAAAGCCGCCGATCACCTCATGCGCGCCCTGGCCCTTGCCGAGCTTGCGGACCTTGCGGGCGTTGCCCTTGATGACGGTCTGGCCGATGGAGACCTGCCCGTCGCCGCCGATCACCACCTTGCCGCCCTTGCGGACGGTGAGAATGGTGGTGCCGTGCCAGATTTCGGATTGCGGGGCGGGGGACTGCGATAGGGACATGAAAAACCTCGTTGCCGATCTGATCTAGGGGCTGAAGCGCCCGCTTGCAAACCGGCTGGACCGGGGCCCTTGGTCACCATATCTGAAAACTCGGCCGAATTTCGCGCCATCCCGCAGTAGCGAAGGCGTCATGCGCCTGTTAAAAGGGCGCGGTTTCAGCCCGCCCGCCTGCAATGCGCCCGTTTGGGCCGGAGAAAATGTTCGATGCGCACCGCGACCATCAAGCGCAAGACCAAGGAAACCGACATCCAGGTGTCGGTCAATCTGGACGGCACCGGCATCGTCAATGTGGCGACCGGGATCGGTTTCTTCGACCATATGCTGGATCTGCTGGCGCGCCATGCCCGGATCGACCTCACCGTGCTGGCGGAGGGCGACCTCCATGTCGATTTCCACCACACCACCGAGGACGTCGGCATCGCTTTCGGTCAGGCGGTGAAGCAGGCGCTTGGCGACATGAAGGGCATCACCCGCTATGCCGGCGTGCACATGCCGATGGACGAGACCCTGACGCGGGTGGTGATCGACATTTCCGGCCGCCCGGTGCTGGTGTTCAAGGCCGAATTCCCACGCCACAAGATCGGCGAGTTCGACACCGAGCTGGTGCGCGAATGGTTTCATGCCTTTGCGCTCAATGCGGGGGTGACCCTGCATGTCGAGACGCTGTATGGCGAGAACAGCCATCACATCGCCGAATCCTGCTTCAAGGGTCTGGCGCGCGCGCTGCGCGCCGCGGTCGCGATCGATCCGCGCGCGGCGGGCGAGGTGCCGTCCACCAAGGGACAGATCGGCGGCTGAGGCGGGCTCGCACTGCGCCGCGCGACCACAGTCCGGAGAACGATCATGGCGGTTTATACGGTTCACGCCCGCACCAACGATGACGGCGCCGACCTGCGCGCCGCGCCGGAGCGGCTCGTCTTCGTGCGCGACGGCTTCTATGTCTGGGCGGCGCTGTTGTCGGCGCTGTGGCTGATCTGGCATCGGCTGTGGCTGGCGCTGATCGGCTATCTCGTGCTGACGGCCGCGCTCGAAGCCGCGATGTGGGCGCTCGGCACCGGTTCCTTTTCCCAATTGGTGGTGATGACAATCATCGCGCTGCTCTTGGGGCTGGAAGCGGGATCGTTGCGGCGCTGGAAGTTGTCGCGCGGCAAGTGGCGGCAGCTCGACATCGTGGTGGCGGATTCGGAAGAGGCGGCCGAGCGCCGCTTCTTCGAGCGCCGTGAGCTGGCGGCTGCGCGTTCTGGCGGCCACGCCGCGCCGCCGCTGCCGCGGTCGTCCCTCGCGCCGGCGCGGGGCATTGTCGGCCTGTTCCCCGAACCGGGAGCGCCGCGATGACCGTCGCCGTGATCGACTATGGCTCCGGCAATCTGCACTCGGCGGCGAAAGCCTTCGAGCGGGCGTCGCGCGCGCTGGAGCAGCCGGCGCGGATTATGGTGACGCGCGATCCGGATATCGTGTTTCGCGCTGACCGCATCGTGCTGCCCGGCGTCGGCGCCTTCGCCGATTGTCGCAACGGCCTCGATTCCCTTGACGGCATGGTCGAGGCGCTGACCGAAGCGGTGCGCGTCAAGGCGCGGCCGTTCTTCGGCATCTGCGTCGGCATGCAATTGATGGCCACGCAAGGCAAGGAATACGTCACCACGCCGGGGCTCGGCTGGATCGGCGGCGACGTGGTGAAGATCGCGCCGCGCGACGAGAGCCTGAAGATCCCGCACATGGGCTGGAACACGCTCGATCTGGTGCGCGAGCATCCGGTGCTGGACAAGCTGCCGCTCGGCGACAAGGGTCGTCACGCCTATTTCGTGCACTCCTATCACCTCAGCGCCGCCAACGAGGCCGATGTGGTGGCGCGCGCCGACTATGGCGGGCCGCTGACGGCGATCGTCGGCCGTGACACCGCCATCGGCACCCAGTTTCACCCCGAAAAGAGCCAGCGCTTCGGGCTTGCTCTGATCGCGAATTTTCTGAAGTGGAAGCCGTGATCCTCTTTCCCGCCATCGATCTCAAGAACGGCCAGTGCGTGCGCCTCGAACAGGGCGACATGGCGCGCGCCACCGTGTTCAATCTCGATCCGGCCGCGCAAGCGAAAACCTTCGAGAGCCAGGGCTTCGACTATCTGCATGTCGTCGATCTCGACGGCGCCTTCGCCGGCAAGCCGATGAACGCTCAGGCGGTCGAGGCCATGCTCAAGGTCGTGAAATTTCCGGTGCAGCTCGGCGGCGGCATCCGCGATCTCGCCACCGTTGAAGCATGGCTGGCCAAAGGCATCCGCCGCGTCATCATCGGCACCGCCGCGGTGCGCGATCCGGCATTGGTGAAGGAAGCGGCGAAGAAGTTTCCCGGCCGCGTCGCGGTCGGCCTCGATGCGCGCGACGGCAAGGTCGCGGTCGAAGGCTGGGCCGAAACCTCCACCGTCACCGTGCTCGATATTGCCCGGCAATTCGAAGACGCCGGTGTGGCCGCGATCATCTTCACCGACATCGCGCGCGATGGCCTGCTCAAGGGCCTCAACCTCGACGCCACCATCGCGCTGGCGGAAGCGATCTCGATCCCGGTGATCGCCTCCGGCGGCCTCGCCTCCATCGAGGACGTCAGGGCGCTGCTGACGCCGCGCGCTAAAAAACTGGAAGGCGCGATCTCCGGCCGCGCGCTTTACGATGGGCGCATCGATCCGGCCGCAGCGCTGGCGCTGATCAAAAGTGCACGGACGGCCGCCTGATGTTCAAAGTTCGCGTCATTCCCTGCCTCGACGTCAAGGACGGCCGTGTCGTCAAGGGCGTCAACTTCGTCGACCTGCGCGACGCCGGCGATCCGGTGGAGGCCGCCATCGCCTATGACGCGGCCGGCGCCGACGAACTGTGCTTCCTCGATATCAACGCCACCCATGAGAATCGCGGCACCATGCTGGACGTGGTGCGGCGCACGGCGGAAGCCTGCTTCATGCCGCTGACGGTGGGTGGCGGCGTGCGCAGCCTCGACGATATCCGCACCCTGCTCAATTCCGGCGCCGACAAGGTGTCGATCAATTCGGCGGCGGTGGCGCGGCGCGAACTGGTGCGCGAGGGCGCGGAGAAATTCGGCGACCAGTGCATCGTGGTGGCGATCGACGCCAAGCGCGTGGCGCGCCCCGGCGGCGGATCGCGCTGGGAGATATTCACCCATGGCGGCCGCAAGCCGACCGGCATCGACGCCGTCGAATACGCGCAGGAAGTGGTGGCGCTCGGCGCCGGCGAGATCCTGCTGACCTCGATGGACCGCGACGGCACCGGCGAGGGCTTCGACATCGCGCTGACCCGCGCCATCGCCGACAGCGTCCGCGTGCCGGTGATCGCCTCCGGCGGCGTCGGCAATCTCGATCATCTGGTAGCCGGCATCCGCGATGGTCGCGCCACGGCGGTGCTCGCCGCCTCGATTTTCCATTTCGGTACGTTCACCATCCGCCAGGCCAAGGAGCACATGGCCCGCGCCGGGCTGCCGATGCGGCTCGATCCGTGAGAATCCAGGCCGATCGTATCAATGCCGAGCGCTCCCCGCCGGGAGCAGGACGTGATAGAAATACACCATGACCCGTTTCACGATCCACGATCTGGCCACGATCATCGATGCCCGCGCGGCGTCGGGCGGCGAGGCGTCCTATACCCGCAAGCTGCTGGACAAGGGCGCGGAGCATTGCGCCAAGAAACTCGGCGAGGAGGCGGTGGAGACCGTGATCGCCGCGGTCGAGAACGATCGCGACCACCTGATCGCGGAAAGCGCCGATCTGCTGTTTCATCTGCTGGTGCTGCTCAAATCCCGCGGCGTCGCGTTGTCCGAGGTGGAAGACGTGCTGGCGCAGCGGACGCAGATGTCCGGACTGGAAGAGAAGGCCGCGCGCAAGCGTGAGTGAGGCAATCCGGCGCGCGGGTTCAGCCCGCGCCATGCCGGCGAGGAGGGCGTGGCATCATGGATGCGAGAGCCGACCATCAGGTCCAGTACAACCCTTACCGGGTGTTCACGCGGGCGCAGTGGGCGACGTTGCGCGACGACACGCCGATGACGCTCACCGCCGACGAGGTCGCGCGGCTGCGCTCCCTTCACGATCGTCTCGATATGAAGGAGGTCGAGGAAATCTATCTGCCGCTGTCGCGGCTGCTGTCGTTCTACGTCGAAGCGACCCAGCGGCTGTTCGTGGCGCAGCGCCGATTCCTCGGCATCCAGGACCGCAAGATGCCCTATATCATCGGCGTGGCCGGGTCGGTGGCGGTTGGCAAGTCCACCACCGCGCGCGTGCTGCAAGCGCTGTTGGCGCGCTGGTCGCCGCGGCCCAAAGTCGATCTCGTCACCACCGACGGCTTTCTCTATCCCAACAGCGTGCTCGAGCGCGAAGGGCTGATGACGCGCAAGGGCTTTCCCGAAAGCTACGACCTGTCGGCGGTTCTCGGTTTTCTGTCGGACATCAAGGCCGGGCGGCGTCCGGTGCGCGCCCCGGTCTATTCGCATCTCACCTACGATATCGTGCCCAATGAATGGGTCGAAGTCGATCGGCCGGACATCCTGATCCTGGAAGGCGTCAACGTGCTCCAGACCGGGCGGCTGCCGCGCGACGGCAACGCCGTGCCCTACGTTTCCGATTTCTTCGACTTCTCGGTCTATATGGATGCCGACGAGCCGATCCTGCGCGAATGGTATGTCGAGCGCTTTCTCGCCTTGCGCAACACCGCCTTCGCCGATCCGCGCTCCTATTTCAATCGCTACGCGGTGCTGTCGGACGCGGAGGCGACCGCCAAGGCGCTTGAATTGTGGAACGGGATCAACCTCGTCAATCTCGAGGAGAACATCCTGCCGACACGGCCGCGCGCGACCCTGATCCTCAAGAAGGGTCCGGACCACGTCATCGAGACGGTGTCGCTGCGGCGGCTTTAGCTGCCAGGGCCGTTTTCGTTATCGCGTGGCGCGTCGCATCCGCGCCGAAATGGCCGAGGTAGCGTTCGCTGATGGCGGACACCGGCATCACGATCAGAACGTCGGTGGTGCCGAACTGATGATCGATTACCGCGCCGTCGCCGACGAACGCGCCGACCCGCAGATAGCCCTTGATCAAGGGCGGCAGCATCCGCAGCGCGGCCCTGGTGTCGATCGCATCTTTCGCCATCCGGTTCATGTCGACGCGGCGCGCGGGATGCGCACCGGCGCGCCAGGCCTCGGGCGCCGTCGCGAAGTGATGCAGGAACGACAGCGGCAGCGCCAGCCGGTCGGGATCGGTGCCCTCGAAACTGGCGCAGCCGATCATCACGTCGAGACCGTGCCGGCGCACGTAACTCCAGACGCCGTGCCACAACAGTTCGACCGTGCGCCGGGTGCGGTAGGATGGCAGCACGCAGGAGCGGCCGAGTTCGAGGAAGGAGAGGCCGGCCTGCCGCTGCATCAGGCCGGCGATGTCGAATTCCTGGGCGGTGTAGAAGCCGCCATGCCGCGTGGCGATATCCTGGGGCAGCAGGCGATAGGTGCCGACCACCGGCGGCCGGCCGTTGAGCGCGGGCCTGGCGGCATGATCGACCACCAGCAGGTGATCGCAGATTTTGTCGAAGGCGTCCTTGTCGCGGCGCGCCAACAGCGTTGCGGCATCGGCAATGGCGCCGCCGTGCTTGTAGAAAACCTTGTAGCGCAGTTTCTGCGCCCGCTTCACGTCGCCCTTGGTGCGGGCGAGCCGCGCTTCCAGCGAACCGATGCGGCCAAGCGTTGCCGGAGTTTGCGGAAGGATGGAAAGCGCAGGACCAAGCGGCGCGCCGCGCAGCGCCGGCTTCAGCCATGTCGCGGCGGCGGAAGCGGCGAAGCGCGCGGTGTCCGGCTTCAGCATCCGCACCAGCGCATGCTGGCGCCGGGCGTGAAGCGGCATCGTGGCCGCGCCGATCGTGACAGGATCAGTTTCTACAGCGGATTTCGGACCCGCCGGTCGGTGGCCACGCATGGGCGTCCTCGCCGCCGCAGGTCATGATTCGATGCTGCGGCTTCGGTCGCATCACTAGCCGCGGGGCGATACGGATTTATGACAGTCGCCGTTGCGATCAGACCACGGCCACCGCCCCCTTCGATGCGGCGCGCGCCAGCGCCTCTTCAAGTTTGTCGCGGTCGAGCGGCTTGACCAGAAAGCCGTCCATGCCGGCCTCGAAACAGGCGGCGCGATCGTCGGCGAGGGTGTTGGCCGTCAGCGCCAGGATCGTGGTGCGGCGCGCGCCGCTTTCCGCCTCGCGCGCGCGGATGCGCCGGGTGGCCTCGATGCCGTCGAGCTTCGGCATCTGCACGTCCATCAGTACTGCGTCGTAGGGCGTGCCGGCGATATCGGCGGCGAGCCAGGATTCGAGTGCGTCCTCGCCGTCGGTGACGAGAACCGGGCGGTGGCCGAGCCGGATCAGCAGCGAGCGGATCAGCAGCGCGTTGATCTCGTTGTCCTCGGCGACGAGAATGGACAACGTGCGCGCCATCGGCGCGGTCGCATCCGGGATCGACGCGGCGTCGTCCGCGGTCATGTCCGGCACCAGCGGCGCGCCGGACGATGTGAGTCGCGCGGCGAGCGAGGCGGCGCGCAGCGGCTTGACCAGATAGCCGGTGAAGGCCTCGCGCGTGGCGGCATCGAGGTCGCGCCGTGCCTGAGGCGTGACCATCATGATGCGATGAGTGGCGTGGTGGCGAGCGAGGGCGGCAATGGCCTGCATCGCGGCCGCGCCCATCGCGTGGTCCACCAGCACCGCATGCCAGCTGCGCTCCGGCAGCAGCACGGTTGCGACGGAAGGATCGGTGAGGCTGCAGGTCTGCGCGCCCCAGCGCTCCAGCCGCCGCGCCAGCAGCGAGGCCTCGACGCTAGGCGGCGCGATCAGCATGACCGGCTTGCCGGTGAGATCGGGTACGGCGATGGCGGGTGCCGCGCTTGCATCGTCATCGGCGGTGGCCAGCGGAATCGAAAACGCGAAGGTCGCGCCCTCGCCCTCGACGCTTTCCAGCGTGATGCGGCCGCCCATGCGCCGGACGATGCGCTCGCTGATGCTGAGGCCGAGCCCGGTGCCGCCGTAGTTGCGCGCGGTGCGGTCGGTGGCCTGTTCGAATTCGCGGAAGATGCGCTGCTGCGCCTCGGGCGCGATACCGATGCCGGTGTCTCGGACCAGGAAGCTGATCTCGCCGGGCCACAGCCCCGGCTCGACGATCAGTGCGACGCCGCCGGACGGCGTGAATTTGACGGCGTTGCCGGCGAGGTTGAGCAGCACCTGCCGCAGCCGGGCGGCATCGCCGCTCACGCACGCCGGCAGGCGCTCGTCGACATAGGTCGCGATCTCGAGCTTGCGCGCCTGCGCGCGCGGCGCCAGCAGTTCGGCGATGTCTTCGACCAACGCACCGAGTGCGAAGGGACGATGGTCGAGGTCGATCTTGCCGGCCTCGATCTTGGAGAAATCGAGCAGCTCCTCCACCAGCGCCAGCAACGCGTCGCCGGAGGTCTTGACCGCGCGTGCATAGGTCGTCTGTTCGGGGGTGAGCGGGGTGTCGAGCAGCAGCCCGGTCATGCCGATGATGCCGTTCAGCGGCGTGCGGATTTCGTGCGACGCCATGGCGAGGAAACGCGACTTGGCGCGGTTGGCGGAATTGGCGAGGTCGCGCGCCTCCGCCAGCGCGTGTTCGCTGGCGACGCGGTCGGTGACGTCGCGCCCCACCGCCTGGATGTCGGCGGGGCGGCCGGCCTCGGTCCGGACCAGTCCCTCGCGCCAGGCGATCCAGCGCGGCCCCAGCGCGCTGTCGATCTTCTGGTCGTGCATGCGGGTGCCGTCGGCCGCGATGGCGGCGTCGCCCTGTGCGATCACCGGCAGCGCGAAGCGCGTGCCGATCAGGGCGTCACGCGGTGTCTGCGCCAGCGCGCAGAAGGCGTCGTTGACGGAGGTGATGCAGCCGCTGCCGTCACGCAGAACGATCAGGTCGCCCTGGGACTGGACCAGGCTGCGGGCCTGGTCCTCGGCGACCTTCAGTTCCCAGTTGCGATCCACCAGCGCTTCGTTATGCAGTTCGATCTTATGCATCTTCTTGCGCAGCCAGCGCATCCGCATCGACAGCACCGCCAGCGCCAGACAGGCGATCGCGAACAGGAAGCTGGCGCCGAGGGCGAAGGCCTGGGGGTCGTAGCCCGAGGTTTCGCTGCGGCTGCCGCTGATGAAGCCGTAGGCCCCGCCGAACGTGGCGGAGAAGATCATGAACGAGCGCAGGATGTAGCTCAGCCGAGGATGTCGGCGCGACCAGCGGCGATAGCGCGTTTTGATGCGTGGAGAACGCCACATTCGGGTCAGCTCCGCGGCCGGCGGATGAATCCGGGCCTGTTGGCGCGAGGATGCGTCGGGGACGTTGCGAAGTGCTTGCGGCGCGGCGTCATGCAGGGCGTCGCTCCGGGCATGGTAAACGGTTGGTCAAGGCCGCTGTCAGGTGGCGTGGTCGGCGAGGCGGGCGTTGCGCCGCGCGCTCACCACCAGCGCGGCTGCGTCGCGCGCGGTGAAGCTTCGCGAGCGGACGAACACCCGGTAGTCGGCATTGGATTCATGCGTGAGATAGATCACCGGATCGGCCGGCGTGCTGCGCTCGGCGATCTCCACGAAGGTGGTCGCGGCGGTGGCCCGGCAAGTTCCGTCGTCTGCGGTGCGGACGTCGTCGATCACGGCGAAGTCGGCGATGTTGGCATCGTCCACAAGCTGGACGCGGACCGTGGCGGCGGCGGGATCGTCAGTGAAGCTGACATGAAGCTGACCCTGCCACGGCGCCGCGGCGATCTGCAGCGAGGCTGCGCCGAGCGCGATGCAGGGCTGGTCGCTGGGGAGCAGTTCGCCGCCGGCGACCATTCCGGCGAAAACCAGGGGGACGGCCGAAGCCAGAATCTTGACACGCAACATGACACGCTACTCACACAACGGACGATCCACCGGCCGCGACGGCGGCGCGCTTATGGTTCGTGAAGTGTAAAGAGAGATCGTTACCAGAGCGTTTGCGCGCGGCGGTCGCCGCGCCGGATTGCATGCGGACAGGTTCGGCAGTTGGTCAGGGCCATGCGAGTCCGGCTTTGCCGCCAGCCCGCCAGCCCATGCAGGATGTGCGGCGGCATGCGCTACGCCGCGCGGCGCAGGTCCTCCGCCAGGGCGCGGTAGGACAGCGCCTCGGCGACATGCCGGCGCGCTACCGTCGCCGCGCCGTCGAGATCGGCCAGCGTGCGTGCCACCCGCAGCACGCGGTGATAGCCGCGCGCCGACAGGCGCATGGTGTCG
The DNA here is from genome assembly GCA_017308495.1 of Afipia sp. Lineage (GTDB taxonomy): Bacteria > Pseudomonadota > Alphaproteobacteria > Rhizobiales > Xanthobacteraceae > Afipia. Next base: position 16,469 of record JAFKES010000158.1, read on the forward strand.
GCGGCCTCGCGCAGCAGCGCCAGGCCCGGGGCATCGGGCCGCGCCACCTCGTCGAGCACGGCGGCGGGCGCTTCGGCATTGGTGCGGATCGTGCCCAGTCCCAGCGCCGCATAGCGCGCCAGCTGAATCGCGCGCGCGGCCGCCACCCGCGCGGCGATCTCCGCCGAGCCTTCCGCGGCCGGCGGCAGCAGCAGGTCCGCCGCGGTGACGGCCGGCACCTCGATGCGCAGGTCGATGCGGTCCATCAGCGGGCCCGAGATGCGGCCCTGATAGTCGGCGGTGCAGCGCTCGCTGCGGCCGCGCGGACAGGCATAGCCCGGCTCATAGGCATGGCCGCAGCGGCAGGGGTTCATCGCCGCCACAAGCATGACCCGCGCCGGATAGGTGACGCGGCGGTTGGCGCGCGACACCGCCACCTCGCCGTTCTCCAGCGGCTGGCGCAGTGAATCCAGCACCCGCGGATCGAACTCGGGCAATTCGTCGAGGAACAGCACGCCGTGATGGGCCAGCGAAATCTCACCGGGTTTCGCCCGCGCGCCGCCGCCGGTCAGCGCCGCCATGCTGGCGGAGTGATGCGGGGCGCGGAACGGACG